>NZ_JACFQU010000006.1:0-176432 GCF_016101285.1 Gilliamella sp. W8136
ACCAATACCGAATCTGACTAGAAGATATCGCATATTTTTTTGAAAGAATTTCCGATGATTCTCCTGATAAGAATTCATTAGCTATAATAATTTTTAAATCTCGACTATATTTTGACATAAAAAGACCCCCAGTAATTGATTGTCCAACTATTGGGGGTTACTTTATTGATTGGCGGTTTTTTTGTATAGTACGAATGTAGAGTTAAAATATAGACCGTACATGGCGACTATTTAGAAATATAAATTTTAATATCATTTTGTTTATTATAAATTAAATAACAAAATTGACTGTTATTTTCGTATTTATGCTTTGACCCAAATCGGGGCTACAGTTGGTCCTTGCCCAAGGAAAAAGGCAAAATGAATATTCATTGCACCAATAGGTTCAATAAAACGACTATTACACAAAGAACCAGCGTCAATCGGTTCAAATCCAATTGAATTAGCAATGTTTGATACAACGGTTTTTGCGTTATCATCATCAGAAGCAATAAAAACTTGCAAAGTTTGTTTTGTTCGTGCTGATGTAGGTAATAATTGAGCAAAGATAGTATTAAATGCTTTTACGATTTTCGCCTTTGGTGCCAATGCTTGAATTTCTTCTGCGCCTGATGTGACATGACCAATCAGTAACTCTTTAAAGTCTTCCGTAACTGGGTTAGTTATATCAATTAATATTTTATCGGTTAAATCACCACAAGAGAGTAACACCTCTTTTACGGCTTGATAAGGTAGTGCTAAAATCACCATTTCGGCTGATTTTACCGCGGTTTCAATACAACCGCTTTCAGCGCCTAAATTTTTTGCAAGAGTCTGAGCTTTTGCTGAGTTTCTGCTTGCAATTACAATATCATGATTTGTTGTGGCAAGTAAATTTGCAAGTCCTGTCCCCATATTTCCTGTTCCAATAATAGCAATTTTCATTTTTATCTCCTGTTTATGAATGAATTGATAAAACTATACAATAGAAATAAAAAGTGATAAATTTCAGTTATATTTCATATTTAAAAACAAATTGTTTCTAATGGATAGATTAACTTCTATGTCTGTTTTTGTGAAAGCCGTTGAATTAGGCTCATTTTCGGCTACAGCAAACGCATTTAATATGTCACCACAATTAGTTGGTAAACATGTCCGCATGCTTGAAGAACACCTAAATGTTCGTTTGTTAAATAGAACAACTCGTCACCAGAGCTTAACCGAAGTAGGACGTGCATTTTATGAACGAGCCAAAAATATTCTTGCCGAAGTTGAAGAGTCAGAAGCGATTGCAGCACAAATTAATGCCACACCTCGAGGGCGAATTAAGATTAGTGCACCAACAACATTTGGCACTCATGCATTAGCACCTCAGTTACCCGAGTTTTTAAGCAATTATCCAGAAATTTCCATTGATTTATCACTTACTAATCGTATTGTTGATTTAATTGATGAAGGATTTGATTTAGTTTTCAGAGTTGGCGAATTACCTGATAGTGGATTAATTGCAAGAAAATTAAAACCTTACCAGTTGATTTTATGTGCAGCTCCTTTATATCTAAAATCCTCGCCACCGATTAATTCACCAAAAGATCTTAAATATCACGAATGTTTAGGTTTTTCTCACACAACATTACAAACTCATTGGCAATTTGAGGGAGCTGAAGGTCATTTTTCTGTACCTGTATCAGGGCGATTCATGACCGACAGTGGTGATGCACTATTACCAGCAGCCATTGCTGGATTAGGTATTATGTTACAATCAGCAGAAATGGTGACACCAGCAATAGAAAAAGGACTGTTAGTTCATCTTTTACCCGACTATCACGTACCAACCCGACCCATGCATATTCTTTATGCATCTAATCGCCATGTTTTACCTAAACTAAGATGTTTTATTGATTTTTGTATTAAAAAATTTGGTGAATGTGAACAAAGTTAGAAATCATAGTAGGCTGTATAAATTGGTTACCTAAAGCAGATGAGCCTGCTTAATTTTTTGTTTATGAGTATTATGACCGCCTTGATTGGCGGTTTTTTGTTTTTATGTACAGTTAGAAAGTAGAGCTATGCAGAGTTAAAATGCAGATATACATAGCACTAATCCTTACAGAATAAGGCTTACAAGAAATCATGTATAGTATGTGCAGTTTTTTATAAAATTTTATTTTAATGGGAGTTAATTTCTTTAACACTCAAATTTCGGTACTGCCTATATGACCAGATTTTTATATCCGCGAAAAATTAACTTTAAATCAAAAATAAGTGAGCATTAAAAATGCCCAATTTTAGCGGTCACTTTTCGTTTTAGGTATACGAAGTAAATTTTAAATAGATAAAACACTTTTACTAAAAAGGTTTAATACATACTTTTCAAGTCCAGCCCACCCATTAGCATATCTACACAACTCTACCGAAGTCAATCAAATCCTTATATACAAACACTTTCAAGGAATCCTTACTCAACCGAGTTCAACTGAAATTATCCCAAATCTAGCATTAAATCCGATACCAAACAGGATACAGAAAAAGACATTAACTAAATCTTTTATTTTTATTCAACATATTAGTTACGTTATCCGAGTCCTATAACAGGGGTGGAAAAATATATTTCATAACTTTACCTTAATAACAATTATAATTTTATTTCTTAAAAATTGAACAATCCTCTAAATCTTCGCATTTAAATTTAAACCCTCAATGTATTCACCACAACCCGTAATGCGGATGATATATTGCGATGTGGATAGTAGAGGTATAAAGGTGGAAAAGTATAGCTATACTCATTAAAAATGCGGATGAGTTGACCATTAGCCAGTTCCTTTGCAATCAGTTCTTCGGGTAAATAAGCAATCCCTAATCCCATTTTTGCGGCAATGAGCGTTGGATAATCATCATTTAAAATCCATTGTCCTTGTGGGGTGATTTTAACAATTTGACCTGAGTACTCAAATTGCCACTGAAAAAGATGTCCGTTGGATAAACGATAACCAATACATTGATGTTGTGTTAACTCTTGTATCGTGCTAGGAAATCCCTTTTTTTGAAAATAATCAGCCGTTGCTACCACCGCCATTTTCATAGGTTGACTAATGCAAACAGCTACCATATCTTCCGCAACATCACTACCAAAACGAATACCCGCATCAAAACCTTTTGCAACAATATCAACAAAACGATTATCACTAATAAACTCAAACTGAATATCAGGATATTTGTCCTTAAAATGGGCTAATTTAGGGAGTAGTAGCGTTTCAATCACTTGTAGTCCACAGTTAATACGCACTAAGCCAGATGGTGAATTTCGATAGTGTTCAATCAGTTGAAGTTCGTTATCCATTTTAGCAAAACTTGTTTCAACAGTGCGAAATAGCTGCTCGCCAACTTGGGTAAGCGAAAGGCTTCTTGTCGTACGATTAAATAACTGTACCCCTAAACGCTGTTCCAATTGATGAATTTTTTTACTTAGTGCAGGGGAAGAAATCCCCAGTTTTTGTGATGCTTTATTAAAATTTTTTTCTTGTGCAACCTTTAAGAAGGCAAATAGATCATTATAGTTTTCACGTTTAAGCATAAAAATCCTAATTAATGACGTCATTTGATATTAGTCAGCAGTAAAATTAATTAATAACGCCAAGTTAATAGTATATGAACTTTTTTGCATATTATCATTATATTATTAACCGATATAATTTATGTCTAGCAACAAAATCGGGAACACATTCTTTTCTAAAGGAAACATAAATGAAATTAAAAGTCATTACTTCAGCGTTATTATTTAGTACAACTTTATTTGGAGCAAACGCTATGGTAGATATTCGTTCACAAACTGTTATTGAAATTCCGACACAAACGATTCAATTGGAACAAAATTGGGATAAACTTTTCCCTAAAAGCGATAAAGTTGAACACCATAAAGTTACCTTCAAAAACCGCTATGGTATTACACTTGCCGCTGACTTATATATTCCTAAGGGTGTTACTGGCAAATTACCGGCGGTTGCAGTGAGTGGTCCATTTGGTGCAGTAAAAGAGCAATCATCAGGTTTATACGCACAAACGCTAGCTGAACGTGGATTTATTACTGTAGCATTTGACCCGTCATTTACGGGTGAAAGTAGTGGCTTGCCACGTAATCAAGCCTCTGGCGATATCAATACTGAAGATTTTAGTGCCGCAATTGATTATCTTGGCTCCCTCGATAATGTTGATCAAAACAGAATCGGTATTTTAGGGATATGTGGTTGGGGTGGAATGGCGTTAAATGCAGCAGCAATTGATACTCGAATTAAAGCCGTAGCCACCAGTGTTATGTATGATATGAGTCGTGTTATATCAAAAGGTTATAATGATAGCATGACTAAAGAACAACGATTAGCTATGAAACAAGCCTTAAATAATAGCCGTTGGAATGATGCAAAAAATGGTTATGCCACTAAAAATCCGAGAAATAACATTCCGGCAGATCAAATAACCGATGAAACACCTAAATTTATGGCTGATTATTCCCGTTTTTATACCACTGAACGTGGATTCCATATTCGAGCGGCTAATTCTAATCCCGATGGTTCTTGGGTATTAACAATGCCGCTTTCATTTGCCAATATGCCACTATTAAGCTATGCCAATGAAATCAGTGCAGCAACATTAATTGTAGCGGGTGAAAAAGCCCATTCTCGTTACTTCTCGGAAGATGCTTTTAAAGCGGTTGGTAGCCAAAATAAAGAATTAGTCATTGTTCCTGATGCTAGCCATACTGACTTATATGACAATAGAACTAACAAAATTCCATTTGATAAATTTGAACAGTTCTTTAAAGACAATTTGAAATAATCATACTTAATCAAATTAGCTTATTCACATTGTAAAAAGCCACCAAAATTTGGAGGCTTTTGTGTTTTTACGATAAGTTATTTAAAAGTTTTTAAACATTTTATTTATGACTAAATATCAACATAATTAAAGAATCACCCCTGTTTCCACCAGCGAGTAAAATGCTGTTATCGTCCGTCTAGCCAAATGGGTTGGCCAATGATCTGGGTAAATAAGTCGAACTCAGCATCCTGACTGTTATAGGTAATGAATTTAAATGGCTCATACCAAAGATGATTTGAGATTGAGAAACGCCCCATGCGCAGGCATTAACGCGTTGGCCTGTAAATCTTTAGCCGCAAGTATGGCTTGTTCAGGAGTCATGTGAATACCCACCCAACGCGTATCGTATTGACCACTATCTAAAATACCAAATCAAAGTCATTAATTAGATTCGCTATTTGTTTAAAGTGCCATAGCGGCGGGCAGGTAAAATATAATGCGTAAAATCATCGTTTAATGTTAATTCGGTATACCAGTCCGCTTCAATAATACGATTTTTCGAATATCCCCAATAACGTAAATGGGCTCCAACACCCAATAGCACAATTGCTTGTTTGACTTTATTATATAAACCAGTCACGGTTGGATAATCGAGATGATCCCAATGATCATGTGATATCAGTAAATAATCAATCTCTGGCAAATCTATTACACGATATGATGTTGTGCCACTAAAGGCTTTATTTAAAAAAAGAGAATGAGGTGCATAATCACTTAATACCAGATCGATTAAGATACGTTTACCATGTAATTGTACATAATAATAGGAGTGACCAAGCCATATAACCAAATCTTCGTTACTTGCTAAAGCATTAAGATCTGTTTTTATTGCAGGCAAATTCTGACTGGGGACGGTTTCTTTATTACCATAAAAAAATCATTCCACAAAATGGAAAAGGTGTAGGAATCAATTGTTAATTTTTGTGTTGGAATAAGATTATGAAATTGACCATTCGTATAATTAGGGGAACTTGTGATTTGTGCCAACAGTTCGTCTTGTGGCGATTGACCAAATTTGGGAGCGCGTAAAATAATCCATGCCGTGATTGCCAGTGCAACGGATAAAAGTAATAATATTACCACCATTTTATAAATCCACTTTTCATATTTTAATGCCTTATTTAATTTACTCCACACGACTTATTGTTGCCACAAAATCCTGTTTTAAATTTGCTAATACCGTTCGGCCAGACTCAATATGACCCAATGTATACAATTGTGAATTTGTTCCTACACCTTGATAAAACAGAGCCAAATTCCCCCAAGGCGCATAATAAGTAAAATCCCCAGAAATATGAGCGGCACTTGCCATACCTTGAGTAATTAAGCGTTGTGGCAGATAAGCGATCTTCTCGGCACCAACATAATCACTAAAAGTCAGTGTTAAAGGTAGTAGTGCCAGTAGCTGATGACTGGCAGGAGTATCGAGCAAATTGACAATCACTTGCTGATCGTCAATAGTCAGTTTTATTTTTGCTAATGTTGTACTTTCAGTTTTTTGACTAAACGCCGAGAAACTCATCAAAAGTGTAATAAATGCGGTTATAAACAAGTTTAATTGTCGTAATGGATGTCTATTTATCATGATGATATCGCCTAGAGTGAGAATTATAATGTAATAAAATACGATTTTGATTATATGGTGCAATCGTTTTAGATGTGACCATAAAGGCATTAACATTACCAAGCTGCGTAGCTGTAACACTGACTTGCATTCGTTCTTTTAACGTAGGAAGTGTTTTTAATGTTTGGGCAGCAATCGTATCGACCCATTGATGCCATTCGGCATTAATTTTAGGATGATCATTCCAAAAGGGAGAAGGTTCGCCAGAGACTAAAGGTTGTAATGCCTGACTCATTGTTGATGGATTTGGAAAATGTTGCACAGCCACTACTGCCGTGTTCGCAAGTGTTGTTTGTACAAAAGTTAGCATAAACACTAAAGCCGTAAACTTGAATTTCATTTGTGATCCTTTTTATCTATATAAGATTGATTAAGCAAGGTTGCCTGTTGCTTTTTTATATAAACTAAAACACAAGGCGGTAATGATGGCACCCATAATACAAATAATCGTGGCCGTGATAAAAATGCCACTAACCCCTAATTGGTCAAAGGTCATTCCACCAACACTAGCCGCTAAACCAATGGAAAATTGAATCGCGGCAACCGATAACCCACCAACCAGTTCAGCTTTATCAGCAAGCGTTCGAGTGATCCACGTTGACCAACCAACAGGGATAAATCCAAACACAAATCCCCAAGCAATCACTAATGTAGTATCCATAGTCACATTATCAGAACTTAAAAACCTATATTTAATAAATAAGAGCATGGCTATCGCGGCTAAGACTAAATGAATGGCGATCATCACAGGTCTAAAAAATCGGCCAAGTAGTAAACCTGCAACAAAGGTTCCGATGCAATTAGCGATACCAAACACCAATAAAATAAGGGTTAATGGACCGGCTTGTAGTGCTAAATTGTGCTCTAAAAACGGTCGCAGATAAGTAAAAAAGAGGTGATAACCTCCATAACTAAAAATTGTACCGATAATGCCCAAAAAACACCAATTTTGCTTAAATAGGGCAAACATATTTTTAAAATTACTGCTTTCACACGGCGGTAAAGATGGAAGGGTAAGCCGTTGCCAAACTAGCGCGATAAAACTTAACGCCGCAGCAATAAAAAACACATTACGCCAACCGACTAAATGACCTAAATAACTGGCAAGAGGCAGTGAAATAATCGTTGCAACCGACACTCCGGCATAGACAATACTTAATGCTCGAGGAATATCTTTACTCGGCGCTAATTGTAATACTACAGCAGATGCCATTGACCAAAATCCGCCAACACAAATCCCTAATAGCGCTCGACCAATCAGCATAATGAAATAATTAGGCGCAACAGCAATGAACAAATTGGATAATACTAATAAAATAGAAAAAGTGAATAATACTACTCGACGATTAATATTTTGGGTCATGGGTGCGAGAACCAAACTGGTGACTACCGCAAAAATCCCCACCATTGTGACGCTTTGGCCTGCTTGACCTTCAGTAATATTTAAATCTTGTGCGATAGGTGTTAATAAGCTAATGGGAATAAATTCCGCGGCAATCAAACTTGTTACCCCAATAAATAGCGAGAATATTGCTCCCCAATACGCCGTACTTGGGGAATTTAATATGTTATCTGACATGGTTAATCCCATTATTATATTAAAGACGAATGAATTGAATAGTTGTGGAATGGGTCATAGTCTAAATAGCAGCTAAAGATATGTAAATTACTTATATTTTATGGTTATTTATGCCTTAAAAGCATGGGTATAAGCTTTATTTAATATCATTAATATCAATAAAAAGAAGCCATAAGAATAAGCTCAGCAAAATAGGAGGATCATTTTGCTCACTTCTATATTCAGAGGGATTTATTGAGAAAAAGCCTGTTTCATTCGCTGTAAACAGATTTCAGCTGCTTTTGAAAAAATTTGATAACGTTTCCAAACCAAGTGAATATCTACCATTAATTGTGGCTCTAAAGGTTTAAAGCAAAGATGACTATTACCAGTCGTGTTAATCAGCTTATCAATACTTAATGCATAACCCATGTTTTTTTCGACCATAAGTGAGGCATTGTAAAGTAGGTTATATGAGCCAATCACATTGAGTTTATCTAAATCACGTTTTAACCAGCGCGTAATTCGGTTATCGACTTCTTTCTGTTTAGAGATAATAAGTGGCAAGTTCCATAAATCGCTAGGTCTAATCACATCTTGATGCGCAAGTGGACTATCTTTACGCATTAACACTCCCCAAGTATCTTTTTCGGGCAATAGTAACGACTCATATTTGCTGATATTTTCCACACCAATTAATAATCCAAAATCGAGTAAGCCTTTATCGATACGTTCTGTTACTTCATCAGCATCACCACTATAAATATGCACATGAATTTGCGGATAGTCGTGTTGTAATGCCTTAACAACCTCAGCAATTAATCCCATGGCATGGGTTTCACCACAGCCAATATAGATATCACCACTGATTTCCTCAGCTGAGGTTTGAAACTCTAATTCAGTTTTTTGTACTAATTCTAAAATTTCTTCAGCACGTTTGCGTAAATGCATACCTTCATCGGTTAAGGTAATTTTACGACTGCCTCGATTAAATAAGGTTTTACCCAATTCTTGCTCTAATTCAGACAGTTGACGAGATAAGGTTGGCTGAGTCAGATGTAAATACTCAGCAGCCGCAGTGATACTTTCCTCTCTAGCAAGAGCTAAAAAATAACGTAATACTTTAATATCCAGAATGACCTCACATACAACTATTTTTTATGCTTAAAAAGTATAACAATAATTAAGTTATAGGAAAGAGGTATGTTGTTTTTATGTATAGTTCGAATGTAGAGTTATGTATAGTTAAAATATAGACTATACATAGCGAAAACCCTTATACAATAAGGCTTATAAGAAATCATGTATAGTATGTACAATTTTTTATAAAATTTTATTTTAATGGGGGTGGGTTAATTTCTTTAACACTCAAATTTGTGGACCGCCCCTTTGACCAGATTTTTACATCCGCGAAAATAAACTTTAAATCAAAAATAAACGAGTACGAAAAATATCCAATTTTAGGGGCCACTTTTTATTTTGAGGGTACAATAACAAATATAAAAAACAGAAATCATTTATCCGAAAGGGTTTAAAAGACATTTTTCAAGTCCCGCCCACGCACCAATTCAATAATCAGTAACATTCTTTTAAATTCTTTAAAACACATCAAAACCAACAAACACAAGGCTTAAACCTTATTTTGTTATTTATTAAGCATCAGTAAAATACATTTACAGTCAAAATTTTAAGCATATTCTTAGGGATACGAATACAATATACCTAAAAACCGTATACCCAAAATCATTATGACAAGAAAAACGCTACCATTAACGGACACACAAATAAAAGCAACCAAACCAAGTGATAAGGATTATTCTTTATTTGTTGGTGGCAGTATTTATCTTTTAATCAAAACAAATACATTCTAATTGTACGCGCCCCCTATACCAAAAAAGAGGCATTAACAAGTTTTGGTAGTTATCCTGAGGTTTCACTACATAAGCAAAAAAGTTAAGAAATGAAGCGCAAGAACTTATCAAACAAGGTATAGAACCTCAAGAACACAAACCTAACAAGAACAATGCAAACATGACGAAATAACCAGTACGTTAAAAAAGTAGCTACTAACTGGTTTAAAGTTAAAAGCAGTAAAAAATTACATTAAAAGGTATTTCATTAGAGTTACATATTTTTCCTTACATTGGAAATAGTTCCATATTCAAATTAAAGATAAAGGACTTTATAAAAGTTATGGAACCATTAAGAGCAAACGGTAAATTGGAAACAATTAAAAAACTTTGCCAACAAATTACTGAAATTATGTTTTATGCTGTGAATACAGGCTTAATTGAGGCTAACTCAGCAGTAAAGATTGAATATACATTTGAAAGTACAAAAAAGTAAAAGTACCATTTTATGGCGAGCTATTAATATTATAATTTAAAGATATAGTTAATTGAGTTGAGAAGATAATTAAAAAAGATATAAAGGATTATATAAAGCAAAAATTTTTATAGGTAAAAAATACTTAATTTAATATTTATGTATCATAACAAATTGATAATTTACAATATGTTGCAACAAACCTAAATATATGCTATTTTATATAATTAGTTGTTTTAAAAGAAGTATAATTATTATTTTAATACGTTCAATACGTAGCTATTTTAAATGTATATAGAAATTGTTTTGATTGAATTAGTGATATAAATTAATAAAAAGTAACAATAATTTGACCTCACTTAACAGCTACATTTCAAATATAAAAAATGCTACCTATTTGATTAATAGATCTTCTAATTATGAATAGGACTGTTTATGTTCACTACTTTATTTTTAATTCTTATAGCAATTTTAGTGTGGTTATTTTTTGCATATAACAAACTCAGAAGTTTAGCTGAAAATGTTAAACAAAAACAATCTAATATATATGCTACAATCAAAAAAAGACATGATATCGCTCAAAGACTTTCAGATATAGCTTCAAATTATGGTGATCATGAAAAGTTGACTCATTTAACCATTACTGAGAGTGACAGTATAGCTAAAGCAAATATAGCTGTTTCAGAGGCATCACATTTAATTGGCAATGTTCAAATGCTAGCTAATAGATTTCCTGATCTAAAAGCTAACTCAACATATCAACAATTGATGGTTCAATTAGATAAAATTGAAAATACAATTCTTGAAAGACGTGAAGCATATAATGCAGCAGTACAAATCTATAATTCCTTACGTGGCAGTATCCCTCATTTATTTTACGCAACCAAATTAGGTTTTGTTGAAGCAACTTACTTTGAGATGGATGAAAATGGCATGGATCAATTGGTGTCGTTTAATACTGATGATGGAAAAATTTTAAGAGATACTATGGGTCGAATGGCATCAGTTGCAACCGAAAATATAAAAAAAATTACAACCAAAAAAAATGATGATGCGGAAAATGATTCTCCAGATAATCAATAATTGATATCATAAACCATGAGTTTCTTTTTTGATAAACAGAGAAACTCATGTTCCTTTAAAATGGTTAATTAACAAAACCACTCAAAAATCGCTTTCCTCAAATTTTTTGCTCATTAAAAAACTTAATTATTTATTGCTTGATGAGCTGTTTTATAATATTGTTTTTTAAATTTCAATAAGGCCAATTGCTCATTTAGTTGAGTTATAGTATCGATTAAAATCTTTTCTTGTTGATTAATGATGGTTAGACGTTCATCCAATGTTTCATCACCTTGTAAGCATAACTTAACATAATGTTGTACCTCTTTAATTGACATATTCGCATTACGTAAGCATTCAATTAATTTTGCCCATTGCAAATCTGCATCAGAAAAAAGTCGCTTTTCGTTCTGATCGCGTTGTAGAAATGGAAATAATTTCAATGAATCATAATACCTTAATGTATGCACTGATAAGCCTAACATTTTAGCTGCTTTAGTCACTGTATATTTAGGTGTTTGGTTTAGTTCACCATTTTGAGCTATTGATGCAATACAGTCATTTATATTTACCATATTTATACCTATTTATTAATATAAATCAATTAAATATCTTATCAATCATAATGACTTGATAAACTTGACTTAGAGTTACTCTAACCATTATAGTTCACGCCAATATTTAATAAAAGTATGGGAGAAATTAAAATGAACCCAAATAATATAAGAAATTTTTGTATAATTGCCCATATCGATCACGGTAAATCGACTCTAGCTGATAGATTAATTGAGATGACAAATACGGTCTCCGAACGTGATATGAAAGAGCAATTATTAGATAACATGGATCTTGAAAGAGAACGTGGTATTACTATTAAGCTTCAAACTGTTCGTATGTATTATAAAGCATCTGATGGTATTGAATATGAATTAAATCTAATTGATACTCCTGGTCATACAGATTTCAATTATGAAGTTTCACGTAGTTTAGCGGCTTGTGAAGGTGCATTGTTACTTGTTGATGCAACCCAAGGCGTGCAGGCACAAACTATTGCAAATTTGAAATTAGCCCAAGAACAACATTTAACTATCATTCCTGTTATTAATAAAATTGATATGCCAAATGCTGATACTGAAAGTGTACTCAAGGAACTTGAAGAACTTGAAGGTATAAATTTAGACAAGGCTATTTTAGCTTCGGCTAAAACTGGGATTGGAGTTGACAACATTTTAGAATCCATCATTGAAAATATTCCTGCACCTGAAGGCAACAAAGATAAACCTCTTCAGGCATTAATATTTGATTCTCACTATGATGTCTACCGAGGTGTTGTGCTACATGTTCGCATTTTTAATGGTTCAATTCGTACGGGAATGAAAATTAAAATGCTAAAAAGCGAACTTGAATTTGAAGCGTTACAAGTAGGAGTATTTTTACCTGCCATGAAATCAGTCGAAGAACTTATGGCTGGTGAAGTAGGATTTATTTCTACAAATATTAAAATTGTGTCAAATGTAAAAGTCGGTGATACATTAATTAACCCTAATAAACCTGATACCAATGCGGTGCCTGGTTATAAAGAGGTTAAACCAATGGTTTATGCCGGTCTATTTCCAATAAAAAATGAAGATCAAGAAAAACTGAAAGATGCCGTTGAAAAATTATCGCTTAACGATTCAGCATTCATTTATAAACAAGAAAATTCAATGGCACTTGGGGCGGGATTTCGATGTGGATTTCTAGGTATTTTGCATATGGAAATTATTCAAGAAAGGCTTGAACGAGAATATGGAATCGAAATTCTATCTACATTTCCTAGCGTTGAATATCGTGTAACGTTAAAAAATGGTGAAATTATTAGCGTTAACAACCCTATATTACTGCCTAGTTTTGAAAAGATCGAATATATTGAAGAACCATTTATTGATGCAGCAATTATTATTCCTATGGAAAATATTGGCGAGATTATGGAACTCTGTCAGGAAAAACGCGGTATTTATGTCGATATGATTTATCTGAATAATAAAATGGCCGAATTGACATTTAAACTGCCAATTTCAGAAATTGCTTATAATTTTTATGATTCACTTAAATCAATTACACATGGATATGCATCAATAGATTATCGAGACCGAAGTTATATTGTAACTGATTTGGTTAAAATGGATATTTGGCTGAATGATGAAATTGTCGATGCCTTTTCATTTATTTTACCACGAGATAAAAGCTTTGAACGCGGTAAACAAATAGTTCAGAAAATGAAACACGTTATACCTCGCAAACTTTACCCAATGCCAGTACAATCGGTAGTTGAAAATAAAGTCATTGCAAGGGAAGACATTCCTCCATTACGTAAAAGTGTAACAGGACGTGGCTATTCAGGATCTGCATCGAAAAAGAAAAAGATAGCTAAAAATATTAAGGAAAATAAAATTAGGCAACGTAAGTTTGGCGGTGTTGATATCCCACAAGAAGCATTTCATGCGGTATTGGATATTCATTGATAATATTAATAGCCACTGTCTTAAATGCATATAATTTAATATTTTGTTATTTTCTAACAAACCAGATAAAGGAAGTTTTGCTGACTATCGTTGGCAAAACTTTTTATCGTACATAATATGAATTATTTTTAGTAATCTCATTTAACCCAACAATATCAAGTTCTCTATAGCTGAAATCAATGACGACATTATATACCTGTGGTATTAGCTACTGTGTTCTTACCATATCTTTATTTTTTTATTTAGATAATTATCATATTCTGTAGGCTTAGTATTCTGAACGGAACTAAAACAAAAAAATTAAATAACTATTTTTTTATTATTGAATTTCAGTATTCAGAATAAACTAAGTTAAATAATCTTTTTGCTCTTAATTTTGATGTACAACTTTCTGCAAATAAAGAAAGGAAAATTAGAAGCAAAAAATATCAGAAATATTACTATTGCAGAAAATTTGCTAGTTAAACATGGTAGTAACAATGTTTATACTAACTTTAAAACTTTTGTCTGCCAAAATTATAAATCACATCTTATTGTTAATAAATTGAAGTATTTTATCATCTCAAACTACTTCTTTAATTTCAAAAAACTTTATTACCTATTTATAGGTGAAAATTTTTGCTTCTCATTATTTATTTTGTCTATTTTACTTGCTAATTTTTAATGATTTACTGAACCAATTTCAACAATACGATCAGCACTTTCTATTGTTGATTTTCGATGAGCGATAATAATACGCGTTATTTTTAATGAAGATATTGCCTTATTAATTGTAAATTCATTATCTTCATCTAGATGACTTGTTGCTTCATCAAGAAATAATAAACAAGGTTTACGATACAATGCCCTTGCAATTAACAACCGTTGTTTTTGTCCCCCAGATAAGCTATTTCCTAACTCACTCACTAACGTTTCATATCCCATTGGCATACTCATAATTTCGTTATGAATATTGCAATATTTTGCACATTCAACAAGCCATTCATAATTTTTTTCAGTATCGAAACTTGAAATATTATCAGATATAGAACCAGCAAAAAGTTTATCATTTTGTAATACACTACCAATAATATCTCTATAATTATTGACACCAAATTTATAAATATCAATTCCATTTATAAGAACTTCACCATGTGTAGGTGTAAGCAATCCATTCATAACCTTCATCAATGTTGTTTTACCCGCACCTGATGGACCAATAATTGCAACACTTTCACCTGCTTGAATTTTCATGTTTATATTAGTAAAAATAGGTTTAGAAAGATTATCGTATTGATACGCTATATCGCGCAATTCAAATTCAACAGGAATATCTTTAGGAAATGAGTATTTTGATTCAATATCATTTTCAGTATCGGTTAACACAATATCGGTTAGTCGTTCAGTATGTAAATTTAGCATTTTCAAATCTAATACCATATTTATCAAATTTGCAGCCTGTTCTGAGAATTGAGCTCGATATGCAGTAAATGCGATAAACATACCTAGCGTCATCTTATCATCCATAACAAGTGCAGCACCAATCCACAATATTGATGTTTGCTCAATCATCATAATCAATGTGTTAACACCACTAAATATCATTTCTAATTTAGTAAGACGAATATTTGCGTTAGTTGTATCAATATTCATATTGAGCCAATATTGAGCCCTTGACTCAGTGAGTTTCAGTGATTTTAAGGTATCAATACCATATAAGCTTTCCATAAAATGAGAATTAGCTTTTGCCTCTTTCACTATTTTTTCTTCTGATGCTTGTCGATAACGCTGATAGGTTGCCACACGTAATATTATATATATTAGCGTAAAACCACAGACAATCCATACCAACCAGCCCCCATACAAAAACATCATGATAAAAACACCAATTGACATCAAAATATTAATAATACTTTTTACTATATTATTAGTTAGTGTTTTACAAATTGTTTCTAAAGATGAAAAGCGAGACTGAATATCACCAAGTTTTCTTTTTTCAAAATAAGCCAATGGTAACTTCATTAAATGACCAAAAAGACCTGCTTTCCATTGAATATCAACTAAAGATCCCATAATTAATGATGACCAAGAACGTAACATAGCAATAAACGTTCTAAATAATATAAAAAACAGTAATCCTACACAGATTAACCCAAGTAAACTATGATCTTTTGCCATAATTACATGGTCCATGACCAATTGAGTTCCAACAGGTAGCAATAAATTAATGGATTCAATAATGAGAGATAGTGATAAAATTTTAACTAAGAACCCTTTTAGACCATCAATTTGAAAGAGCATTTTAATCAAACTAAGTTGACTGCGTTCTGTGCGAGGTTTGAACTCTTTATCAGGCCACAACTCAAGCGCTATTCCACTGAAATGTTTTGACATTTCATTAAGACCTACTTCACGGCGACCAAATGCAGGGTCATGTAAAATAAATTTACTTCTTTTTACCGCAACTAATACAACAAAATGATTGAGATCCCAATGTAAAATACAAGGAGTTTTTAGCTGTTTTATCTCATTTAAATCTAAGGAAAGTGGACGGCTTATTAAATGTACAGAAGTTGACATATTAATTAACGTGGCAAGCGTTACACCATGTGATGACACACCAATTTGATTCCTTAGACTAAATAAATCTACGTTCATCCCATAATAACGGCAAATCATAGTTAAACATGCAAGACCACATTCAGCTGCTTCTGTCTGTAAAATTTGTGGTATTTTTCTTTTCCAACCAAAATGTAAACTTTGAAGTATATGCTGAAACTGGTTTCTATTCATTGACTGGTCCTGTAATACTTTTCTGAATATCATAAAAAGGCGATAGCATCCATTGATAAATAGGTCTTTTTTCTAAAAATAGAGTAATGTCAGCTTTCATTCCATTTGTTAATTTAATTTTATTATTAAATTTGGCCATTTGTTGTTTATCAAGCGAAACCATTACTTTGTAATAAGCTTGATAGTTAACATTGTTTTGAGATAATGGCGAACTACTATACGTTGACATTTCTTGGCTAGAGGCAGGCACCTTAGATATTGACATGATTTTACCTGAAAACTGCCCAAATTTTTGATAGGGATAAGCTTCATAACGAATATTAATCTTATCATTAACTGAAATATAAGGGACACTTTCATTAGGAGCCCAAAGAACTAAATAGTAACTATCAGTATTAGCAGGAATAAGTTGTGCTAGACTATCATCTGTTTTTACCATCTGACCGTCTGTTACACTAAGGGATTCAATACGTCCATCACTCGGGGCACTAATAATTAATGTTCCTTTAGCATTTACTTCGGTTAATTGGCGTTGTAGAGCATTTAATTGAAATTGGTATTCAGATATTTTGTTATCAAAATCGGCTATCTTCGTAACTAATTCACTATTAAGTTGTATAATACTTAAGTTCTCTTGTATTATTTGATTTTGTAAAAATTGATAAGAATTTTGTTGTTGATAATATAAGTATCTTTGATTATTGAATTGTTCATTATTAATAAGTCCCTTTTTTTGGTAATCAGCATAGTTTTGCATGCTTTCATACATTTCACTCATACCTTTTTCTGCATTTTTAACGAGTAATAATGAATCTTGATGAAATTTATTGTATTCATCTATTTGTTGTTTCAATGCATTTAATGTGATTTGTTTATTTTCTTTTAGAGTTTCAATAATTTCAGATATATTTTTGATTTGATTATTAATTGATTCGATTGTTTTTTGAGTGACATTGCCTAGCTGTGTAGTTTGGCTAACATCTAATTCATAAATTGGATCGCCTTTTTTAACTTTATCGCCAACTTTTACATGAGAGGTAATAATAAAACCTTGCTGTGTTGAAAATAAATTAATCGCTCTTGGTTGGGTAGTTATTTCACCAGGTACATTAATTCGTCTAGTATAAGTACCGAATATGACAGCAAGTACTAAAACGATAATAAAAATAATCGATAATAAAAAGACAAACCATGCAGAATACCCTTTTATTAATAATGCTTTTCCCATCCATTTTGCTTTCTGGTAATTAATAGCTTCTTGACGAAACAATCCATTATTTTCCATAAAATATTTTACCTGTTTGTACTTATACTTAGCTGTTTGTACTTAGCTGTTTATAATTATTTTTATTATTTAATTATTTCAATAAATTTTTCAACTATATGGATTTTAATTTTTAATAAAGAAATCACGTTTAAAATATACTTATAAGTCTATTACTAAATAACAACTTACTTAAAAGTCAGATCGATTTCATAATATATGACCAATCAAATAAAATACATTCTTAATTAATTTATTATCAAATTTTATTTTTTAATTGAACAATCACATATTATTCTAAAATAAAAATACTAATTTTTAGTTTGAAATTTCTAATTTCAAATCACTAGATCATTTTTTAAAACAAAACGAGAAGCGAGCAACCGCTTCTCGTTTAACTATATTAAACAATATCAATTAAAAACGAACAGAACCTGGAAAATGTAGACCTAAATGACTTTCAACAATCTTACCAATATTTTCGCCTAATATTTGGCCTGCATTTTGGGAAGATTGAGTTAAATCATGATTCATTGCATCAATTACAGCACCAATGCCAGCACCTAAAGCACCTGCAGCATCCATAATAGCACCAGCACCAGAAACTTGTTCAACTTCAATTAAATTTAATTCTTTCATAATATGTTCCTTTTTTCCACAATAGTTATTATCAAATTTGAATTCAAAAAATACCAATTACTACATGGTACCGATTAAACTCATGATTATTTAAACAGAAAATAAAATTATGATCAAGTCAATTATAATTACGTATAATTTTCACATGAAAGAAATGAATGTTTAATTGAATATAAGTGTTTTAAAATTAATGATTATTTTTTACTTAATGTTAACTTGTTACAAATAAATAATTTGTATTGTTTAAGCAAAAGGAGATTGTTATTTGTTATTTATAAATTTTTTGATCTATTGTATTAAAGCAGATCACAAATAACTTCAATATTTCCCTTTCAAATTTATTGAGATTAAATGGCATGATAATGATAAAAACTTTTACTTTTATCATCGTGGATGATTCATATTCAATAAAACTAAAATAATTTACTATTTAATTTTATAATTTATCTATTATCAATTTTTCAAAATAAAAATGCTAAATCTCAGCTTAAGGTATATATTTGAATTTCCTATATGGTTTTTAACAATAAAACGAGAAGCAAATCATCGCTTCCCGTTTAAGACATTAATTAAGGACGAAGTGTTGGGAAAGGTAAGCCGATAATAGCTTCAACAACTTGACCGATACCTTGGCCTAATAATCGACCTGAATCTTGTCCAGCAGTGCTTACGTTATGATGAGCTGCATCAACAACAGCACCAATACCTGCACCTAAAGCACCGCCTGCATCAGCGATCCAGCCAGCACCAGAAACTTGTTCTACTTCTACTAAATTTAATTCTTTCATAATGTGTTCCTTTTTTCCACAATAGTTATTTTCAATATTAGAATCTAAAAAATACCATTAATACATGGTACCGTTTAAACTCATAAACATTTAAACAGAAAATAAAATTTGGATCAAGTCAATTATGATTACAGTTAATTTTCACATGAAAATAGATAACTATTTGATTAATTATAAGTATTTTAAGGAGGATAATATTTTTTTACTTAACCTTAACTTTTTTAAATAAAAAAAATATATTTTTTGACAAAAATAGAATTATTTTTTGTATAAATACAAAATTAAACGACAAAATATTTTTTTACTTTAGCATATACGACTAAATTTCTTAAAAAAATAAAATATTGCTGGCAATCACCAGCAATATTATTAAGCAAAACCTTTTAATCCAACAACATGAACATGCTCTTGATTATTAATAACTTTACGAACTAATTTGTATGTAGTCCCTTTTTCTGGGCTGATATTTTCAGGTGCTGCAATAATGAGTTGCATTTCTAATCGTTCACATAGCTCAAAAAGTGTTGCAATTGATTTAGCATCTAGACGAGCGGCTTCATCTAAAAATAATAGTCGGCATGGTGAAATATCTTTATTACGCAGACGTTTAGATTCTTCTTCCCAGCTTTGAATTACCATTAAGAGAATCGACATACCAGTACCAATCGCTTCACCAGTTGATAATGCACCACTTTCGGCACGTAACCAACCATCAGCACCACGATTAACTTCAACATCCATCTCTAGATAGTTTCGATAGTCAAGTAACTCCTCACCGATATTCTGCGCAGTGCGTTGTCCCATATCTATATGTGGATTTAAGCGTTGATACAGTTTAGCTAAAGCTTCAGAGAAAGTGATTCTATTGTTGCTAAACAGATCTTGATGTTCACTTTTTTCATCAGCTAGAGCCGCCAATAATGAAGAATGGGCTTCACGAACATTAACGTTTAAACGTACACCATTAACCTGACCAAATGCTACTGCTTGTAAACCTTGATTTAACATGCGAATACGATTTTGTTCACGTTGAATAGTTTTACGTATAATATTAGCCACACTTTTGGAACTTATCGCTAATTGCTGCTCACGCGAAGTAAGTTCTTCAGTTAAGCGAGATAATTCAATTTCCATTTGTTCAATAGCTTCAATTGGATCATCGGTTTTCACGATATCTTGGCGAATTCTTTCACGCAGATGTTTATAAACTGCAATATAGAATTGGATTTTACGTTCAGGCCGTTTTGGATCTTCTGATAACCTTAATACATCACGCAGATGCTCATTATCATTTACAGCCAAACGTAGTGAACCCAATGCCTTATCCGACATAGAACGTAGCTCATCAGCACTTAGATAAGCAAGTTCCCGACGATGTAATCGACGCTCAACACTATTATCTCTGACTAATCGTAATACTAAACACCATCCTGCTTTAGCTTGTACCACTTGTTCGCGTAATTGCTTATATTCACGCAATGTTTGTGTCAAACGTTTTTGCATTTGTGTCATTTCGCTTTCACACACAATCAATTGCTTTTCAAGGGAGGTACATTGCTGACGATTATTATTAAGTTTTTGATGAATTTCATCACGTCGTATTCGGGCACGCTCTTCGGTAATCGCATCGGCTTTTACACCAATTTGTTTTATCTCATTCTGTAGTTCATTCAGCATATCTCGCTTAGTTTCAAAAGCACTTTTTAATGAAGCAAATGTTTGGTTATACTGATTATATTTATCTTGATATAGCTGCATTTGACTACGGGATTCAGTTCTTTGAGCTTCAACCACCTCCAATCGAGAACGCAATTTTTCATTTAAATCAGCATTTTCACCTAACATACCAGCCGAGTCTTCATAACTAAAATGAGATCGACGTTGTATCACTTCAGTTAGCGCAAAAACTTGTTGTCGAATCGTTTGTTGTTGTGTTCTTACAATGTTGTATTGCTCGTGTAAAGCTTCATTTTGTTCAGGATCGCTCTGTAAAACAGCAACAATCGGTTCCAGCTCTGAAACAGTGTTACGGTTCCGACTGACATATTGTACTGCTTCTTGTGCTTCTGCTACCTGTTCACGCAAGTCATCAACTCGATCAGCGAGATCGTCATCAGCCAATAAATGCATTTGTGCAACAAGTCGATTAACGGTAGTTAATTGTTCTTTTAAACTTAATACTTGTTGCTGATTTTGTTTATCAATACTTTCTTGAGATGATAATTGACGTTCAATTTCCGTACGCCTAGTTGCTAATTTCTGTGCTTCAGCTTCAGGATCGATATCAAAAGCTACCGCTAAATATTGACCAATAAATTGCCCAACATTTTGCTCAATTCGTTGTAACTTTTGTAAGTCAAATGAGACAGTTGCATAACGTTCATGCAGTTGGTCTCGTTCTACTGATAATTTTTCAAGATGAACCTCGCGTGCAGCCCGGCCAAATAATGGTACTTTAGGAAAACTAGAAAAACGCCACTGACGCTCACCCGTTTTAACCAATACTGCTTTATCCATTTCTTCACAGTCAAATACGCTATCATCAAATGATGATGGGTCACCTTCAATAAAATAGATATCTTCAGGATAATCTTCTTCACTTGCAGTAAGAGTTTCAAGTTGTGTTTTTACTAAGGATAAATCGGGCACCACAATAGCTTGCCTTGATGGACCATATACCGCTGAAAAGTAAGGGGCATCATCAATAGTGACATCTTCATAAATTTCAGATAGTAATACACCATTAAATCGTTCTGCCAATGCCGATAATCGTCCATCATCAACCCCACTTGGTTGATTAAGTTGTTCAATTTGTATATCCAGTTGATTACGTCTAGAATTGATTTGATCACGTTCAGTAACAAGTATGCGTTCCTGTTCAAGCAATTGCTGCATATGTTGTGTGACCGTTTGGCTATGAGTAAATGTTTGACCAGTTTGTTCTTGCAAAGAAATTAAAGCATCTTGCGCTTTTAACCATGTAGGTGCTTTTTGTCGATATTCAGTAATCTTCGCTTGAATTTGTTCCAGTTCTTGTCTAAATTCAATTCGTTTTTCACTTGATTCATGAGCCAGCTCCGCACTTTCTTCTAATTGTACTTCAAGCTCTTGTTTTAATTCATCCAGATCATCGTAATTAACTTGACGACCAATACGTTTACAAAATTGGGTTAATAATGATTCTGCTTCTTTTTGCTCAAAAAAACGTTGTTCTAATTCATCTAGTTGTAATTGTAAATGTTCAGCTTGATCAGCTTGATAACATTGTGACGGCCATATCCTTAATGCTTCTTTGGCAGCAATAAATGCTTCACTGCGAACCACATCACCTACTAATTTGACAACAAGTTGATAAGCTCTATCAAATTGATTGATCGCAGCATCAGAAACACTGAGTCTTTGCTCAAGTTCTAATACTTGTTCAGTTATCTCTTTTTGTTTTTCATCAAACTCTGCAAAATGATTTTCAATATTACTAAGGCCTAATTTAGGTAATTTGCATAAAGACTGTGCATTTTTAAGGGCTTGCAGTGCTTGTTGATATTGAATAGCTCGGGTTTGTTGAACATCAAGCGCTTGCTGGTAATCAGCCAGTTGTGTTTTTATTTCATCAACTTCTTGTTCTGAATGTTCAAATTGGTCTCGATAAGCTTGATATTGTTCATTAGCTTCAAGTACAACTTCATTTTGTTCTTCAAGCTTTACATTTAAATCATCTAAATCTGCTTGATAGCGATCAATCTTTTCTTGTTGACGCAATGCCGTTTGTGCAAGATTTAGATGATCATTGGCTGCTTGTAAATCAGTTTCTAAATCACTTTGTGCTTCTTGATATTCTTTCAACTCTTTTGCCATTTCAACTTGGCGGAATTGATTACTTAAAAGTAGATCTTGTGTTTTAAACATATCTCGGCGTAAGCCTAGCACGGATTCAATATGTACACGACGTTCATTAGCATGACGCATGTAGTCAGCAGCTACATAATTAGTCGATTCGGTGATAAGATGTTTAAACAAATCTCGATCAGATTGCGTAACTCTGATAGCTTCTAATGTCATTCGATTTTCACGTAGTGCGGCCTCCATATCTTGGAAAGCTTTACGTACACCGCTATTTTCGGGCAATAGATAATCACGTAGTGAGCGGGTAATAGCGCTTGAAATACCACCATAAAGAGAAGCTTCGATCAGGCGATAATATTTACTACGATCGGACGATGTACGCAGACGCTTTGGTAATATACCAAAGTCAAACATCGCCGAATGATAGTCAGTAATTGAGTTAAATTGTTTAAAAATTACGCCATCCATTCCTTCAATTTTTTCTTTTAATTCAGGTAATGAAAGGATTCGTGCTTGTTTGTCGTTTAAACGTTCAGTGACTAATTCTGTTGGAGTAATACCAACAGATAAACCTTGTATCAAAAAAGGTTTAATATCGACTTTCTTATCTCGACCAGCTACTTGCTGTAAACGTACTCCACAAATTATACGTTGATTACGAGAATTAATTACATCAAGCATAGAATAACAGACACCAGGTTTTAATTTTCCGTGTAAACCTTTATCTCGTGAACCAGATGTTGCCCCTGCTTCAGTTGTGTTTCTGAAATGTAATAAAGTTAAATCAGGAATTAAAGCAGTAACAAAAGCTGCCATTGTGGTTGATTTACCAGCACCATTACCACCAGAAAGAGTTGTAACCAATTTATCCAAATCAAAGGTTCGAGCAAAAAAACCATTCCAGTTTATCAGTGTCAATGAGTGAAACTTACCATGTCCAATCATAATTATTCTATCTCCTCATTAACATCTTGGTCTTCATTATTATCATCTAAGATAAGTGATGATTCTATCTTGATTGCTTCACCATCACGGATTAAACGCAATTGAGCTTCTTGCGCATCATCACTACTACGAACTTCTGCACCAAAACGAAAAATTGATTCATTAATGCGAAAACGGCTACTGTCATTACCAACAATAAAGAAAATCATACCAAGTCTACGTAATCGATTTAAAGCAGTTTTGACTTTATCAAATAACTTTTGACGATCTAAATCAGATCCTGTAGATCGCTGATTAACTAATTTAAGCAATTTACTTTCATCAGCTAATGATATCAGTTCGTCAAACAACTCTTGCAACGTAAAAATCCCTTCATGTGCTAATCGTTCTGGACTTAAATAAAGGTAACAAAGCACTTTGCCGACTAGCATTTCTAACTCAGATAATACCGAGCGAGGAATTAACGTTGTTGAGCGAGGTCTAAGATAAAAAAAACCTTCTGGCGCTCTTATTAATTCAACATTATAACGTTGGTAAAATTGTTCAAGTTCTAGTTGAAAGTCCATTAAAAATGCATGATGATCAAGCTCATCAATGCCAATATGACGCCCAGAACGCAAAGTACTATCAAGCTCAGGAAAAATTGGGTTTGCAATTGCTTGCGCCAATTTAACTGGCATATATTTATCAATGGATGCTTGTGAACTTGCCGCTATGCGTCCCATAACTTCATCAAGATGATGTGCTGTTTGTTGTGTTTCAAAATCTTTAGTATCTGTTGATGACATGTGCTTGTACCTTAGCTCCATAATCGTTAATAGGTTTCCATTCGTTAGGTATACCGAGCAAATCATCTTCGGCAATACCAAGTCGAATAGCCTGATCGATAAATAACCTTGCTATATCAAAATGTTGTTCGCGTGGAAATTGTGCTAAATAGCTACAAATTGCAATACCAATATCAAGTGGTTTATTTTCTTGTTTAAAAATCAATAAATTTTGTTCAATATGTTTAATAATATGTTCTTGAATCTCTTCAATCATTTCAAATTCAAGTTCTGACGGTAATTCACCTGTAACTTCTGCTTCGTGTAATGCGAGTTCTTCATCACGCATATCAAGTAAACGATCAGCATTTGCAAACGTAAGAGACCATGGTAAATCAAAGTAACTCTGAATTGATTTACGTAATCGTTGAGAAAATACACGGTTTTTATCTAAATCAATCGCTGTTCTAATAAATTTATGAACATGTCTATCATAACCTATCCAAAGGTCTATCGCTTTTTGCCCCCAACCAATAATTCGATCTAATTTACTTTGTAAATCTAATACTACATTATTAATTTTATCAAGTTCAGGATTATCAAGTGTTGCGTCTTGAATTAATAACAAACTGGCTTGTAGTTTATCGCCTGCTGCAGCTAAAGTATCTTGCAACTCACGAAGTGTTTGTGATGTTTCTGTTAGCAATCCTTCACAACTACTAATTGCTGCTTGCCAGTCTTGGCTTAATAATGCAGATATATTTTGCTTAACATCTGCTTGTTGTTCATCCATAACACGTTGTGTTATATCAATACTATCAAAAATTTCAGCAACCGAATATTTTAAAGGGGCAAAGACATTTCGATGCCAATGTAAATCATCCCCCCCTTCGAGTGCTGCATCTGCAGCACGTTTCAATTCTTGTGCCACAATAGATAACTGAATGGATAAACGGAGTGACGAAAATTCACGCTGTCGAATATAATAATCAGAGATCCCTATTCCAAGGGGAGTTAAACGATAAATCGAATAACCATCAGTCATTTCACTTGCAAAACGTGTAATTAAACGCTGACGCACTAAATCATTAATAGCATTATTAGCTCTTACAGTAATAGTATCTTCACTTTGTTCAAAAATCTGTGAAACATGCCGAAAAGCATCAATTAATTCCGACTCAGTCATTTCACCATCGAAACGCTCGCTATTTAATACAGCAATAGCCAATAAAAAAGCTAACCTTTCAACAGGCAACGTAATTGAAAAATCATTCTTTTTTGCCCAAGAGACCAGTTCAGGTACTGATTGGGAAAAATCCATCATAGAGGTTTCCTTAGATTAACGTATCGTTTTATGTAAAAGTACCTTAAAAAGTTTAATAAACACAATATATAGTTTTAAAGACAAAATATTATTGATTATATAACAATTTGTAATAGTTAAAAATAACCAAACTTAAGATTTATGATTAGATGATTGAATATAAACAGTAAGTAAACATTTATTTATCCAGCCTTATTTTATATTACCTTTATCAAATTTATCCTATCCATCACCCATGCTCAGCTTGACATTACTAAACATCAAAACAATAATGATAATGATTATCATTTATATTTAAAATAAAGGTGGATATATGCGTAAAATATTTCTTTTAACTCTAGTAGGATTTGCTACTTACTTTATAACTCTAAAAGTCTCTGCCCATGGTATCTGGATTGCCAATCGAGTTGATCAAAAACAGATTATTTTAGGTGAAGGCCCATTGGACAACGGTTATAACCCAGATACGGTAAAACAAATTCATGCCTACACAAACGATTGGATGCCATCATCTGTTATAAAAAAAGAACACAGTAACTATGTGACCATTGAGCCAGCCGACAAAACATCAGTTGTGACGATTGATTTTGATTATGGATACTGGACACAAAATGCAGATGGAAAATATGTTAATTTACCCATGAATCAAGTCCAAGGCGCTAATGTTGGTATTCATGCCATAAAATATAGTGTAAATTATTTATCATCTGTTACTAACCCTAAAATCATTAAAGATATTCCATTACAAATCGTACCTAAAATTGATCCAACAAAATTGAATCGTGGGGACACATTACCTATTACTGTTTATAAAGATGGTCAACCTCTTGCAAATGTTCCTGTAATTATTGATGTAGTGAATAATTTAGATCAAACTATAAAAACTAATAATAACGGAGAAGTTGATATTATTGTTCCTAACCAAGGTTTAAATGTCATTGGTGTTGAAATTGGTTTTCCAATTAAAAATAAAAAGTTAGCTACCCAAGATAAATTCTTCACAACCTTAGTTTTTACTTTGATACCAGAAGAGTAGAATGTAAATTTTCAAAAAATATTTAATAACAAATAGTGGTAAACCTATAAAGAGACTATTTTTAAATGCATTCAGAATTAAAAATCCTAGATAGTATTATCTAGGATTCGCTGAAAGTTTAATATTTTTTATAACTCTGCATTAATAGGTCTAGGAATTAGAAAGCTAGAAAGTAAAGCTAAAATGGTAATAATTAATCCCAATAACATACCGTTGAAATAACCAGTTAATGTATTTGCATTTACCATTTGTATAGCGGGTAACAATGCAAAACTTAATCCTGCACCTAGATTAAATGCACCTGCATTCATACCCGGTAAAAAACCTGGATTATTTGATGGCGATAAAACGATACCTAATCCATTTAAGATAATATTAGCCATTCCTGCATAAAAAATACCTAATGCTATAACGCAAATAGATAAAATTGTTAAGGAATGAATACCATAAAACATGATTACTAAAATACCAATAATACAACCCAATAAACCTAGTTTTAATACTTTATTATATCCCATCGTTGGAGCTAAACGACCTGAGAATGGACCAATAAACCAACCAATTAACGCATAGGGAGTAAGAAGAATAAGTGAAGCCCAATCAGGATCAAGTCCAAAACCTATTTCATGATTTTGGGCTATTGACATAACTAAACCATTTACTATCGCAAAAATACCTGTCATGGTTAATGTTGTGGTTAATAATAAAGCCCACGTTGCTCTTCTTTTTAAATGTTCAATTGTAACCAAAGGTTGTTTATTGCGTTTTTCGGTACGCCAAAATAACATAAAACAAACAATAGCAAACAATGTGAGTCCAGTGACATAAAGCCAATTGGCATTGCCAATATTACCAGCCTCATTAAGTGCTAATAGCAAAGCTGCAATAGTAAGAACAATGAATAGAACACCTATCCAATCCATTTTAGTTCCAACTGACGGTTTTGATTCTGGAGCAAAGCGATAGACAAAATAGGTAGAAATAGCAGCAACGACAGCAATAACCCAAAATACTGAACGGAAACCAAAATATGTAGCAAGTAAGCCACCTGCAATTGCATCAACACCAGCAATGCCACCATTTACGGCTGTAATAATTCCCATTAACATACCATATTGTTTGGCATCTTTAACTTCATAACTAAGCATTAATAAACAAAGTGGTACAACAGGACCTGATACACCTTGTATGATTCGGGCTGCATACAATACTTCTATATTGGGTGCTAGTGCTGCAAGTATGGTACCTAATGTCATAATAAGCAACATAAGGGTTAATACTTTTTTTCGACCTTTTATATCACTCAAACGAGGTAAGAATAGTGAAAATAAAGCAGCAGCAGTAAAAAAAGAAGTTTGCGATAAACCTACAGCGGCATCATTGGTTCCTAACTCTTTAGCTATTGTTACTAATACTGGACTTAACATGCTTGCATTAAGTTGAAATGCAACACAAGCTGCAAGTAACGCAACCATTAATGTTATTATATTTTTCTTTTCTTTACTTTGATCTAACATACATTTACCTCACAGGAGCGTTCTAAAGAATCAAGAATTAAATCAATTGAATATTTTGAGCCTAATTGTATAGATGCTTCTGGTCGTACTTGAACATCTAATTCTGAATCACTATTAATATTTAGTGTTCTGTCAACTTTTCTTACACAGGGTTTAACAGCAATTAATTTAATATTAGGATTACCCTGTGCCAATAAAATCGCGTTAGTATCATGATGACTGGGATCACAATCTAAAATAATTTTTTTCGGCTGATTTGTCATAAATCGTTTCCTCTAGTAAATTTATTTATTAGCCATTTTTTGAAGTAAACTTTGATGAAACGGCATATTGAGTGCTTCTTAACTATTTATTGTCAAAGAAGCAAAAACAGAAGCATAACTTGCTGAGTAGTAAAGTGATTCGCCTTTTGCTAGTGAGACACAAAGCGCTCCATTAAAAGTATCTTTCGCACCTGTTATATCTAAAGTTACGGCTAAAAAGCGTTAATGTATTGATGATCTTTACCATTAAAAATCAGTGAATCTTTACTAACTAAAGTAAAAATAATGGGTTGAATACCTACTGAATATATTTTTTAAGCAACAAGTTTTGCTGTATCTAAATTAGTCACATTAAACTCGCCTCGGTGCTGTTTTGGGATAATAGTTGAATGATATCTTTAGAGTGTGGAGTAGGATTAAATACAACTTTTTCTCCTACAGATTTAGGTAATTTCATTGCATTAAAAACAGTATTAATAATATTTTCAAGTTGAACTAATAAAATATCAGATTTTTTTAAATAAGGTTCTAAGATTACAATTTTTTTATTAGTAATTGTTAAATTCCTCCTAAGATAAATGGCAATCATACTTTCATCTGAAACATAAATAACTGCATTACTTATCGATTCTTTCTTAGATTGATATAAATTAAACGTATTAATTTTTGCTAGTATGTGAAGATTATATTCAAATTAAATAAATTAATTTGTTTCAATTTAGATGACAAAATAAACCTTTTCTTCAACATAACTAGCAACAAAAGACTAATTAGTATGATTACTAGTTTAGTTGGTCATGTTTTTTACTAACATTACCTGACGACCTTTTAATGCCTCTAAATATTTGAGCGACGATGCTAACATTAATTGCTTCAAAACACACAAGCTGTTATTCACATTTTCTCTTCGTTTTTTGATTTTCTTCTGAATATCTAATTTGGATTAGATTTCAATTGAATCATTAAAAGAGTATTAATCATCATATCTTATGCAGTAAAACAGAAGCAAACAGAACCAAACTTAAATACGGTCAATTGCTTTAAAAATAGAAAAATATCTTAAAAAAGCAACAATTTTGACTTAAAAATAAACAAATAGATATTTTATATCTACGATTGCTTTTTACTATTTAGCGTATCTATCAAGATAATCACATAATATTATAAAAAATAATAATGTGGACTGAATGATAAAAAATAAATTACTTACTCGCTCTGACTCTATTTTATGCTAGAATCAAGGTACTATTACCAACTCACTTTAACATAAGGATGAAATGCAATGCATATCGGTATACCCAAAGAACGGTTAGCCAATGAAGCTAGAGTTGCAGCAACTCCCCAAACAGTTGGACAACTGTTAAAACTTGGATTTACAGTTTCTGTAGAACAAGGTGCAGGACACGCTGCTCATTTTGAAGATCAAGCATTTATTGATGCTGGAGCAACAATTCAAAATAATCATGATATTTGGCAAAATGACCTTATTTTAAAATTTCATGCACCAACTGATGAAGAAATTTTACTAATGAAAGAGGGATTAACTCTCATTAGCTATATTTATCCAGCCCAACATCAAGAACTTTTAGAAAAGCTTGCAGCTAAAAATATAACTGTAATGGCTATGGACTGTGTTCCACGTATCTCACGCGCTCAGTCCCTTGACGCATTAAGTTCAATGTCTAATATTGCAGGTTATCGATCTGTTATTGAAGCAGCAAATCAATTCGGTCGATTCTTTACTGGTCAAGTAACGGCTGCAGGTAAAGTACCGCCAGCAAAAGTTTTGGTAATTGGCGCAGGTGTTGCAGGCCTTGCAGCAATTGGCGCAGCAGTTAGTTTAGGTGCGATTGTTCGTGCATTTGATACACGCCCAGAAGTTGCAGAACAAATTAATAGTATGGGTGCTGACTTCTTAGAGTTAGATTTCGAAGAAGAAGCCGGTTCTGGTGACGGTTATGCAAAACAAATGTCTGCTGCCTTTATTGAAGCTGAAATGGCATTATTTGCTGAACAAGCAAAAGACGTAGATATCATTATTACTACAGCATTAATCCCTGGAAAACCAGCACCAAAACTTATTTCGAAAGAAATGGTTGAATCAATGAAACCAGGTAGCGTTATCGTTGATTTAGCAGCCTTAACGGGAGGCAACTGCGAGTTAACAAAACCAGGTGAAGTATTTGAAACAGACAATAATGTAAAAATTGTTGGTTATACTGATTTAGCTAATCGTATGCCAGCTCAAGCATCTCAACTTTATGGGACTAACATTGTTAATTTATTAAAACTGCTTACTAAAGAAAAAGATGGCAGCATTGATATTAACTTTGAAGATGTGGTTATCCGTGGTGTAACTGTAGTCAAAGATAAAGAAATTACTTGGCCTGCACCACCAATTCAAGTATCGGCTCAGCCTCAGAAAAAAGCAGCTGAACCTATTGCAAAACCAGAACCAAAACCAATGGATCCTCAGAAAAAATATGGGATTTTAACGTTAATCATTATTGCTTACTTCTGGTTAGCAAACTCAGTACCTGAAAGCTTTTTAGGACATTTTACTGTATTTGCACTATCTTGCGTTGTTGGTTATTACGTAGTTTGGAATGTTACCCATTCTCTGCATACACCACTTATGTCTGTAACCAATGCTATTTCCGGAATTATATTAGTTGGGGCTATATTACAAGTCGGTGATGATAATGGCTTAACTACGGCAATTGCATTTATTGCTATTTTGATTGCTAGTATTAATATTTTTGGTGGATTCTTTGTTACCCAAAGAATGCTAAAAATGTTCCAACGTGGCAAATAAAGGAGAGAATCAATAATGTTAAGTAACGGAATTATTCAAGCAGCCTATGTTATTGCTGCATTACTTTTTATATTCAGTTTACGAGGTCTTTCCAATCAAGAATCAGCTAAATCAGGAAACATCTACGGTATGATCGGTATGGCAATAGCTCTTATCGCAGCAATTGCCAGCATAAATGGCGGATTACACTGGATCATTATTGCCATGATTATCGGTGCTGCTATTGGTTTGTATCTAGCGAAAAATGTTGAAATGACACAAATGCCTGAATTGGTTGCTTTGTTACATAGCTTTGTCGGTATGGCAGCCGTTCTTGTTGGTATAAACAGCTTTTTAGATCCACACACAGTTGCAGCGAATGAAATAACAATTCATTTAGTTGAAATTTTTGTAGGTGTATTTATCGGTGCAGTTACTTTCTCTGGATCAATTGTAGCCTTTGGAAAGTTAAATGGTAAAATTAGTTCAAAACCATTATCTCTCCCAAATAAACACTATCTAAATCTAGCGGCAATAGTTGTATCAGTTATCTTGATGTTTACATTTATCAATGCACAAACTGGTGCAGGCGCCCTAGTTTGTTTACTTATCATGACAATTATTGCACTAGTATTCGGTTTCCACCTTGTTGCATCAATTGGTGGTGCGGATATGCCTGTTGTTATCTCAATGCTTAATTCCTATTCTGGTTGGGCGGCAGCAGCGGCAGGCTTTATGTTACAAAATGATCTTCTAATTGTAACTGGTGCGTTAGTGGGTTCTTCTGGTGCAATTCTCTCTTATATCATGTGTAAAGCAATGAATCGTTCATTTATCAGTGTTATCGCTGGTGGATTTGGGAGCGATGGTAATGCAGCGAGTTCATCTGATGAAGAACAAGGTGAGTATCGTGAAATGCAACCTGCTGAAGTTGCACAAACATTAAAAGAAGCTCGTTCTGTTATCATCGTTCCTGGCTATGGTATGGCTGTAGCTCAAGCACAGGGTGCAGTAAGTAACATTACTGAAAAATTACGTGCAATGGGTATTGAAGTAAGATTTGGTATCCATCCTGTTGCTGGTCGTTTACCGGGTCATATGAATGTATTATTAGCAGAAGCAAAAGTACCTTATGACATCGTTCTTGAAATGGATGAAATCAATGACGACTTCCCTGATACGGATGTTGTGTGGGTTATTGGTGCAAATGATACTGTTAATCCAGCAGCTGAAGAAGATCCTAATAGCCCTATAGCAGGTATGCCTGTTCTTGAAGTTTGGAAAGCAAAAACAGTGATTATTTCTAAACGCTCAATGAATACCGGCTATGCTGGCGTGCAAAACCCACTATTCTTTAAAGAAAATAGCTATATGTTATTTGGCGATGCCAAAGATAGTGTTGAAAAAGTGTTACAAAATTTATAATAATTAACTATTATAAATTTATTAAATGAGCTGCGACTTTTGTCGCAGTTTTTTTGAGCATTAATTTTTATTATTTGAAAATGTATCTGACAAAAAGTTAACTACAAGATGAGTGATTTCACTATGTATTTCACTTCTCTGACGAATTCCTCCATCTTTACAAATAATTCCTTCACCTTGTTTTTCTTGGTTTAATATCTCTATTGCATTAGTTTTACACATTTGGATAAAACTAAAATGCATTGCATCTGGAATAGTAATATAAGTGGAAGATGACTTTGCTAAAAATTGTTGAAGGTAGCCCGATTCAAGTTGAGTATTTGTATCATCTAGATCAACGCCTGCACCAATAATAAGAGAAGGTATTTTAATTTCTTGCAAGCTTTCAATTGTAAATCCTCTTGTCAAACCGGCATCTAAAGATATGAAAGCTTTTATTCTTGGGTCTAATATACTTTTATTCAGCTCTGAATTTGCTAAACCAAGTTCAGATAGCAAATGACAACCTTTCAAATAAGAATGTATCTTACAATCCTGATTAAATAAATTAACCGAAAATCTAGCGCCAGAAAGCGCTATTACAGACCAACCACCAAGAGAATGCCCTATAGCGGCAATCTGATTAAAATTAACAATATTTGAAAATGTTTGATTGCCAATTAAGGCATCAATTGTTTTACTTAAATCTTGTGGACGTAACCATAGTTTAGATGATTGTTCAATATTACGATCAAATATTGTTGTTCCTGGATGATTGGGAGCAGCAACAATATAACCTTTTAAAGCAAGTTCATTAGCAAGCCAACTTAGATTTTGCCAACTTCCACCATAACCATGTGAAAGCAAAGCTAATGGATATTTAGTCGTACTGATTTTCGGTTCAGCATCAGGAGTAACTTCATGACCATAAAAAATAGCATTTTCAGCTATAGTAACAGCGCCATGGTTATTGTTAGTAGGATACCAGACGGCAATATCTATAGGCCTACTATCTCGTTTATCATAATGAATTTTCTTAAAACCTATATTTTCTGATGCAGAACAAATAAATGGAAAAAATAAAATAAGAAAATTAAGCAAAAAGTATAGTTTAACCATTAAATTAATTCCTATTAAAATATGCAACTATTTTTAACTTTAACAATTACGCTTAATTAACGATATAATAAATTTAACAAATTGTTAATCAATAGTTTATTTTATTAGGCTACGCAATGAATAAACAGAATGGTAATTTAATTCTTGTCAAAAAGTTTCAGGTTAACTATACGTTTGAGTATAAAAAACTTGTAATTAATATTTTCCTTCTTTAATTAATTCTTTGTGATAAAGATAATAGGCACCACGTGAAACCATTCGAAGCTGGAAAATAAGATCTTCGATTAATTTTTGACGTTGAATGATATCAAAATCAATCGCTTCTGCTCCTGCATTAAAAGCAATGGTTACCATTGCTTCTGCTTGTGCTACGTTATAATGATGAGGCATTTGGTTAGCATTATCCAAATAGTCAACCAATTCTTCAATAAAATGTTGAATTTCACGCGCAATGGCTGACCGAAAGGCCGATGAAGTCCCTGCTTTTTCACGAAGTAATAGTAAAAAAACTTTGGGATTTTTATCTATAAACTCAATAAACGTTGTTACTGAAGTACGCAACACGCTACCACCTTTTTCAATACGTTTTCGTGCTTGGCGCAGCAATTGGCGAAGAGTTAAACCACTTTCATCAACCATTGCTAAACCTAATTCATCCATATCACGGAAATGTCGATAGAATGATGTTGCAGCAATACCTGCTTCTCGAGCAACTTCACGCAAACTCAAACTGGCAAATCCCTGCTCTGCATTCAATTGATTAAAAGCAGCATCAATTAGTGACCGACGAGTTCTCTGTTTCTGCTGTGCGCGTACACCACTGGTTTTAATATTTTTCATTTTTAATTTGTTGATGTTAATAAACGTTCTTTTTCAGCAAATACTTTTGGCATATGTTCACGAATCGTTTTTGCTATTGTTTCATAACGTGAACGCAAAGGTGAACCAGGTCTATAAATCAAAGCAATACTACGTACTGGAACAGGGTCAGTACATGGAATATAGCATATATTATCTCGTATTCTTTCATTTGGAGCTGCTAGCTCAGGAAACAAGGTTATTCCTCGACCAGCAGAAATCATGCTACGCAAGGTTTCTAAACTGGTTGCTTTAAATTGTTTATCTTCGTCAATACCTACTTGAAAACAATATCCCATAGCATGTTCACGTAAACAGTGCCCATCTTCTAACATTAAGAATTTTTCACCTTTTAAATTAGAGAGTTTAACTGTTTGTTTATTTGCTAACTCATTATTTGCTGGAACAGCTAAAAACATTGGCTCATTAAATAACGGTAATTCTATAAATTGCGCTGTTTCTTTTACTTGCGCAATTATCGCACAATCCAACTTACCACTTTCAAGTTGAGCGACAATATTAGCAGTCTGTGCTTCATGTAAATAAAGCTCTAGTTGAGGAAAAGATTCATGTAGTACCGTTATTACATGTGGTAATAAATAAGGGGCAATAGTTGGTATTAAACCGATATGCATCGGCCCAGACATCTCTTCACCTTGGCGGCTAGCCATCTCTTTAAGGATTTGAATATTGCGTAATATCTCTTTTGCTTGCTCAACAAGCATCATTCCTGTTTGAGTAAATAAAACTTTGCGACTAGTACGTTCTAGTAACATTACGCCTAGTTCATCTTCCAATTTTCTGATTTGCCCACTTAAAGTTGGTTGACTCACGTTGCAAGCATCAGCAGCTTTACGAAAATGACGAAATTCAGCTAACGAAACAAAATATTCCAAATCACGAATATTCATAATGTCCCCAAAATAAGTTATCAGTTAATGGTATATACTCAAACGATTTTTATTGACTAATTCTGTTTTGAAAAAATTAACATATTAAAAATATAACTCACATATTTATCATGTTATTTATACAAACTATTTCTTTCAATAAATTAAAAATCTTTGAATATAGGTTAGTTAATCATAATTAGATAGTAAAATTACACATAAAATACATGTAAATAGATAATGTTGCTTTCTACAGCAATATTGCTAATTGTACTATATAAAGTGCTATTGTTGATAATTATGTTTAAAAATTTAAATACAATATTAAACTAAAATCATAAAATATTTAATTTTACTATAGTTAAAGTTAACAAATGAAGAAAAATGGAAAGTTATAAGTAATTGAGATATAATTTCGTGCAATATCACTTGAGTAAATACACTTTCAGAGGTGCACTATTTTTAAACATGTCTCTCGCTTTTGCCGTAAAATGTTTCACATTGAAGAACAAAAAAAATCTCGGTATATTTCCATTTCTCGCAATGAACATAATATTTCACGTAAAGATATTAGTGAAAATGCATTAAAAGTTCTTTATAGATTAAACAAACAAGGGTATGAAGCTTACTTAGTTGGTGGGTGTATTCGTGATCTTTTACTTGGTAAAACACCCAAAGATTTTGATATCGCAACCAATGCGACACCAGAACAAGTGCAAAAAACATTCCGCAATTGCCGTTTAGTGGGAAAACGGTTTCGTTTGGCACACATTATGTTTGGTAAAGAGATTATTGAAGTAGCAACCTTTCGTGGTGAACACAGCAACCAAGATGAACAAAACAATATCGCCAAACGTTCCCAATCGGGAATGTTACTGCGTGATAATGTATACGGAACAATTGAACAAGATGCCGTTCGTCGTGATTTCACAATGAACGCTTTTTATTATAGTATAAAAGATTTTACATTACGTGATTATTGTGGTGGCTTAAAAGATTTACAAAATGGAATCATTCGTTTAATTGGTGATCCAAAAGTTCGTTATCGAGAAGATCCAGTTAGGATGTTAAGAACGATTCGTTTTGCCGCTAAACTTGATATGCAAATTGAGCCATCAACCTCTGAACCAATTAAACATCTTGCACCTTTGTTAAAAAATATTCCGTCAGCAAGACTTTTTGATGAATCGCTAAAATTATTACAATCAGGCAATGGTTATAACACTTATTTATTATTAAGAAAATATCATCTTTTTGAGCAGCTATTTCCGGTCATTGAACGGCTATTTACTCAAAATAATAATAGCTATTTAGAAAAAATGATTGAGCAAGTTTTAAAAAATACTGATTACCGCATAACTAATAAGCAACGTGTTAATCCAGCATTTTTATTTGCCGCTTTTTTTTGGTATCCAATTATTGAACAGGCACAATTAACTTGCGTTGAAGGTGGTTTATTATTTCATGATGCATTTTCAATGGCTATTAATGATGTACTAAGTGAACAATGCCGAATTATTGCAATACCTAAAAGATTGACAACAATAATGGGAGATATCTGGCGTTTACAATTACGAATGAAAAAACGTGAAGGTAAACGTGCATTTGCAATTTTGGAACATCCTAAATTCCGTGCAGCTTATGACTTATTAGAAATGCGTGCATCCATCGAAAAAGGTGAGCTTTTAGCTCTGGCTAAATGGTGGGATGAATTTCAGCATACTTCTGTTGACAAAAGAATAGTAATGGTTAAGCAATTGAGTAAAACAAATAAGCGAAGAGCCAAACATTAATTTTTCGTTCGCACTTTTGTAAATAATCGTTATAATGTTTAGCATATAATAATCATAACTACCTTTAATCATTGATGAAAAAATTAACGCCGTCATTTATTGCAATTACCGTTACCCTTTCATTGTCTAATAGCTGTTACGCTATAGGTTTACCTAAAGCTGAAAGTAATAATCCACAATGTCTTGCCAATGTTCCTAAATTTGATCGGCCTTTAGTTAAAGGTGATATTAACACATTACCAGTTAATGCCGAAGCAAACCAATTTAAAGCTATTTATCCAAATACAGTCATTTATCAAGGTGATGTTTCAATAGAACAAGGAAACCGCACAGTACAAGCGAATAAAGTTACAATTGACTCAACGAATAAAAATAATCGTATGGCGATCTTACAAGGTAACATTAATTATCAAGATAATTTGATCAATATAAAAGGCAATAATGCATCAATGAATCTTAATAATAATGATACTCAAATTAGCCCTGGTGAGTACCATCTTGTCAATCGTCTTGGTCGTGGTGATGCTGATGAGATGAAACTTGAGAAAAATCGATTGATAATTCTAAAAAATGGCAGTTTTACCTCATGCCCTGTCGATGACAGTACTTGGAGTATTAAAGGTTCAACGATTATTCACGATAATGAAGAAGAATTACTTGAAGTATGGAATGCAGTATTTCGTATTGGTAAAGTTCCCGTGCTCTATTCGCCTTACTTACAATTACCTACAGGTAATAAGCGTCGTTCTGGTTTATTAATTCCTAATCTAAGTTATGACAGTGTCAGTGGTGTAGATTTTGCTTTACCTATTTATTGGAATATTGCACCTAATTATGATGCCACATTTACTCCAAGGGTATTGCAACGTCGAGGTCTTCAATTACAAACTGAATTCCGCTATTTAAATGAACTTGGTTTGGGTACACTAGCATTTGATTGGTTACAACATGATGCTAAATATAGCGAAGATAGGGATAGATTATTAAATGGTAATAACTATGATGACAATCGTCATCGCTGGTTATTCTATTGGAAAAACGATGAATTAATTAATTACAATTGGCGTTTTACTGTTGATTCGACCCGTGTAAGTGATAATCAATATCTAGCAGATTTAGATTCTAAATATACATCCCAAACAGCAGGTTATCTTACACAGTTTTATAAACTGGGCTATAATGATCCTAACTGGGATATTACTTTGGGTTATAGACACTTTCAAGCCTTTCAAGATGGCGTTAAAGATTCTTTGTATCAAACTCAACCACAATTAAATATTAATTATTATAATTATGATTTTGGACCGCTAAAATTCAAAACATTTTCGCAAGTGTCTCATTTTATAAGCTCAGGAAAAAATAATCCTAAAGCATGGCGAGCTCATATTGAGCCATCATTTAATTATACTTTAACTAATTCTTGGACAATTTTAACCACTTCAGCCGGTATAATGGCAACCCATTATAGTCAAGATAATATTAAAAGAAATATTGATCGATATAAACAGTTAGATAAAAATGTTAACCGCTTTATACCAAAATTTAGTATTGATGGTAAAATTATATTTGAACGTGACTTCAATTTCATTGATGGCTATACCCAGACATTAGAACCGCGCGTAAAATATATCTATATTCCATATCGAAATCAGTCTAATATAGGAACTTATGACTCAACCTTATTACAGTTTGATTATGTAGGTCTATTTAGAGATCAACCATACAGTGGGTTAGATCGAATTGCTTCCGCTAATAATATAGCTACAGGGGTAACAACTCGTTTTTACGATGATAATAAAGTTGAAAAGTTTAATTTATCCATAGGGCAGATAACTTATTTTACTAAATCAAAAACCAGTGAACATAATACTGAGTTAGATAAAAATTCGGATACTGGTAGTATCACTTGGGCATCAGATAATTTTTGGCGGGTTACTAATGATGTAATTTTCAGAAGTGGTATACAATATGATACTCGAATTGATACCGTATCTTTAGCTAATGCAATATTTGAGTATCACCCATCAAGTGAAAAATTATTACAACTATCTTATCGTTATGCTAACCATAATTATATCAATACGGTTGATTCAAATTCTTTATATAAGAATTATAAACAAGATATATCACAAGCTGGATTTGTTACGGCGTGGCCATTGTCACAAACGATCAATGCAGTAGGTTCATACTATTACGATGTCGGCTTAGGGCAAACTGTCGATAGCTCAATAGGGTTACATTACAGTGACTGTTGCTGGGGAATGACCGTACAATATGGACGAAAGTTAACAGATTGGGATTCAATTTCACGTAGTAGTAAATACGAAAATAAACTTTCAGTTAATTTTGAATTACAAGGTTTAGGTCGTAACCGTGATGCGAAAGCAAAAATGTTAAACTTTGGTAAACTGCCATACACAACAACATTTTAATTTTACTTAATATAACTAAATAAATTAATACAGTAATATTTATACTGTAACAAACAACATGAGTAGCGCAAATATGAAACTATCAAACCTATTGATTACTTTAAATTTAAGTTTAAGTTTAACCATAGGACTACTTACACCATTATCAACCGTTGCTGCACCTAAGGTTATTGAACGAGTAGCTGCGGTAGTTAATAATAATGTCATTTTGGAAAGTGATATTAACGACATGTTAAAAACAATTAAGGCCAGTACAGATGCGAGCAATCTACCTAATGATAAAGTATTAAGAGAACAAATTCTGGATCGCTTAATTATTGAAAATTTAATTTTACAAAAAGCCGCGAAAGCCAAAATAACAATTAATGATGATGAAGTCACCAATGCTATTGCTAGAATCGCAGGGCAAAACGGTATGACGATTGATGAGCTCAGAAGTAAACTTTCAATAATGGGTATTAGTTACAGCAGTTATCGGGAACGAATCCATAATGACATGTTGATTGAACAGACCAGAATGAATGAGGTTAGGCCTAGAATTAAAATTTCAGAAAAAGAAGTTGAAACTTTGACTAAAAATCTTGCTGAACAACCAGCCAACAATAAAGATGTCAAAATTAGTCATATTTTAATATCAGTACCAGAAAAAGCGTCTAAACAACAAATTGATAATGCAATTAACAAAGCAAATGATATCCTTAATCGGGCACAAAAAGGTGAAAATTTTGCAAAATTAGCAGCGACATATTCAAATGATGATTACGCTTTAAAAGGCGGTAATATGGGTTGGAATAAACTCAACGAGCTACCAACTATCTTTGAAGAACGGCTCATTAGAGCACCAAAAGGCAGTATTATTGGCCCAATTCGTTCTGGCGTTGGATTACATATTTTGAAAGTAGATGATACCCGCACAGAAGCTCCCAAAAAATATACTATTGAAGAAATGAATGCTCGCCATATTTTAATTAAAACAAATGTATTGGTGACAGACGAAATAGCTAAACAAAAATTGAATGATATTCGCAAATCAATAATCAGTGGTGCAATAAGTTTTGAAGCAGCCGCAAAGGCTAATTCAGAAGATCCTGGCTCAGCCGAAAATGGAGGAAATTTAGGTTGGAGTCGCCCAGATGTCTATGACAGTGGATTTAGAAATGCCCTAGTTCGGTTAAAAAAAGGTGAAATCAGCCAGCCAGTTAAATCATCTTTCGGTTGGCATTTGATTCAATTACTCGATACCAAACAAACTGATGGCACAAATGCAGTTAAACAAGATCGGGCTTACCGATTGATATTTAATCGTAAATTTAGTGAGGAAGCACAAGTGTGGATTCAAGAATTAAAAGGCGATGCCTACATTAACATTACAGGTGAAGATAAGCATGAATAATCGTGTACACCAAGGGCATTTCGCCCGTAAACGATTCGGACAAAATTTTTTACACGATGACTATATTATTGAAAGCATTGTTGCAGCTATACAGCCTAAAGCAGATCAAGCTCTAGTAGAAATTGGTCCTGGACTAGCTGCATTAACTGTTCCAGTTAGTAAATACGTTGACCATTTGACGGTTGTAGAAATTGATAGAGATTTAGCCAGTAGATTGATTGATAATCCTCTATTAAATGATAAATTGACAGTTATTGAACAAGATGCTCTGACATTTGACTTTAATGAATTAAAGCAACAATTAGGTAAACCATTAAGAGTATTTGGTAACTTACCCTATAATATCTCTACACCGTTGATGTTCCATTTATTTGAATATGCCAATATCATTACTGATATGCATTTTATGTTACAAAAAGAAGTAGTAACTCGACTTGTCGCCGCACCTAATAGTAAAGACTATGGTAGATTAAGTGTAATGGCACAATATTTTTGCCAAATTATTCCAGTATTAGAAGTACCTCCAACATCATTTAAACCAGCACCAAAAGTTGATTCTGCGGTTGTAAAGTTGATTCCATATAAAGAAAAACCTTATCAAGTAAATGATGTCAAAATACTTTCTCGTGTAACAACTGAAGCATTTAATCAACGCCGAAAAACGATCCGTAACAGTTTAGGCAATATGTTTACAGCCGAACAATTAGTTGAACTCAATATTGATCCAAATTTACGCGCTGAAAATCTAACTGTTCAACAATATTGCCAACTTGCAAATGCATGGAAATAATATTATGGCAAATTTACTCATTGGTGATATTCATGGTTGTTATGATGAATTCATGCGATTACTTGAAAAAGCAAAATTCTCATCTTCAGATACTTTATGGTTAACAGGGGATCTGGTTGCCCGAGGACCTAAATCATTAGATGTTTTACGATTTGTTAAGCAAAATAGTCAGAAAATTCGTATGGTTTTAGGTAATCATGATTTGCACTTATTATCAGTATATGCTGGTGTTACACTTGTTAAAAAGAAAGATAATTTAGATGAAGTCATCAATGCTCCCGATTATGATGAACTTATGAACTGGCTACGTAAACAGCCATTGGTTCAAATTGATGAATCATTAAAATTAATCATGACCCATGCGGGTATTTCACCACAATGGGATCTTGAATTACTAAAAAAATGCGCTCACGATCTGAATGTTATGCTATCTAGTGATTCATATCCCTTATTTTTAGATAAAATGTATGGTAACTTTCCTGATGAATGGTCATCAGATTTACAAGGATTGGATCGCCTACGTTATATTGCCAATGCGCTAACACGTATGCGTTTTTGTTATGAAGATGGCCGGTTAGATTTTTATTTTAAAAAATCACCTGAACAAGCACCAATAAAACTTAAACCTTGGTTTTTATTGCCAAGTAAAATACCCGCACAATATAGTATTGCTTTCGGGCATTGGGCTGCATTAAATGGTAAAGGTACACCAGAAAATATTTATGCACTTGATACTGGATGTTGTTGGGGAGGAAAACTGACATGTTTACGATTTGAAGATAAAAAATATTTCAAAAAACGTAATATTGAAACGAAAAATTAAAGTTATTATTAACAAGGACTTATTATTATGTCTGCATTATCTGTCATAAAATCTATTTGGAAAGTGATTAATGTAATAAGAGAAACGTTTCTTAATTTGATATTCTTAGTTATTATTCTGCTTATCTTCGGCGGTATTGGCTTAATAAATGAAGCTCAAAAGCAAGATACAGTTCCTCAATATGGTTCATTGGTTTTAGATCTTGAAGGTGTTATTGTTGATAACACGAATTACAATGATGAAATCTATGCACTACAAAATAAAATTTATGGTAAAAAAGTAAATACTTCCCGCGAAAATAGTTTGTTTATATTAACGCAAAAAATTGCCCAAGCAACCACCGATCCAAATATTAAAAGCATTATTTTAAAATTAGATAATTTTGTTGGTGCCGATCTGAGCTCTTTACAATATGTGGGCAAGTATTTAACCAAATTTAAAGAAGCTAAAAAACCAATTTATGCCTTTGGAACAAGTTATAATCAGAGCCAATATTATTTAGCGAGTTATGCTAATAAAATCTATCTAACACCTCTTGGCTCAGTCAACGTATATGGATTAGCTGCAAACAACTTATACTATAAAACCCTACTTGATAATTTAAAAGTTAATACACATGTTTTCAGAGTAGGAACGTATAAATCTGCCATTGAGCCATTTATTCGTGATGACATGTCGGAAGATGCGAGAAATAATACAACTCGTTGGTTAACCCATATGTGGGATAATTACCTTAATGATATCTCAACACAACGAAAAAAAGCCAATTCACAATTAGTGCCTGCACCTGAAACAATGCTATCAGAATTAAGAGCTGCTAATGGTAATATGGCTCAATATGCTTTATCTAATGGCTTAGTTGATGTTATTGCTTCAAGTCATCAATATGAATTAGAATTCACTGATCAACATGAAATTAGTATTTACGATTATCAACTTAAATCAGAAAATGAACAATTAGTTGGTGATAATAATAAAAGTAATACTCCACTTATCGCTGTTGTCTTTGTCAATGGTACGATCACCAATGGTGAAAATAGCAATAATGTAGCAGGAAGCGAAGACATTGTTCAGCAACTTAAAGAAATTCGTAAGAACCTAGATAAGCAAAATATACAAGCTGTAGTATTACGAGTAAATAGCCCTGGGGGTAGTGTTGATGCATCTGAAGCGATTCGTAGTGAATTAGAAGCTTTACGTAGTTATCAAATTCCTGTCGTTGTTTCTATGGGCGGAATGGCTGCATCAGGTGGATACTGGATCTCAACTGAATCTGATTATATTGTTGCAAGTCCAAACACAATTACAGGCTCTATTGGTATCTTCGGTATTATTTCAACATTTGAAAACTCTTTATCTCATATTGGTGTTTATAGTGATGGAGTAAGTACATCACCATTGGCAGGCAATAATTTAACTAAAAACTTGCCTGAAGAAACAAACCAATTAATTCAAATGAACATCAACAATGGCTACCAAACATTTATTTCGCTAGTAGCAAAAGCGCGAAAAATGACAACGGAACAAGTAGATAAAATTGGACAAGGTCAAGTCTGGTTAGGAGCAGAAGCAGACAAAATAGGGCTTATTGATAAGTTAGGTGATTTTGATGATGCCGTTGAAATAGCTGCAACATTAGCAAATTTAACTGATTATAAAATTGACTGGCCAAAATCTGAAGTAAATTGGTTTAATGCATTATATTCAGATATGATAGCTATCTTACCGCAATCAACAGCTGAGATATTATTTGAACATCTTCCTGAAGCAAAACAGCTAAAACAACATATCTCTTTATGGAATAATTTTAACGACACCCAAAATCGTTATATTTATTGCTTAAATTGTGCTGATGTTCGTTAATTTTTATCACTATCCGCCATGAATATGGCGGATAGAATTTTTCATTTGTTGCTAGATATTCCGTTCTAATATGTTAATGATTTTTTCTTTGACTGAAAAAATAACTCATATTTTTCATCGCTTCTTGAATATTTTGGTAATTTGGTACCTCGTTAACCTCACGATTATGTATATCCATATAACGACTAATACCAATTCTATTAACAAAATAGATATTATCTGGTGTTCTAACAGCATAAGAACTGTAGTTAGACATTAATAACCAATTACGATCAGTTATAGGTTGAAATAAATCATATCCGGTAGAATAATCCTTTATATCATTTTCAACATATAAATAATGCTTCATTAGGGTTGGGACAACATCTTCATGGTTAGTTAATTTATTACTGTTATTTATCAAATTACCTAACTCTGTCGCACCAACAATAATAAAAGGTACCTTAGTTTGTGCATCAGTATAATTACCATTATGCCCCCAAAAACCTAGTTTATTATCATTCATTTCTTGACTATGATCACCTGTTATAATTAACAATGTATCATTTAAAGAGTCTGATTTAATAAGTTCATCATAAATATTTTGTAATAAATAATCATCATAATAGACACTTTGTTTGTAACGATTAAAAATCGGCAAAGGATCTGTATCATTGTTCAATGTCATATAGTTAAGATCGCCAATAGGTTTGAACTTAACTGAAAAATCATCTGGGAAATCATACGCATGAGGCGCATCATAAAATAAAAAAGAAAACGTTGGTCTTGAAATATCTCGCGATTTATACCATGCTAACCAATCATCAGTGATTTGTTTATCCCGTTTAGATGCTGAGCCATCTTTACTACTGATTCTTAAGTTTTCAATAGTAACAAACGCAGTTCGATCAAATTCAGGTGCAGTTACTTTAGCTGATGTAAAAATACCAATATTATAATTTTCTTTCTGTAAAGTTGTAATAAATACGGACGGAATGCTACCACGTAAAAATGAATCCCAGTAAGTACCTGGAATACCATAAAAAAGTCCAAAAATACCGGTACGCGTTGCATTACCTGTCGAATAATGATTATTAAAGATCACGCCATTATTATTCTTAACAAACTGAAAAGTATTTGGTGAGATTTCATTACTAAAAGTATCATATCGCCATGAATCTAAAACAATAAATATTATATTTTTAAGTTTTTTATTTTCTGGGTTAATCACTAACGGATTTTTAGGATAATCGACAGTTGCATTAATATTATCTTTATCATAAACAACTTTTCGTGCACCTTCCTTATCAAAAATACTCATGATTTTTTTTGAAGTCAATGGACGATAAAGCGGAATATATTCTTTCACAACCATTATTGGAGAATAAGCATAATAAAAACCAACCATATGTCCAAACTGGCTAATAAATAAAGAAGCAATTAATAGCAGTGTGGATAATAAAATTACTTTCGATTTATTATGAGGTTTAGATACTTGGAAATCAATAATATAGATAATAAGATATTCAACACAAAATGAAACGATAATAAGCGCCAGCATTAACAAATACGTTGTTATAGAAAAATCAACAACTTGACCTGATAATACCATTGATAAAACAGATTCATTAATATGGAATCGATATTGCTGAAAAACAATTGTATCAACATATAATGTTATTTGAATAAAACTAAATAAAATAGCAAGAATGGCATAACATAAATATTTTCTTAACCACAGGGTTGGTATACAGATTAAAAAAAACAATATATATAATGAAAAAAAATGTCCAAGTACAGCAAACACTGAAAATGTGCTACCAAGCCAAGAAAACGCTACATCAGGAACCAGAAAGAAACGTACTGCAATAAGAGATGAAATGAAGATATTTATTAAAACAAAACAGTATAATTTTTTCATAGTACTCACTAGTAGACCATCCATTCACTTAACATCAAAAGAATCTTACAGTATTTTATACTGAAACGTAGTGCTTTCCTGAAACTTTTTAACAAGTTAGCATTATCTAGATAAATACTAATAAAATATTAACAAAAAAGGGCTCTAATTGAGCCCTCTTTCTAGATTCAAACCATTATCGTCTATCGGCAAAAATTCTTAATAACATAATAAATAAATTGATAAAATCAAGATAAAGTTGTAATGCACCTAAAATAACATAACGTCTAAATATATTCTGATCGTCTTGAGGTAAACCGTCACCTAATTCTTTCAATTTTTGAGTATCGTAAGCAGTTAATCCTGCAAAAACAAATACACCAATATAGGTAATAGCCCACATCAATGGTTCACTATGCATAAATATATTCACTAATGATGCAATGACTAATCCAATTAATCCCATAAATAAGAAACGACCGAAACTAGACAAATCTCGCTTAGTAGTATAGCCATAAAAAGCCAAAGCTGCGAACATACCTGCGGTAATAAAAAACACACTTGCTATTGACGATGAAGTATAAACTAGAAAATAGATTGAAAAGGTACAACCATTTAAAACCGAATAAAGCATAAATAATGTCGTTGCGGCAGCGCCAGAAAGACGATTAATCATGCCAGAAATAACGAAAACTAATGCCAGTTCCGCTATCATCAATACCCACATACCTTTATATAATAATTGTATCAGCGCAAGATTACTTGATGCAAACCAAGCAACTAAAGCTGTTAATAATAAACCAACAGTCATCCAACCATATACATGGCTCATATACGTTTGTACACGACTGCCAGCTTGTTCATTAATCAAGCCATTCGGCGAAAAACTTGCCATTCCTTATCTCTCCTAAAAATGCCATATAAACTATCGTATTATATATTAAATAGGGATTAATTCCATTTTTTCAATGCATCTACGTCAGTTTTTTTTGCTTCAACCCAGCTATCGCCATCAATGGTTCGTTCTTTCTTCCAAAATGGCGCTTCATTTTTTAAAATATCCATAATAAATTCAGCAGCCGCAAATGAATCGGCACGATGAGCACTACTTACCCCAACAAATACGATCTGCTCATTAGCATTAATTTTCCCAACTCGATGTATAACCACAACTCGACTTAATTGCCATCTTTTTCGAGCATTAGCGATTATATTAGCTAAAACTTTCTCTGTCATTTCTGCATAATGTTCTAAATAAAGGCTCAATGTCTGTTTTTCAAAACAACGAACCTTACCCATAAAAGTGACAATAGCACCATCTTGGGGTAATTCTGAAAGCCAATTAATTAACTGATTATTATCAATTGACTCTTCATTTACTTTAATAATATCCATCGTTTTAACCACCTGTTACAGGAGGGAAAAAGGCAATTTCATCGCCAGCCTGAATAATATAATCAGAATCAACCAATACTTGGTTCACGGCACATAAAATAACTCTCTCTTTGAATGCTAAAGCCCACCTATCGCCACGTTTGCTGAGTTGTTCAAGCAATTCCAAAATAGAAACTTGATTAGCATCTAAGATAATGCTGTCAATTTCAACTAACTCTCTAATTTGAGCAAAAAAAATAATTTTATTCATCTAGTTCCTTGGCAATAAAGTCTCCAGACTTACCACCACTCTTATTCAATAATCTTACTTGCGTAATGACCATATCCTTTTGTACAGCCTTACACATATCATAAATAGTTAAAGCAGCAACTGACGCTGCTACCATAGCCTCCATTTCAACACCTGTTTGCCCGTTTAATCGACAGTTAGCTTGAATTCGAATACAACTTTTTATTCGATCAGCTTCAATATTAATTTCAATTTTACTGAGTAAAAGCGGATGGCATAGAGGAATAATATCCCAAGTTTTTTTTGCAGCTTGAATACCAGCAATTCTTGCTGTCGCAAAAACATCCCCTTTATGATGTTTACCTTCGATAATCATATCAAGTGTTTTGGTATTCATTAAAACTAATGATTCTGCGCTTGCTTGTCGCATGGTTAGCTGTTTATTTGAAACATCAACCATATGAGCATCACCGCGCTGATTAATATGCGAAAATGACTCGGGCATATTTTTGATTCCTTGAAAATTTATCAACTCTTTAGAATATATCCAAGATAGCAAAATTTTACAAGTAGCTACTCACCTGATTAAATTAATCATTATCAGAACATATAAAAAATTAGTTTGATTTGACCTTTCAAATCATCTATAAATTTGGTATGTTTTTGCGAGTTAAATAAAAACTGCGTACAATATTACTCTCTTTAAATATAGTTGTGATTATCAATGCTTATTGCTCATGTTGCCTTACCAGTACCACTTTACCAACTTTATGATTATAACTTAACCAAGCCCGCCCAAATTGGAATGCGGGTGAAAGTTCCATTTGGTACCCGCAATGCCATAGGTATTATTGTTAAAATAGATCAACAAACCAATATTGATATTAAAAGTTTAAAAAATATAACTACAATTATTGATAGCGAACCTCTTTTTACCCCAGATATCTGGCAATTATTAAATTGGGCAGCAAATTATTATCATTATCCAATTGGTGAAGTGTTATTTCATGCGATGCCTGTTTTATTAAGGCAAGGGCGCGAAGCTAACAAAACTCAAATCACACATTGGCAATTAACAGAATTAGGAGAGAATATTGATCTGACCACATTATCACGGACACCAAAACAAAAATTATTATTATCATCATTTAGAGACAATACTGTTGATTCTATCAACGTAAGCACTACTATCTATAATGAATTAGAGAAAAAAAAACTAATAACACGCGTAAATGTCCAAGCAGATAATATAATATGGCAAGCAAATTTTTCTGCAAATCCAAACTTGATTAAATTAAATCAAGAACAATGCTATGCAATAGATACAGTCAATAATCATTGTCATAATTTTGCAGTATTTCTTTTAGAGGGTGTCACTGGTTCAGGAAAAACTGAAGTTTATCTCAATATAATATCTAATGTATTAGCTAAAGGTAAACAAGCATTAGTATTGGTACCTGAAATTAGCCTTACACCACAAACAATTAAACGTTTTAAAGAACGATTTAATGCTCCAATAGATATTCTACATTCTGGATTAACTAATCAACAGAGACTAGCTGTTTGGTTAAGAAGCAAAAATGGAGAAAATGCCATTGTTGTTGGTACCCGTTCATCACTTTTCACACCATTTAAAAATTTAGGCATGATTATCGTTGACGAGGAGCATGATAGTTCTTATAAACAGCAAGAAGGATGGCGTTATAATGCTCGTGATTTAGCAATTATTCGTGCAAAACTTAAAAATATCCCTATTTTATTAGGTTCTGCAACGCCTTCATTAGAAACTTTAAATAATGTTAAAAATCATAGATATCAATTGTTACAATTAACAAAACGTGCAGGCCATGCTAAACCTGTAAAGCAATCTATTTTAGATATTCGAGGTTTAACACTTGTAGCTGGCTTATCACAACCCTTAATTGAACAAATAAAAATACATTTACACAATAATAATCAAGTCATGTTATTTTTAAATCGGCGTGGTTATTCACCTTTATTAATATGTCATGATTGTGGTTGGATTGCGGAATGTCCTCGTTGTGATCGTCCATATACTTTTCACAACCAATCACAAAAACTTAGTTGTCATTACTGTGATACACCAAGAGCAATTCCAAAACAATGTCCAAAATGTGGTTCAACTCATTTAGTTCCGGTTGGTTTTGGTACTGAGCAATTAGAAAAACAACTTCAGCTTCTTTTTCCTAACACTAAAATAAGTCGTATTGATCGTGATACAGTAGCTAAGAAAGGATCATTAGAGAATTATTTACAAAGTATTCAGCAAGGTGGTGCACATATTTTAGTTGGCACACAAATTTTAGCTAAAGGTCATCATTTTCCTGATATAACATTAGTTGGTATTGTAGATGTCGACGGAGCTTTATTTTCGAGTGATTTTCGAGCCACAGAGCAATTTGCTCAAATCTATACTCAAGTGTCAGGACGAGCTGGCCGAGAAACAAAAACAGGAGAAGTAATATTACAAACCTATCATCCTGAGCATCCATTATTAAATGTATTATTAAATAATGGATATCAAGAATTCGCTAAACAGACCTTAAAAGAACGTCAACAAACGCTATTACCTCCATTCAGTTATCAAGCATTAATTCGTGCGGCTGATCGCAATAATCATCATGCACAAAAGTTTTTGCAACTTATTCATGACAGATTAAAAGAGTATGGTGATAATTCCTTATGGCAACTTGGTCCTATGCCAGCAAATCAACCTAAAAAAGCAGGATATTACCGATGGCAACTTTTGTTACAACACACAAATAGGCAATTATTACAATTAATTTTAGATAACCTTATTATTGATATAGAAAAATGGAATGAAACATCAAAAGTAAGATGGAGTATTGATATTGATCCTATCAATAATTAATATGTCATAATCGCCGACCGATATTAATAATCGGCGGCTTAAAATAAAATTATAACGCTATTTTACCTACATTTTTGTCCAACGTAGCTTGACCTATACCGGAAACTTCTTTCAATTGTTCGATAGATACAAATGCCCCAAATTTTTCACGATATTCAACAATTTTTCTGGCTTTACTTATCCCTATACCTGTTAAAACTTTAGCTAACTCTTCTGCTGTAGCTGTATTAATATTAACTTGTATAATTTGTTGCTGATCTTTTCTAGTTACTTCATTTTTAGTTACTTCATTAGATGAATTATCCGCAAAACTTAATCCGGAAAAAGTGATACTTGATAATAAAATACAAAAAATTGAAAATAGTTTCATTTGATTAACCTCTTAAAAATAGTTATGCAATTAATATGCTTTTTAACTATCTCATTTAATCAAATATTAAACGTTTATTAATTTCATAAATGAAAAAAGTCACCGAAGTGACTTTTCATTATTGCTGAATTTTGCATTAATTTACGATTTGGATCACAAATTAGCATCTGGCATAATTTCAATTTTAGCTTTGGAACGAATATCTTCAGTAAGGGAAAAAAAGATATTATTGATATATAATGGTAATAATTCAGACGAAATATCTTTCTGTTCATTAGGTGTTTTTACGCCAGTTAATACCACAATAGCAGCACTTTTATCATCTAAGTATTGAACACCAAAAACTCCTTTAGATGTAATTGATGGTACCAAATCAAAAACCATATCAACAATTTTCTTATCCAGTACTTTTGAATCCCGAGTAAGTTTATAACTTTGAGCAAAGTTTACATTTGTCGAACTACCTGTTTCGTTTAATTGCACTAAGATATTATCTACAGTCGATGTAAAACGTTCATTAGCAATATTTTGATAGAGTTTTTTATTAATTTCATCTTGGACTTCTTCAAAAGGTGCTATCCCTTCCTTACGATAATCAACAATTTGAATAACAAAATCAATCATATCAATACCTTGACCAACAGTTATCATTTCCGAAACGTTACCTGTTGCTTGACCATCAACAATCATTTGATCACCAAATGCAACATCCCTAACTTCAGGATATCGTAAGATCGTAGCGATATCATTGTAATAAGACCAATCTGAATTAACAATATGTAAATCAGAATCTTTTGCAATAGCTTCTAATGAATTAGGATTTTTGTTTACCGCAGCCTGAATTTTATTTTCTACAGAATAAAATATAGCATTTAGTTTTTCATCTTCTAGCTTTGAAGTAATCATATGTTTTGCATAATCAAAATCCATGACTCTAGATTTTTGTACATTATCTAATTTGACGATAACATAACCATCATCAACTTTTATCGGTTTAGAAATTTGTCCAACTTTTTTTAAATTTGCATCTTTAAATGCTTGAGGTAGAGAATCATCCATAGTAAACCATCCCAATGAGCCATTCTTTCCATATGGAGAGGTACTAGCGGTCTGATTAACCGTTTTAACAATAGTCTCAAAATTACCACCAGATGATAGATCTTTCATAATATCATCTGCCTGTTCTTTATCAGTGACATAAATTACACTGTAAGCTTGTCTTTCAGGGAAAGAATAATCTTTTTTATTTTTTTGAAATTGTTTTTGCACTTCTTCATCAGTTACACGAATTTTATCCATGTAATTATATTTTTTATTTAAAATATAATTAAATTTAACTCTTTCCTTTCGATAAAATTCGCTCTTATGTTCTTCATAATATTTCTTTTCATCTTCAATAGTAATTTTAACATCATCCATATTTACCACTTTAGGGCTCAAAGTTGATGTATAAACTGTTCTTGTTTGATCTTTTAAATTGGCTAACTCTGAATCTATAGGTAATACAAAACTTGTGTTCACTAAAGCATTAATGACTTGTTGTTGTTGCAAATAGGTTCTCAAGGTTTCACCATAATTATCAGGTGTGTAGCCGTTTTCAGAAATGAGTTGTAAATATTTTTTATTACTAAATTTACCATTTTCAAAAAACACCTGTTGTTTCTTGATAAATTCTTTGACACTTTCATTACTAATATTTGCATTTAACTGCTCAGCAAATTTATAAGATAAAAAATTCGTTATTTGTGAATATAATACATTACGGCGAAGTTGTTTGATAAAAGCAGGGTCACCAGCTGAACTTGAAGTAATTTCCCTTGCTTGAGCTTCAAATTGTGCTCGACTTATCCCTTCTCCATTAACTTTTGCGATGTATTGTTGAGCATCACGCGCATTATTACCGCCCCCAAACCCAAAGAAACCTATCCCTGTGAATATAAATGATAAAATAATTATTGCAAAAATAATTTTAACTACAATATGGTTTGCAGCTGTGCGGATTGTCTCCATCATTTCTTGCGATTCTCCATATATCTAAAGATTAATTCGGCAAGTATAGCATATTTACCTAAATTGGCTATTATCGGAACGTTAAGAGATAAAAAAAGATCAACACTAAGTTGATCTTTTTAAAATTAAATACAATTAATTTAATTGTGTCTGAACTGGAATTTTAGATTTTATTTGTTTAGTTGCCTTTTTAGCTGCATGTTTTAAACTAATTTTATCTTGTTCAAGTTCTATACCAAACGGATTAGTTTGTAATGCAATTGTTATTACTTCATCAATCCATTTTACTGGGCAAATATCAATTTCAGCTTTAACATTATCTGGAATTTCTTCTAGATCTTTCACATTATCCATCGGTATAACAACCGTTTTAATTCCACCTCTATGTGCTGCAAGTAATTTTTCTTTAAGACCACCAATAGGTAATACTTCCCCTCTTAAAGTAATTTCGCCAGTCATAGCAACATCAGAACGAACAGGATTACCTGTTAACGTTGAAATTAATGATGTACACATAGCGATACCTGCACTTGGACCATCTTTCGGTGTCGCCCCATCGGGTACATGGACATGAATATCACGTTTTTCGTAAAAATCACCATTAATACCTAACTTTTCAGCACGAGAACGAACCACTGTCAATGCGGTTTGAATAGATTCTTGCATCACATCACCCAATGAACCCGTATAAGTTAATTTACCTTTACCCGGTACACTAACTGATTCAATTGTAAGTAAATCACCGCCTACTTCAGTCCAAGCAAGACCAATAACTTGCCCAATTCGATTTTCATTATCGGTTTTACCATAATCAAATCGTTGTACTCCTAGGAAATCTTTTAAATTATCCTGAGTTATCGTCACTTTTTTCAACTTGCTATTTAAAGCTAATTGTTTTACAACTTTACGACAAATTTTTGCTATTTCCCTTTCTAAGCTACGAACCCCTGCTTCTCGAGTATAATAGCGAATAATTCCAATTATAGCTGAATCATCTATACTAATTTCTTTTGGTTTTAACCCGTTATTCTCTATTTGTTTAGTAATAAGATGCTGTTTAGCAATATTTAATTTTTCATCTTCTGTATAGCCTGAAAGACGAATAACTTCCATTCGATCTAACAATGGTGCTGGAATATTCATCGAATTAGCAGTAGCAACAAACATTACATCAGATAAATCATAATCAACTTCAAGATAGTGATCACTAAAAGCATTATTTTGTTCCGGATCAAGTACTTCTAACAACGCAGAAGCAGGATCGCCTCGCATATCCGATGCCATCTTATCAATTTCATCCAATAAAAATAATGGATTTTTGACACCAACTTTTACCATACGTTGAATCAATTTACCTGGCATAGAGCCGATATAAGTTCTTCTATGTCCACGAATTTCTGCCTCATCACGAACCCCTCCTAATGCCATTCGGACATATTTACGCCCTGTTGCTTTAGCAATAGATTGGCCTAGAGACGTTTTACCTACACCTGGAGGTCCAACTAGACATAATATAGGTCCTTTGACTTTATTAATTCGACCTTGAACAGCTAAATATTCCAATATACGATCTTTAACTCTTTCTAAACCATAATGATCTTTATCTAGAATTTTTTGAGCGCCCTCAATATCTTTTTTAACTTTGCTACATTTATGCCACGGAATTTGTATCATCCAATCAATATATCCTCTGACTACAGTTGCTTCAGCAGACATTGCAGGCATCATTTTGAGTTTATTAAGTTCAGCCAAAGCTTTTTCTGTTGCCTCTTGTGGCATTTTAGCTTTGGTAATTTTATTTTTTAACTCTTCATATTCATCTGGTTTATTATCGATATCACCCAATTCTTTATGAATTGCTTTTATTTGCTCATTGAGATAATACTCTTTTTGCGCTTTTTCCATTTGTTGCTTAACACGCTGACGAATATTTTTTTCAACTTGCAATAAATCGATTTCAGATTCCATCAATGAAATGAGTAACTCAAAACGTTTTTCCAAATTAGCTGTAACCAGTAATTCTTGCTTTTGTTCTACTTTCAAAAATAATGTAGCGGCAATAGAATCAGCCAGTTGTGAAGGCTCTTTAATCAAACGAATTGAATCAACAACTTCTTGTGTTACCTTTTTATTCAGTTTTGCATAATCATCAAAATTAGAAAGTACAACTCGCATTAAAGCTTCATTTAAATCATCATTTTTGTTTTTTTCATGCAATGTTTCGATATTGGCAATAAAAAAGTCGTCTTCTTTTTGTTCTAAAATATCAACAATTTTAGCTCGTTCAACACCTTCAACTAAAACTTTTACTGTTCCATCTGGAAGTTGAAGCAGTTGTAAAATATTGGCAACAGTCCCAGTTTCGTATAAATCATCAACATCTGGATCATCTTGTGATGGATTTTTTTGAGTAACAAGGAAAACTTGTTTGTCCATTTCCATTGCGCTCTCAAGACAACGTATCGATTTATTTCGACCAACAAAGAGAGGAATTACCATATGTGGAAATACCACAACATCACGTAATGGTAAAATAGGCATAATCATTTGTTTAGTTTGTTTTGTTTTCATTTTTTTCTCTCTAATAGTACAAACCCATTATGTTGATATTGGGATTGATTTTAGATATTCAAGCCTATTGTTATGAGTCAAATATATACTATTCCTTAAACATTTTGACAATATCTACATGTAATTAGATATAATATAAATTAGATCATGCTTGTTAAAGTTTCAACAATAACAAGCATCTTCATAGTTAAGCTGACAACTCAACATCTTCTCGGTAAATTAAAGCTGGTGCTTGGGCTTTCTCTACTGTTTCTTGTTCAACAATAACTTTTTTAATATTCTTCATAGATGGTAAATCATACATTGTATCTAATAAAATATTTTCAACAATAGAACGTAAACCTCGAGCTCCTGTTTTACGATGCAACGCTTTTATTGCAATAGCGTTTAATGAATCTTCAGTAAACTCTAATTCAACTCCATCTAACCTAAATAATACTTCAAACTGCTTAGTTAAAGCGTTTTTAGGTTCAGTTAAAATACTAATTAAGGCATTTTTGTCTAATTCTGATAATGTACCGATAACGGGTAATCGACCAATAAATTCAGGAATCAAACCAAATTTTACTAAATCTTCAGCTTCAACTTGAGCGAGTAACTCAGACTCCGTTGCCATATTTTTACTGCTTTTAACATCAGCTCCAAAGCCAATACCAGTATTAACAGATACTCGATTTTCTACTACTTTATTCAAGCCACTAAACGCCCCACCACAAATAAACAGAATCTTTGAGGTATCTACCTGTAAAAATTCTTGCTGAGGATGTTTACGTCCGCCTTTGGGTGGCACAGAGGCAATAGTACCTTCAATAATTTTTAATAAGGCTTGTTGAACACCTTCTCCAGACACATCTCTTGTGATTGAAGGATTATCTGATTTTCTTGAAATCTTGTCTATTTCATCAATATAAATTATGCCACGTTGTGCTTTTTCAATATCATAATCACAACTCTGTAATAATTTTTGGATGATATTTTCAACATCTTCACCAACATACCCTGCTTCTGTTAATGTTGTTGCATCTGCCATCGCAAAAGGAACATCTAAAAAGCGAGCTAAAGTTTCAGCTAATAATGTTTTACCACTACCGGTTGGACCAATTAATAAAATATTACTTTTACCTAATTCGACATCATTATGACTTGCATAATTACGTAAACGTTTATAATGATTATAAACAGCTACAGATAATACTTTTTTTGCTTTTTCTTGACCAATAACATATTCATCAAGATGGTTTCGAATTTCATGAGGAGTTGGTAATGGTTTACTATTAAATTCTTCATGTGAGAGAAAACTTTTTGTCTCTTCTTTTAAAATATCATTGCATAGCCCAATACACTCATTACAAATATAAATAGATGATGGTCCTGCAATTAGTTTGCGAACTTCATGTTCACTTTTACCACAAAAAGTACAATAGAGTAATTTTTCTGAGCTTTCATTATTCACTTTTACCACCTAGCTAATTTATTATGAACGTTTACTATATATGGCATCCACTAAACCATATTCAACTGCTTTTTCGGCAGACATAAAGTTATCACGATCTGTATCTTTTTCAATTACACTAATATCTTGACCAGTATGCATTGCCAAAATATTATTTAAACGGCTTTTTACTTGTAAGATTTCTTGTGCATGTATTTGAATATCGGAAGCTTGTCCTTGAAAACCGCCTAATGGTTGATGAATCATTACCCTAGCGTTAGGTAAGCAATATCGTTTACCTTTTGTTCCGGCAGTCAAAAGCAATGATCCCATTGAACATGCTTGTCCCAAACAAATTGTGCTAACATCGGGTTTTATAAATTGCATAGTATCATAAATGGCCAGTCCGGCTGTAACAACACCACCTGGTGAATTTATATATAAATGGATATCTTTTTCAGGATTTTCAGCTTCTAAAAATAACATTTGAGCGATAATTAAGTTAGCCATATTATCTTCAACTTGTCCTGTTAAAAAGATGATTCGCTCTTTTAATAACCGTGAATATATATCGTAAGCTCTTTCTCCACGAGAGCTTTGCTCAACAACCATTGGAATCACACCCATATATGGTTCTAAAGGCATTTTTATCTCCTAATTAAACAAAATAGCCCAAACAGATAATTCTTATTTGGGCTTAAAAGTAATCTTTTTTTTTAATGAAGCAGTGTATAGATATTAAGCCACTTGCTGATTCATTAATTCAGAAAACGAGTAGTTTTTATCGGTTACTTTAGCACTAGCTAATAATAAATCAACTACTTGATCTTCAATCGCTACAGATCGAATGTTATCCATCGCTTTCTTATCTTTACTGTAATATTCTAAAACTTCTTTAGGATCTTCGTAAGCAGAGGCAATTTCATCAATTAATGATTTAACTTTTGCATCATCAGCTTTAATCTTATTGCTTTCAATAATTTCGCTAAATAATAAACCAACTGATACACGGCGTTTAGCTTCAGCTTCGAATAATTCTTTCGGAAGGTCGATTGGTTGCTTCATGTTTCCACCAAATCGTGATACAGCCTGTTGACGGAGTACATCAATTTCGCGTTCTACTAATGCAGCAGGTACATCAATTTCATTATTCTTAACTAAACCATCAATAACTTGTGCTTTAATTTTATTACGAATAGTTGCATTAAGTTCGCGCGACATATTTTTTCGTACTTCAATACGTAAGCTTTCAACTGTACCATCTGCGATACCAAACCGTTTAATGACATCTTCAGTAAGCTCTGGAAGTTCAAGCTCTTCCACTTTTTTCAATGTTGCAGAAAATACTGCAGGCTTACCTTTTAAATTTTCGGCATGATAATCTTCTGGGAATGTTACGTTAATATCAAATTGGTCATTAGCTTTATGCTCTAAAATAGCATCTTCAAACCCAGGAATCATTCTACCTTGACCTAATACTAATACAAAATCATTAGCTTTCCCGCCTTCGAATTCTTCACCATCAACTTGGCCAACAAAATCTAAAGTTACACGACTTTGTTCTTTAGCTGATTGATCAACTTCTTTCCAAGTCCCTTGTTGTTTACGTAATGTTTCAATCATAGTTTCAACATCAGCATCAACAACTTCGGCTACTGGTTTTTCAACTTCGATCTTATCTAGATCTTTGATTTTAACTTCAGGGTAAACCTCAAATTCAACAGTAAAGGTGTAATCTTCTCCATCTTTATATTCTGTTGGAGTATAAGTTGGTGCACCTACTGGATTTATTTTTTCTTGAACAATCGCTTCAATGAAATTTTTTTGCATTAAGTCACTTAATGCATCTTGTAAAATCGACGCACCATAGCGTTGTTCAACAATTTTTAAAGGTACTTTTCCTTTGCGGAAACCATCAATTCGTACTTTTTTTGCAGTATTAATCAGCTCTTTATCAATTGCTTTTTTAATATCTTCTGATTTAATGGTAATTGATAAACGTCTACCTAAACCTTTTGTTGTTTCCACCGAAACTTGCATCTTTATACCTCGAAATTATTGAATAATATCTGCTCATGATTATTTTAAATTGATAATTGAGCCAACAAATTTATAAAATAGGCGAGCATTATACCGACCGTAAACGTCTACGTCGAGACATTTAATAGTTTCTTCTCAAGCGCTTTCAAACGTTTATTCATTTCATCAATATGTAACACTAACGAAGCGGTTTTTCGCCATACTTTATTTTCTTGTAGTGGGATCCCAGATGAATATACACCAGGTTCAGTGATAGGACGCATCACCATTCCCATGCCAGTAACGGTTACTTGATCACATATTTCCATATGTCCATTAATAACACTTGCTCCACCGATTAGACAGTGACGACCAATAGTTAAGCTACCAGCCATAATAACGCCTCCCGCAACTGCGGTATGATCACCAATTATATCGTTATGAGCGATTTGGCATTGATTGTCAATAATAACACCATTACCTATAACCGTATCATCCAGCGCACCTCTATCTATTGTGGTTGATGCACCTATCTCTACATTATTGCCAATGACAACACGTCCTAATTGAGGGATTTTAATCCAGTTTCCTTTATCATTAGCGTAACCAAATCCATCCGCTCCTATTACCGTTCCTGATTGCACTAAGCAATTATCGCCAATAATACAGTTGTGATAAACCGTGACATTAGCCCATAATTTTGTATTTGCACCTATTTTTGTATCTTTACCAATAAAGCAACCCGCACCAATAACACAATTATCACCTAATGTAACACCACTTTCGATAACAGCATTAGCTCCAATTGAAATATTACTACCTAACTGAGCAGATGAATCAATTACTGCTGATGCCGCTATATCTTTAGCTGGTGCAGGTGTTGTATCAAGATACTGAGCTAATTTTGCATAAGTAAAATAAGGATCTTTTACAATTAATGCAGCACCTTGCCAATACTTAAGACTTTCTTCTGTCATTACTACGGCAGAAGCTTTACATTCTGATAAATTATTCTGCAATTTTTTATCAGACAAAAAGGTAATTTGACCAGATACTGCACTTTTCATTGATGCAATACCTGTGATAGTGATATTACCATCACCATGTAACTTTGCATCAAGTTGTTTAGCCAACTGTTCTAAACGGAAAGCAAACATTATTTTTTAACCTTTTCCAATACTTTATTAGTGATATCTACCGCATCCGATGCTGATAATGTAGCTTCTGCTTTTAAAATAAGATCGTATTTTTCTGTAGTAACAATACTTTTAACAGCTTCTTGGATTTTAGTTAATAGTTTACCCACTTCTTCTGATTCTCGTTTGCGGTAATCTGTTGTAAATGCTTTTGCTTTATTTTCAAAATCTGAAATTGTTTTATTTAACTTTGTTTTTTCAGACGCTGATAATGTTAAACCATCTTTCTTTAAACGAGCTGCCGCATCGCTAGCTTTCTTTTCTTCTTCACGCAATGATTTCTCTCTAACTTCAAATTCTTTATTCAAAGCTTGCCCAACCGCTTCTCGTTGAGGCATATTTTGTAATACAGACATTACATCAATAACACCGATTTTAACTTCTGCATTTGCCATACCAGTAAACAGTAATGCAGCACTTATACTAAGAACAGATATAATTTTTTTCACTTTCTTCACCTATGTCTATTTATTAATTTTGACATGGAGTTACCATGTCGAACCGATATTAAATTGGAATTGTTGAGCTGAATCACCATTATATTTCTTAAGAGGTTGAGCATAAGAAAAGACTAATGGGCCTAATGGTGACATCCATTGAACAGCCAATCCTGCTGACATTCTTATGTCAGAAGGTGAACTATAATCTGGAATATCCTTGTTCTTAAAATTCCACTCAGTATCCCATACTGTACCTGCATCAAAAAATACGGAAGTACGAATGCTATCTGTATATTTTTCTCCAGCAAATGGAGTCGGAACAATCAATTCAGTACTTGCAAATGCTAATGCATTACCTCCGACTGCATCTTTTGATCTTTTACATTTACTTGTATTATCTAAACCACTACAACCATTATCACTATTAAAATAAACCGCTTTAGGACCAACAGTATTGGCTTTAAAACCACGCAGTACAGTTGAACCACCAGCATAGAAGTTCTCATAGAATGGCAACTCTTTACCCCCAAAACCATCACCATAACCGAAGCGACCTCGAGCTAAGAAAACCCAATGATGTTCAGAATCAAATGGATAATAATAGGAAGCATCGGTGACTACTTTGTAGAATCGGTTATCAAATACAGGCGCGGTTACTTTTGCGCTAGCGGTCACTTTTAAACCATCAGTAGGGAAAAATCCTCGATCCAATGAATTATACGTCCAATAAGCATTTAGTAGTAAATCATTAGTATCGAAAGAAATAGAACGTCTATTCTTCATCTTTTCGCCCATAGATTCAAAATAACGCCACATTCCATATTGAGCTTTCATATCAGAGAGCTTATGGTTGGCATATTCAGTACCAAAGCGAATGAAATTATTTTCGCTAATTGGAAATCCTAAATTTACTGATGCACCCCATGTTTTACTTGAGTATTCTGACTCATCATCATCATCATCTGCTTTATAAGTATTGTAGTAAACACTACCACCTAAGCTTACGCCATCAACAGTAAAATAAGGATCAACAATTGAAACAGAGGCAGTTTTATCCGTATCAGTAGTGTTAATATCAAATGATACGCTATTACCGGTACCTAACCAGTTATCTTGCGAAATACCGGCATTAAAACTAACACCACTATCCGAACCGATACCCACACCAAATTTAATACTACCAGTGTTACGCTCAGAAACTTTATAAACGATATCAACTTGATCATCTATTCCTGGCACTCGTTCAGTATTCGCTTCGACAGTATCAAAAAAACCTAATCGATTTAAGCGTTCCTTACCTAACTCAACTAACCCGTTACTTAACCATGCGCCTTCCATTTGACGAAGCTCACGGCGGATAACACTTTCACTTGTTACTGTATTACCAACAATCTTAATATTACGAACATAATAACGCTGCCCGACATCAACCATAACGATAAGTTTTACAGTATGTTTAGAATCATCCATTTCTGGTTGAATAATGACTCTAGGGTAAGCATAACCAAAATTAGCAAGTAAGCGTTTAACATTATCTTCGATATCGGTTATTTTCTTACCATTATATAAATCTCCAACTGATACGCGCTCATTAGCTATTTTGGCGATCGCATCTTTATGCCCAGCAAATTTTCCTTTGAAATCAAGACCAGATAACTTGTATTGTTCACCTTCATGGATATTAATTGTTACGTAAATTCCTTTTTTATCTGGTGTTAAACTAACTTGTGTGGAATCAATATTAAAACGAGCATAACCACGATTTAGATAAAAACTTTGTAATTCATCCAAATCATTAGCCAATTTTTGTTTCTGATATTTTCGATCTCCAAGCATATTCCACCATGGAACTTCATCACGTAGTGAAAAACGTGAAATAAGTTCTTCTGAAGAAAATGCTTTAGCACCAACAATATTGATTTGATCAATCAATGCCGATTTACCCTCTGCAATGACCAATTTTAAATCTGCACGATTACGAGATAATGGGGTAACTACAGCTTTAACTTTTGCATTATACTTACCAACACTATAGTAGAAATCTTCTAAACCTTTTTCAATTGCCGAAAGCATTGTACGATCTAATGCTTCGCCTTCCCGGATACCAGAGCTATCTAAATTCTTTTTCAACATATCATCTTTTACTGATTTATTACCAGAAAAAGTAATACTCGCAATAGTTGGTCGCTCTTGAACATGAATAATCAATTTACTACCATCTCGGGAAACACTGATATTATCAAAATTACCACTAGCATAAAGGGATTTGATAATACGCCCTAAGTCCGCTTCATTGACATAATCGCCAACTTGAACAGGCATTTCAAGCAATGCGGCACCAGGAGTAACTCTTTGCAAACCTTCAAATTTAATATCTTTTACTATAAAATCATCAACACAAAATGCGTTGGAACTATACATTGCTGTACCACTGAACAGCAAAGATGCTATAAGTAATTTATTTATTTTCATTGTAAATGTTTATAACCTCATCCCATCACAATCGTAAAAAATCGTTAAATAGTGCAATTCCCATTATTAATATTAATAAAAAAAACCCTATGCGAAATAATCGTTCTTGGGTTTGTTCTGATAAGGCTTTTCCTTTTATCTTTTCAAGCAATAAAAAGACAAGTTGCCCACCATCTAATATTGGTAATGGTACAAGATTGATAACACCCAAACTTACACTAATAAATGCTAGGAAATATAAGTAAGGTGTGAAACCATAACTTGCTGTTTGCCCTGCGCTTTTTGCTATTGTTATAGGCCCTGATAAATGTTTAAGGCCAATAACACCTGTTATTAATTGATATAGTGAACCTACAGTTACTTTTGTCGTTAATACTGTTTGCTCAATACCTTTACCTAGTCCTTCTAAAAAACCGTATTGCTTAACTACTGCCTCTGAAGAAGGATATAAACCAGCTACACCTTCACCATTTTTCTGAACTGTTGGTATTAAATTAAGCTCAATTTCACTATTACCCCGCTTAACCTTTAATACCATTGCATTCGCTTTTTTTATTTCAGCAGAAAAATCATTCCAATTTGTATAAAGATGACTATTATAACTGATAATTTCATCACCTACTTGTAACCCAGCTTTTTCTGCAGCCGATTTTGGTACAATTTTACTTACAATTGGATAAACTTCCAACGTTTTAGGAAGAAAACCAAATGCCGTAATGGATGATTCTTTCTCTATATCAAAATTCCAATGGCTAATATCAACACTCTTTGTTACTTCTATCGGATTACCATTATTATCTGTATCAATATAAGATAAAGATACACTATTTTTACCTAATACAGATATCAAGGCTAAATTTACATCATTCCAGCTTTTAATATTAATATTATCAATACTTTTTAACTCTGCTCCATAAGGAATATACAATGTAGAAGCAGGAGTATTGGCGATAGTATCTTTTACTTTTACGGGATAAACCATTACTCCATTTAAAAAAATGATCCAATAAATTATCGCAGCTAAAACAAAGTTGGCAAAAGGTCCTGCGAATATAATTGCCATTTTTTGCCAGATTTTTTTTCTATTAAAAGCAAATTTCTCATCATGGATTGAAGTTTTTTTTGTATCTTCATTGAGCATTCTAACATAACCACCAAGAGGAATCATAGCAATTACGAATTCAGTTCCACTTGAAAATTTATGTGACCATATTTTTTTACCAAAACCAATTGAAAAGCATTCAACATGAACACCACATAAACGAGCAATAAAAAAATGCCCAAATTCATGTACAGTGACTAAAATACCCATAGTAATGATAAATAGCAGCAACGGCCAGAGCAAAATATATTACCTCTCTATGATAAGTATAAAGATAGTACTGTAAAAATTGGAACTGCGGCTGTTAAACTGTCAATTCTATCTAAAATACCGCCATGTCCTGGTATTAAATTACCACTATCTTTAATGCCTGCCTCGCGTTTAAACATACTTTCAGTTAAATCACCTAATACTGAGACTAAGATAGCAAAAAAAGAACTGATAAAAAAAACGTTAAATTTTATATTGAATAGATTTGAACAATAAACAATCAAACTAATTAAAATCGCGACACTAACACCACCAATGAAACCTTCTACAGTTTTACCTGGGGAAACTTTTGGGGCTAATTTTCGTTTACCAAAAGTTCGTCCAGCAAAGTAAGCTCCAGTATCTGTTGCCCATACTAGCACAAATACATATAACAACAAGATTGCGCCTGTATAACAATTTGAATGATAGTTAATGGATCTTAACTCTATCATACTAAGGAAAAATGGAACTAATGTAAAAAAAGCAAAAATTAATTTTACAGCAACGTTAGACCAATAATGTAAGGTTTTGGGATAACTTATAACTAAGAATAATGCAACTAACCACCAGATAATTGAAAATGATAATATAATATTATACAGCTTGGATTTTAGCTCCAAAGAGATTGGCATAAAATATAATAAAGCTAATATAATCGCAATAAAAAAAGCAAACATTAATCTTGAATGCTTATTAGTAATATGTAAAAACTGAGACCACTCCCATGCAGCTATAGTGACAACAGCAATCATGATACAAGCGAATATCGACAGTTGCGTAAAAAAAAGTAGAATAATCACAAGTGGAATCAGCACAATTGCTGCAAGTAATCGTTGAATTAACATGAATGTTCCTCTATAGGTATACCACCAAAACGTCGCTCTCTGGTATTAAAAACATCAATTGCTTTGTCAAATAACGTTTGATTGAAGTCTGGCCATAAAACATCAGTAAAGTAAAGTTCAGAATAAGCGATCTGCCATAATAAAAAATTACTGATTCGATATTCACCACCAGTGCGAATAACTAAATCCACTTCAGGAAACTCATGCATACTCATTTCCGAGTTAAATCGTTCTTCAGTAATATCATCTAACGTTATTTTTCTATCAAAGACTTGTTTAGCCATTTTTTTAGTTGACTGTAAAATGTCCCAACGACCACCATAATTAGCAGCAACATTCAAAACTAATCCAGAATTATTTTTTGTTAATTGTTCTGCATTAATAATCATATTTTGCAAATCATCATTAAATTGGGAAATATCACCAATAATATTTAATCGAACATTATTTTTATGTAAACTTTTCATTTCACGATTCAAAGCATAAATAAACAAAGAAATTAAAGCAGAAACTTCATTCGCTGGGCGTTTCCAATTTTCACTACTAAAAGCATATAGCGTTAAAACTTTTATACCAAGAGTTGCAGCATAGGTAACAATTTTACGTACGGCTTTTAAACCGGCTCTATGCCCAACTGCGCGTAATTGTTTTCGTTGCTGTGCCCAGCGACCATTTCCATCCATAATAATCGCTACATGGTTAGGAATGTATCTTTCTTGAATCATGAAATATGCCGTGTCATATAAATCATTTTATCAACTTGTCATTAAATATTTGTTTAATCACTTAGCGTGTTCCGTAAACAACAATAGTTTTACCATGAGCAGAAATTAAATGTTGATCCTCAAGCATTTTTAAAATTCGGCCAACAGTCTCACGAGAACATCCAACAATCTGACCTATTTCCTGACGGGTAATTTTAATTTGCATACCATCAGGATGTGTCATGGCATCCGGTTGTTTAGCCAGATTTAATAAGGTTTGTGCAATACGACCAGCAACATCAAGAAAGGCTAAATTGCTGACTTTTTCTGATGTTACTTGTAATCTGCTAGCCATTTGGCTCGCAAGTTTCATTAAAATATCGGGATTGACTTGAACAAGTTGCTTAAATTTTTTGTAAGAGATTTCAGCAACTTCACAACTTGTTTTTGCTTTAACCCAAGCGCTTCGCTCTGTTCCTTCTTCAAAAAGACCTAATTCACCTAAAAATTGATTTTGATTTAAATAAGATAATATCATTTCATTACCTTCATCATCTTTAATCAATACGGCTACAGAGCCTTTTACAATATAATAGAGAGTTTCTGCTTTCTCACCTTGATGAATAAGGGTACTTTTAGCTGGATACTTATGAATATGGCAATGAGATAAAAACCACTCTAATGTTGTATCCGTTTGCTGTTTACCAATCATTATTCCTTCCTCTCCATTCAATTTACAACTTACACACTATAACAAAGTTGAACAATAAATCATATACTAAGCAATAAGGATTTTAGCCATTATTTAACAAGTCTAATATCAACTGTTTGGTGTAACTCAGACCAAAAGATTGCCACAGTTCCATCAATTAACTGAGATTTTACTTGAGTAACCTTTTCTTGGAGGGATTTTTCTTGTAAACCATAATCGGTACCTTCACGTAACACAAAGGATTCAATTATGTTATCTAACGTTTGTGGGTTAAGATTTTGCCAAGGAATAATCATGATAAATTAATATTATTTGGGATTATTAGCATTCTAAAGCATCCATTTAAAAATAAGAAGAATCATTTCACTTTTTAATTTTATTTGACTAATAATCGTGATGTTAAATCATATAATAAAGTTATATAAACTATCTTAAAAACTAAAAATATAAGTTTTTATCACTCATAACATTATAATGTACCGATTTATTTTTATTCAAATGATTTACATAAACCATACATGAATAAATATTTTTAAGTAATAAAGAAAAACCACTCATATGAGTGGTTTTAACAATTTTTTAAGCAATTACTACTACTTATAAAAATACTAACTTATATTTACTCGTTGGTTTCAACTTTCAAGTGATAACCTTGAGCACCAGCTTTATAGGTTGTGTTATACATTGAGTTATGAGTTTCATTTGCTGCTTTGCGACCTAAGAGAATAGTATCGCCATCAGCTGTTGTCTTGGTTGATTCTAAGGCATCATTAGTAGCATCAACTTGTTCATAGGTACCGTAAAGAGTCCATTTATATGTATACGCTGAAGTTTTAATCAACTCACCATCATCAATACTGCCATTTTTATCAGCATCATTCCATACTACAGCACCGAATTTATCACCATATTTAGGGGTAGGGGTACTAGCATCAATCTTAGCATAGTTAACTTTAGTATCTAAGATATCCTTGTCGTCGTATTTGAAGATACCAACTTTAAAGGTATCACTAACAATTGGACCTTTACCGGGTGCTTTATCACCTGGACCTTTTGGATCAGAAGGTAGTCCAGCTGGTTCAGTGCCATCTGTAGATACTTCTGGGAGTTCTGATGACCAAACATCGGATACACTTATCCATTGATTTACGCTAGGTGCACCATATTTAGTACGTTCTTGTAATTTAAAACCAATTTGATCTGCACCAGCAAAATCATCACTAATTGGAATAATAATAGAATTTAATTGTTGACCATTTTGACTGTCACCAGTGATAACTTTAGCAGCGCTAAGAACGCTAGCATCTATTTCTTTCCAAGAAGTATATTGGCCATCATTATCTTTTTCTCTTTTATAGAGAGTAACTGTCTTAATGATATCTTCCTGATCTAAATCACCATCATCATCCAGCACCTTATACGAAATTTTCATATAGTTACCGACTTTAACGTTGTCAGTTGCTTCAATTTCAGTGTTACCTTCAGCATCAGTTGTAAATGTTACGGTAACAGTATGCAATGCAAGGCCATTTACTTTAGAAAGTACAGGTGCACTACCTTGTATTGGTTGGTTAGTTGTTGCAGTTAATGTTGCAAAAGCGCTACTTGAAGCATAACCTGCTAATAACAAGCCAAATGCAATTTTTTTGATTGTTAAATTTTTCATGTTTAACTTCCTATTTTTATTTTTAAATTAAATATGTTGTATTGATTTGAATACAACACTTTTGTTGGTGTTCCCAAATATAGGCCACCGAAATCATTCGTTAGCCTAAAACCTATAACCATACTTTTATATCACCTGAACAATACACACTAACTAGTTAGTTATAATCTGTAATCGTTACTTGCAATTTAAATCCTTGATCCCCCGCACATGCTAATGGTGAAGGTATAACCGATGGTTGTAAATCCAAATGAGCAGGTGCGTTAGCAACAGCATCAATACCTTTACCTGCTGATGCATAACTCAACGTTTTCTTACTTCTTATCTTGTAATCTGCATTAGGTCCCATAGCAACATTAAACCAAGGACCATTTGGATTTTGTGCATGACCTGGTAATGGAGAAGTTGCAGCACTGCCAGGACAAGCCTCTTCATTGGAACCAACAAGTGACCAAACAACAAACGGATCTTTAAGTTCCTGACCATTAACATCATAACCTTTCACATGATATTTACTATCAACTTTCCATTCTTTAATAGCATTTGGATCAAACTGCAATGAATTACCTGTGCTTGTAGCCACTAATACACCACCCTCTTGGTAAACTTTAATGGTATTAGCTTGTCCACCCGTAAAATTAACGGTAGCTTTATTGAAAGAAGTTCCAAATCTATCAACGGTAATTGCAAAATCAACAGTACCAGCGAGATTAGAAGCAACATCTAAAATGTAGCTATCCCCAACTACTTCAATATCAGCAGCCGTTGCAGCATTAGAAGATACTTTATGTCCCATCTTAACTTTTTCAAAACCTTTTACAATGACACAAGTTTCCTGTGATGGGCAGGCATCCACATTACCCGATGTACCGTCAATTAAAGCTACTTTTTTACCATTGCTTGTAGCTGACCACCCTTTTAATACTGATGCAAAATTATCAGGTATACTATCCATTACTTCTTCATCACTAAAACCATCTACGTCGTTTTCAGAGGTAATAGAACCAATGTCTACTTTAGGTTTAACTAATGTTGCAAAAATAGTAATTGCGCTTTGACCATCCGCAGGTCTGCTAGCCATTGAAGCCTTATCTCCGTTTTCATCTACTACCCAGACCCCAATTTTACGCGTATTTAGATTTGGTAATACTTCAAATGAAATCGAGTTAGATGTTGCAGATTTACCTTTTTCGTCAGTAACTGTTACGGCTAACGTATATTTACCCTTAGTATTTATAGGACGACGTTGACCATTAGAATCAACATAATTAGGTGCGACAATTTTCCAATTGTTAATATTGGCATTAGGCGTTAACCAGTTAGAAGAACCACAGGTTCCTGTTGCAAAACAAAAGAAACCACCGCCCGCATCAATTTCCATCATATCACCAGACCATGAGACACTGCGTATACCTTTAGCATTATGAACGCCAATGCTGACATCATAAGTCTCACCTTCCAATAATTGCAGTGATTCAAGTCCCAAATCAACACTCATTTTCTTTTCTTTATATTCAAGAACAATGTAATTATTACGATCGACAAGATCATAACGACTACCTTTAACTGATCGAGCGGCTTGAACCATATCAGGATCTAACTGGTCTTTTAAAGGCATTCCGATACGGTAGTTCATGGTTAATTCTGCTTTGGTTTCTTTATTACTATCTTGACCGCGTTTATGTTCAGCTTTTACCGTAAATAGAGGGACTGGTGTATAATCAATACCCGCAGTGATAGCTCTAGGATCCTTTTGCAAATTATCTTTACCAAATAATGCGACTTTATCACCATAGTATTGTTCATACATCAATGAACCACCTAAGTGTGGGTATTGTGGTAAGTATCCTTGGAAACGCACATCAAAACCTCTTGCTGCACGTTCTAAATAATCATCAAAATCCCTTGAGTTTTTCCAATCAGATAAAGGGTGATAATAGTTAATGGCAAACTTCATATAGTCTGTCCAAGCTTCAGCACCAATACCCAAACGGTTATGAGAGCGTTGAAAATCGTGGTCTAAAAATACGTTATAGCCTAATAACCATGTTTTATCAGCTACATCCCAACGTTGTCCAATACCGAAGTTACCAATACGTCGATTATGCTCATATTCTTGAAACGATAATTGAGTAAAGATCAAAGTATCTTCGGTGTCGTACCATGGGCTAAATAATTTAGCATTGATATTATTAAATGAACCGGTGTCACTTATATCAAACTGTAATTGCGCTGTACCAAATTGCCCTAAAAAATCTTGTGCAGCACCTTTTAGTGGATCAACAACTTGGTTTCTTACACTATTACGGACATAATTTTCAGCATAATCTTTTGCTTTATTTTTTACATGCCCAGAGATGCCACCATTTTCAGAAGAGGTAATTTGTTTCCAATCTTGAGTAGCTAAAGTCTGTAAAGTTGATGCAACTTGACTTGCTAAAGCATCTTTATCAGCTTTAACGTCATAATTATCATCCGAACCTAATTTAGGTAAATGAGCATATTTATCTTGAGTATCAGAATCTGATTTTTTCAGTGCAGGCAATATTGGAGAATTCTCAGGGAGCACTAAACGCTCTCCGACTTCTACCATATCTTTTTTGTCATAACGCCCAGCATTTATCTCTCTTAATTCTGAGACAGAGACGCCACTTAAAAGTGCTATTTGATATAAGCTACGTTGTTGGTTATTAACCATTTCACGTACTTTGGTACCATCTTTTAACTCGATCACTTTATTACTATCAACAGCTGTTACTGTTTCAGAAACAGTATCATCGGCTGCCCAACTCATCTGGCAGCCTAAAGCCATGATAATTAGTGTAGAGATAACTTTTAAATTAAGATTATTTCTCATCTTAATTATTCCTTATATTTCACCGACACAATGCTACGCAGTAACAAGTTCTTTTTTTATTTGTTAATAAAGCCATCTACCATTAAATTTTTATTGTCAATTTATTCTGATAAAAAGTGCTTCAAATTTGTTTTCTTTCCATGTTTTCTTTTAAGGATTTTAAAATTATTTTAAACCCTTTATACGGGAGGAATGATATTACAAAATTGTCATAAATCAAAATAAATTTACATTAATTTTGTTTTATTTTTGTAAATAAAGATAAATTTATTATTTTTCATTGAGTTAAATGAAAAGAATAATAATGTGACTTTAGTAAACTAATTGTTTAACTTAATAAACGTTGTAATAATTAATTCAAAATTACTTTTTTGTTATGATTGGGAGTGTGTGACAAATTGATTGGATAATAAAAAACAGATAAACCGTCTAATAATTCATCTGTTTTTAACATTCTTTCATTTTAGATGTTTTTTTATTGACCTTCATTATAAATTTCTAGATTTTCTGATTCTTTAGATAGTGTTAACTTAATCTTATCACTTCTGTTTATTTCTAACGAAGACAAATATTCATCGTCAATATCTTCGGTAATATATTTCCCATTAAAAACAGAGCATTCTAAATGGGTTATGTTTGGATTTAGGATTTTAATTGAATCAATTAAATCAGAAAGGTTTTGGAAAATAAGTTTATCAGCACCAATATCTTTAGCTATCTCATCAACGGTTCGATTATATGCAATTAATTCGCTTGCAACAGGCATATCAATACCGTAAACATTAGGATACCTTATTTCTGGTGCGGCAGAAGCCAAATAAATTTTCTTCGCACCACACGAGCGAACCATTTCAAGAATCTTTTCTGATGTAGTACCTCGTACGATTGAATCATCAACTAAGAGAACATTTTTACCTTCAAATTCAATACGATTTGCATTGAGTTTTCTTCTTACGGAAAGTTTACGTGCCGTTTGTCCCGGCATAATAAATGTTCGTCCAACATAACGATTTTTAACAAATCCTTGTCGATAAGGCTTATTTAATATTCTTGCTATTTCAAGCGCTGCATCACACGATGTTTCTGGAATAGGTATGACAACATCAATATCAACATTCTTCCATTCCTTTGCTATTTTTTGCCCTAGTTTTTGCCCCATTGAAATGCGAGATTGATAAACAGATACACCATTCATCAATGAATCCGGTCTTGCAAAATAAACATATTCAAAAATACATGGATAATATTGAGGATTATCTGAACATTGCTGTGAATATAATTGCCCATCTTGAGTGATATAAATCGCTTCGCCAGGATCAACATCACGCATAAACTCAAAATCAAGAATATCTAATGCCACACTTTCTGAGGCAACCATATATTCGATTTTTTGATTTTCTAAAACTCTTCTACCAATAACTAACGGACGGATTCCATAAGGATCTCGAAAAGCAACCAAACCATGTCCTATAATCATTGCTACACAAGCATAGGCCCCCTTAATAATCGTATGTACATTATGAATTGCGGTAAAAATATTATCTGGGCTAAGAGGGTAAGTTGGAAATTTATCGAGTTCGCTGGCAAAAATGTTAAGTAAAACTTCTGAATCGGAATTAGTATTGATATGACGCCTAGCTAACTCAAAAACTTTATTACGCAGTTTATCGGTATTAGTTAAATTACCATTATGAGCAAGAGCAATGCCATACGGTGAATTGACATAAAACGGTTGTGCTTCCGAGGGACTGGAGCTTCCAGCTGTTGGATAACGTATATGGCCAATTCCTAAATTACCTTGTAAACGCTGCATATGATGTTCTTGGAATACATCTTTAACTAGACCATTAGCTTTACGCATACGAAAGCGATTTTGATTATCAATTGTAACAATACCTGCAGCATCTTGTCCCCGATGTTGCAACACAGTCAATGCATCATAAATTGATTGGTTGACTGTACCACTTCCTACAATACCTACAACACCACACATATAATGACTACCTCAAACTTAATGAACTAAAAAAGATGATGAATTTTGGATATAATCAAAAAACCAACGAATAATAAAATGAAAATGAGGAATAAGTTGTGACTGGGTCCAATAAGGTGATTTTGATAATGGCGTAAAGGTATCAATGAAAAAGAGTAATGCTGCAACAACTAAAATACCACGTAATATTCCAAAACAGATACCTAAAACTCGGTCAGTACCGGATAAGCCAGTTTTTTGAACTAATTGGCCAATAACATAAGAAACAACAGAGCATACTAATAATGTAGCAAAAAAAAGGATAGTAATTGCTACTGCAATACGAATGATGTCGCTATCAAAGTAGGTCAAGTATGGCGTGATGTAAGTATAAAAATGACCCGATATAAAAAAAGCTAATCCCCAACTAACAAGAGATAAAGCTTCTCTTATAAAACCCCGAACGATACTAACTGAAGCTGAAAAAGCAATAATACTTATAATTGTAATATCAACCCAATTCATCATAATAATCCGCTATTTTATGTTTAAAAATATTTTTTACCGCTAATTATCGTAAATAATACTATATGTAAACTTGTAAAGTTATAAATTAAGAATTATCTTTGATATAAAAAAATAATTCTTAATTGGCTACAATAATCCCTTTCAATTTTGTCAAATTATTTAAATTAGTAATAATTTGTTCTGCTTGTTCCTTTTTTGCATATGGACCAACTTGTAATTTAATTACTTGATTCGGTTCTGGATTTTTAGGTATGAGCCTCACGTTATAATTATTTAATCTCAATAATGCAACGAGTTCTTCAATTTTTTGTTTATTTTTTAACGCTGTTAGTTGGATCATAAATGTTTTGGTTTCTTGTCCTGAAACTGAAACTTTCGAATCTGACTCGTCATTTTCGGAAATATCTTGTAACGTCAATGGGCTTGAATTTTGATCTACACCCGAAATATACGAAGTATTAGGTATATTACTAGTATTGTCAAAATCACCCCCTGATTCATTAGGTGAATTTATGAGTTGATTTTGTTGATTAACTATTTCTGGTTGTAAAATTGGAGTAGCTAAAGTTCGTTGATTAGATTTATCTATTAGGATCCATGGCGCTATTACAGCTAAAATTAACAATAATGTTGCAAAACCAACGAGTTGATTTCTTATTCTATTTTGATTATTGCTGCTACTTTTTTTATTTTTCATCATGATTAATTAAACTTAATCCGCTAAATTAGCTAAAACATCAGATACCGTATGAAACGAACCACATACCACTATAATATCATCTTTTTTAGCATCTTGTAGAGCCATTTGATAAGCATCTAAAACGTTATCGAATGTTGATACATTAAACTTATTATCCTCTATTAAATATTGTTTCAATACTTCACTACGGCATCCACGTTCACCATAAAGTGAGGCACAATACCAAACATCCCCTTTCAATATAGACAAAGTACTTTTAATGTCTTTATCTTTAAGCATAGCAATAACAAATCTAACTTTACCTAAATATTTTTTTTCTGTTCGCAATAATGCTAATTGTTTTGTTAGGTAGCCTGCTGCATGGGGGTTATGAGCGACGTCGATTATTACTAGTGGTTCTGTATTTATTGTCTGAAATCGTCCAACCAGACTTGAATTCAATAAACCTTCACTTATTTGTCTTGTTTCAATTTGGATTGATGAATAACTTAAAGCGGCAATTGCTGTTGCAGCGTTAGCTAAAGGGACTTTAGGAATTGGTAAAGATTGATATTGACATTGACTAGAATAAAAATCCCATTTATCGCTACTTTTTTGCTCATAAAACCAATCATGATTAATGCTATGAATAGGACAATTGACGGACTTAGCTACATCTAAAATTGACATAGGAATATCTGGTTCACCCACGATAGCAATACTTTTAGACTTAAAGATACCTGCCTTTTCTCGACCTATACTTTCACGTGTACTACCTAAATAATCAACATGATCAATACCTATAGTTGTCACAATTGCAACATCAGCATCGACAATATTAGTTGCATCAAGCCTACCACCTAATCCGACCTCTAAAATAACAACATCTAATTTAGCTTGTTTGAATTGATACAGAGCAGCGAGAGTAGCATATTCAAAATAGGTAAGTGAGATCTCACCGCGCGCATCCTCAATTTGTGTAAATGCATTTATCGTTTCTTGCTCTGTTGATTCTTGATTATCAATTCGCACTCGTTCTGTAAAACGTAATAAATGAGGAGAACTATAAACACCAACATGTAAATTGGCTGCAAGTAATATCATCTCAAGTGTTTTACAAGTTGTTCCTTTACCATTAGTACCAGCAACCGTAAATATATAAGGTGCTGGTTGCAATAAATTAAGGCGCTGAGCAACAGTTTTGACACGCTCCAAACCGAGATCAATTGTCGAGGGATGTAGTTGTTCTAGATAACAAAGCCACGCTGATAGATCAGACAAGGCATTAGGTTTTTCAACTTGCATGATTAGTTACATTGTTTCATTATTGGTGGCATCATAAAAAGGGGCTGGAAGTTTCATTAATTTCGCGATCAAACCAGCAATTTTTGGTCGCATATCTTTACGATGGATAATCATATCAAGTGCGCCTTTTTCTAGCAGAAACTCACTACGTTGAAAGCCTTCGGGTAACGTTTCTCGAACGGTTTGTTGAATAACGCGAGGACCTGCAAAACCTATTAATGCTTTTGGTTCAGCGATATTAATATCACCAAGCATAGCTAAACTTGCTGATACACCACCCATTGTAGGGTCAGTCATAACTGAAATATAAGGTAAACCTTCATCTTGCATTTTAGCCAAAATAGCGCTCGTTTTTGCCATTTGCATTAATGAAAATAGTGCTTCTTGCATTCGTGCACCACCACTAGTTGAAAAACAGATTAATGGACACTTATCAGCAATAGCTTGTTCAGCAGCACGAGTAAATAATGCGCCAACAACTGAGGACATTGAGCCGCCAATAAATGCAAACTCAAAACAAGCGACCACAACAGGAATACCAAGTAGTGTGCCTTTCATAACCACCATGGCTTCTTTTTCACGGGTATCTTTTTGAGCAGCGGTTAACCGATCTTTATATTTTTTAGTATCTTTAAATTTTAAGATATCTTTTGGAGCAAGTTCTGCACCGATTTCAACATCCGAACCTTCATCTAAAAATCGGTATAATCTTACTCTTGCAGCAATATGCATATGGTGATCACATTTCGGACACACCTCTAAATTACGATCTAGTTCAGCTTGATAAATGACCTGTTCACAATTACTACATTTGGTCCAAACCCCACCGGGAATATTCGCCTTTTTATGATCTGACGATATATTATTTTTACTTAGAATTTTCTCAATCCAGCTCATTATGATTCTCTCATTAGATACTCTTTAGAAATATTGGGCTATTGTATAATATTTTGTAATAATTCTTAATAGTTGTTTTAATTTTTCTCTTTTTTGTAAAAATATTTGAGGAAGTGCATACGTTTAAGTATAAAATTAATGACTAAATTCAACAATAATTTTAAATGCCGATAAATAAATCATAAAAAGGCAATTAATTATTGAATTTTCCAACAAAATCTGATGATATTTAAAAATATAATTAATATGACCTTAAAAAATTATTAGTATATAATTAGACAAGGTTTATTTTTCAATTTTTTACAATTAAGGGGTTTTAGATGGACAAGGAAAAAGCAAGTGCACCATCGTTTCAAGATGTATTAGAATACATTCGCCTATCACGTCGTTTAAATAAATTAAAACGCGAAATTTCAGATAATGAGAAAAAAATTCGCGATAACCAAAAACGTGTACTCTTACTTGAAAACCTAAGTGAATACATTAAACCAAATATGACGTATGAAGAACTTCAAGCTATTATTGCTAATATGAAAAGCGATTATGATGATCGAGTTGATGATTATATTATTAAAAATGCTGAAATATCTAAAGAACGTCGCGATATCAGTAAAAAAATGCGCACTTATCGTTCAAATTAATTTTTGAATATATAACTCCCATAATTTTATATATGGGAGTTATGTTTTAACAGTTAAATCATCCGCCAGCAAGTTTAACTTTAAAGCCTTTATCTTCTAACAACGACTTTAGCAAATCTCTTTTATCGCCTTGAATTTCAATCGTTCCATCTTTAATAGAGCCGCCACATCCACAACGTTTTTTTAGTTCTCCTGCTAATTTAGATAATTGATTATCATCCAAATCAAAACCAGAAATAACACATACGCCTTTCCCTTTACGCCCCGAAGTCTGTCGTTGAATACGTATAGTACCATCACCTTTAGGGCGAGATAACTTTGCTTCTATTGGTTTAATTCGTCCTTGATCGGTCGAATAAACAAGAGGATTATCGGACATAATTAAATTAACTCTTACTTAAATCAAGGGTAGATAAAATAGATTGTAATGCTTTAGCAGGATCTTCTGCTCTCGTAATTGGTCTACCAATGACTAAATAATCGGAGCCGGCCGCTTGAGCTCGTTGTGGTGTCATGATACGACGCTGATCATCAGGCCCTGAATCTACAGGACGAATACCAGGTGTGACCAATTTAAAATTACTACCAAGTCTAGTTCTAAAACTTTGTACTTCTTTAGCTGAGCAAACCACTCCGTCAAGCCCACAATTTTTCGCAAGTATAGCTAATTTGGTTGCTTGTTCTAAAGGTGAAACATTAATACCAATATCTTTAAGATCTGCCGCTTCCATACTCGTTAATACTGTTACCGCAATTAAAAGTGGTGCATCTTTACCATAAGGATAAAGTGCATCTTTTGCAGCCTCCATCATACGAATTCCGCCACTAGCATGAACATTAGTCATCCAAACACCTAAATCAGCCGCCGCTGCTACTGCCTTAGCCACGGTATTTGGAATATCATGAAATTTAAGATCTAAAAAAATTTCAAAGCCTTTATTCATAATCTGTTTTATAAATTCAGGTCCAGCATGAGTAAACAATTCTTTACCAATTTTTAAACGACAATCTTTCGGATCAACCCGATCAATAAAATTCCAAGCTGACTTAACATCAGCAAAATCAACAGCAACAATAATTGGTGATGACATAACTCATTTATCCCTTTTTTATCTTAAATTTTATCTATCTTTTTTGTACAAATTCATTTAAATCGTTATAAAATATTCGTGCGCTTTCTTTATAACCTTTCAAAGTTTGATGAACTAAATCTGGACGAGCTAAACCGCGTTTACGCCATTCTTTAATAGCAAATTTACCGCCCATAGCTCTTTGCCAATCCCAAAATAATGTTTTTTCAGTTCTAGCTACCTGTTTTTGAATATTCATTATTGCCGAAAATGATTTAGGTATATCTTTTTGATTAACCATTGTATCAGGTGGCGTCATTATTAAGATAGCGGCATTGGGTAATGATTTACGAATGAGCCGTATATTATTAATTAAATTTTTTCGGTATGCATTGAGATCTAAAGTTTCATCAAAACTTTCATTGGTTCCATACTCGAGTATAATTAAATCACTTTTTGATAAAGATAGCTCTTTAAACCAACTTGGGCTCCATTTCTGCCATATAGCCTGCCTTGCCCCATTTGTAGCAATTGCTGAGACAATAACACCAGGTTGCTGGTAACGAGTTAACCAAATGCCCCCAAGTTCAACTGTACTTTGCCCTGTTATTTTTAGTGGCATTTTAGCAACCACAGATACACTTTGCCAAACATTAGCTTTAGGGACATAGTCAAATTTAATTCTTTTATTATTATTATCATAAAGACCAAATAAATTAGACGTATTTTTTAATGGTTTAAAAATTAACTGAACCCGCCAATCCGCATTATAATCTGATTTAGGTTGAATCTGTAATACCGCAGAATTTTGGTTAGGTCTGGCAATAAAGCCACCCATAGGAAAATCTCTATTACTCAAGGTTCTACTACTTAACACATCCCAATTTTTACTTTTCCAAGTCACTGCTGCATGGCTTTGACCTTTTATGGCTATTGGTGTTATCCAACCAATACCAGCATCACCATATTTTCCTTGCATCAATGTTCTAAATTCACCAGTAAAAAAATCAGCTGCGGTATGAGAATCACCAAATTGAGTGATATTAACAACATTATTTGCTCTTTTATTGGTCATTAATGATTTCAATCGGGTAGCAAATTGTTTCGCATTTGGATCACCAAAATCAATAATTCCAGACCCCGTAACAGCTTCACTTTCAGTCACACCATATCCAAAAGTGAAAGTAACCAAAATAACCGTCAGAAAAGACTTTAAGAACTTATTCACTATGGACATCCTCTAATTTTTTGAAAATTATTTTTTCCATAATGGCCTTTGCCAGAATTTTTTGACCTGAAGGTGTAAAGTGAACCCCATCATCAACCCTTACTCTGATTTTCTCTTTATTCTTCTCAACAAAACTATTGAATTTTTCGTATGAACAACCGAGTAACTCATTGGTTGTTAGAAAATGTTGTTGAGTTTTTTCAAGCTCTGACTGATATAATTTATTAAGATAAACCATACCATCATTTAGTTTTTTCTTACGCATACAAGGTGGTGCAAGCCAAAGGACTTGAACACGATGTTTTTGGACATGTTCTAAAATACTGGCAATACGTAAACGATATTGTTTTTCCCATAGTTTAGATTTAAATCTTACATTTGTTGCATAACCTTTAACAGGAAAATCCCATGGATCGTTAGCACCTAAAAAAATGACAAGTAATTTAATTGAAGGATCTTCAGATAGTTTATCATTAATCGTTTTTGGCCAATCAAAAGCTTTAGGATAACTTAGTCCAGTACTACGTTTGCTTAAATCAATGCTTTCAATTCTATATTGTTTGAATAACATTTTTTTAACATATGGTGCAACTCCTTGCATTAAAGAGTCACCAGCAAAAAAAACTTTATCATTTTGAGTCAATACAATTGGTATTGGTTCATCAACTAATGATGCATCATCAGACAAAACCTCTGGTTGTTGATTTTGATCTATCGGAGTTATTTGCGTTTCTATTGTTTTAACTTCCGTAGATGTTTGTTGAACTTTCTCGTCAACTTTATCTTCAGCTTCAACCTCAACTTCATTTTTCTCTTTAATTTCAGGATTATCTTCAGTATTAGTTATTGTTTCTTGCGTCGTTTGTTTTGTAGTTTCTGACTTAGTGTCTGAATCAATAATCTCTAATTTAGGTGCTTCATCTTCCAGTGATTTATCCTCTAGTGATTCATCATCAAGTGATTCATCCCTTGCAAATAATCTTAGAATATCTTCTTTTGTTTCAAGTTTATTTTCTTTTGATTCGGATCGATTTTCTTCAATAGTCTCGATAGGTTCAGGCACGTCATCAGTTTGTTCAGTTTGATCAGATTCATCAGTAACCTCTTTTTCATCAGTATCCACTTTTGCATTAGAGTTTAAATCATCTTGAGGTGCAATAATGCTTTCGCTTGTATCTTTTTCCAACTCTTCAGGTGTGGGATCTTCAGTAAGCGTATCGGAATCCAATAGATCTGAATGATAAGTTTGTTGCCAATAAATTAGTATTGATTTGTAATAAATTGACATCAAAACAACCGCTGTCAAAAGTAAAATTACACAAATATATCGAGCTGATAAAGTACTTCTTACAATTTCAGAAATAACATTATTTTTAACAAATTTTCTTGAACGCTTGAAAGCAACTTTATTCAATGTATTAGGAGATTGCCATTTCAGATTCAAATAAGTTTTTTTCTTATTTTTCGTAACCGATTTCTTAAATTCCATAATAATTTATCATCATAATCAAAAGTTAGCATAAATAAAGTTTGGCACACCAGATGGTGCAATATATATTGTCAACCACAATACTGAAATAAAAATGATAGGTAAGTAAATCAGATTTATTCTACTTATCAGTAAAGTAAACCAATTTGGAATATTTTTTAATATCGGATAAATAAAAAATACTACATAGATAATTAAAAAAGTTACAATATATTTTGGTTCAATCAAAAAGTTGTGTGTTAATGCGGTTAAATAATCTAATGCATCAGGCAAACTTTCACAATTAAAAAATAACCATGAAAAACACACGTAATGCCAAGTGAGAAACCTTGCTAATGTAGGAGAACGTTCAGTTACCCAACCTCGACCAAAATAATGTTCACTAATATTAAGCGCTATAATACCAACTCCGTGACATGCGCCCCAAATAATAAAATTAATCCCAGCACCATGCCATAAACCCGATATTAACATCGCCAACATCACATTAATTTGCGTACGAGTAAGCCCTTTTCGATTACCACCAAGAGGAATATAGATATAATCACGAATCCAGTGTGATAAACTAATATGCCAACGGCTCCAAAATTCTCGCAGATTACAGGCTAAATAAGGGAAGTTAAAATTATTTGGTAATCGGAATCCTAATAAAAGAGCAATACCAGTAACTAAATCGGTATAGCCTGAAAAATTTAAGTAAATTTGAATTGCATAACCATAAAGTCCTACTAACAAATCAATAACACTAAATTCTAAAGGATTAGCAAAAATTGGCGTAACCCAGTTTTCACTTATAATTCCGCCTAAACAATAGACTTTAATTACAGATAAAATTATTAAAGTAAAAGCTCTAAAAGGTTGTAAAATCTTGCGGGGATGACGGGTAGTTATTTGAGGTAAAAAATTTTTAGCACGATTAACTGGACCCGCTATAACACTCGGGAAAAAAGATAAAAACAGTGCAAAATCCCAAAATTTAGCTACCGGTAATTCACTTTTTTTAACAGAGACAATATAGCTAACTGAATGAAGAGTATAAAATGATATTCCAATAGGAATAAGTACTGTTACAACAGGTAGTGCGATTGGTATATGGAGGAAATTAAATAAGGCCTGTAACTCATAACGGAAGAAATCAAAATATTTAAACAGCGACAAATTAGCTATTGATAAACATAATGCCAAGATTAACCACCGATTACCATTTTCATCTGACCGGGCAATCATAATTGAGAAAAAATATATTACACAGGTATAAATAAAAAGAATTAGCGCAAACTGCAAGCTAAAACTGGCCACAATAAGATAACTTGAAACTAAAAGTAATTTATTTTGTAATTTAGGAAAAAGACGATACCGCCAATATAACGCAAAAAAAACGATAAAGATTAGTCCAAATTCAATAGATAAATAACTCACTGCATTCCTTTTATAAACATATATCGAACCTGAAAGTTCTTTAGAAAGTATATTAACGCCTTAATCACTAATCATCTCAGACTGAGCTAGCACATTATAAACAATTAATTCTTTATTTAGCCCTGTTACAGACAATAATAAACGCCTAGCCTGCAGCCATAATTCATACAGTGCAGAAATTTTTTCATTGCTTTTAGTTGCTAATAATCTTACTAATGGTACTTGATCACGATTAACAATAAAACGACCAGCTTTTTGTTTTGCCTTTAATGCATCGCTTAATAAAGCACAAAACCAAATAATACATTCAATAAATTCTTCATTATCAAATGTTTTTGCAAGTTGCCAATAATCATTATGAGGTACAACACGTAATAAATGGTCACAAAATGCTTTTCTTTGCTGCCACTTTTCTGGTTTTAATAAAGCTAGTGCAGCTAATGGCGCATTTTCGCTCAATAACAGCGCAGAGGCAAGCTCATTATCGCTACTTTGCTGATTATGTCTCTTTTTTAACCACTCAATGGATTGCTCCAATTTAGGTACAGATAAAAAATAAGAAAAACAACGACTATGAATTGTTGGTAATAAATGGCTATTATGCTCATCACTTAAAATAAAGTAGGTATTTTCTGGAGGCTCTTCTAATGTTTTAAGTAATGCATTAGCTGCGGCTTCTGTCATTAAAGCGGCCCGCTTAATCCAAATAACTTTATTGCCACCTTGTTGGGATTTTTCGTACACTTTAGTGGTAATTTTTCGAATTTGATCAATACCAATAGATTGTTTATCTTGTTCATTCGTTATGATGTAAAAATCCGGGTGATGATGGGACATAAATAACTTACAACTGTGGCAACTTGAACAAGGTTCTAATTGCTGTGCAGACAAACATAATAAACGATTAGCCACCATATTAATGAACTCATCTTCACCACTTCCTTGCAGGTAATTAATCAATAACGCATGATGAGTCTTTTTATGTATAATTCCTTCAGCAAATTGTTGATAAGGCGATATCAGCCAAGGATAATCATTTAAAATCATACATTAGTAACCTGTTGTGTTAACCATGTTGTTAGGATCTGTTCAATTTGCATTGTCACCTGATTGATTGATTTAGATGCATCAATGGTAAAAATGGTTTCATCTTGATTTGCCAACTCTAAATAACGTTGACGAATTCGCTCAAAAAAGGGTAATGACTGTTGTTCAATACGATCGAGTTCACCTCTTGCTCTAGCACGCATTAAACCAATTTGTGGTTCAATATCTAAATATAAAGTTAAATCCGGCTTAAAATTACCTAAAACTTGCTCTTTTAATGTGGTGATAAAAACTTTATCTAACTGGCGACCACCGCCTTGATAAGCTTGCGTTGATAAATCATGCCGATCACCAATGACCCATTTACCAGCATTAAGAGCAGGCTTAATCACATTATCAATCAATTGAATACGAGCGGCATATAACATCAACAATTCAGCTTTATCCGTCAAAGGTTCATCATCCAAACCATTTTTAATAAGATTGCGTAATGCTTCAGCAATGGGTGTACCACCTGGTTCACGAGTAAATTGTAAATCGCAAATGTAATATTGATTCAAAATACGAGCAACGGTATTAACTGCTGTCGTTTTACCCGCACCTTCAAGACCTTCAATGACAATAAATTTGCCTGTCATGCTAAATTCCTAAACTATTTATGATGATCATATGTTTAATAACGCTCTATTGTACGCTATTTTTGATTATTAGTTTAGTTAACAGTTACTTTCAATATTCATGTTTTAAAATGAACTTCATAACTATTTAAGATTTTTAATAAATCTCATTCGATTTTTATATTCATAAAAATATAAAAGTGAATATATGCCGATATTGGTAAAGAAATAAAGTTAAAACGTTATTATTACTTTACCTAATTAATCTAACTATATATCCCTGTGTATACAGGAAACGTCATGTTACGTCCATCTTTAGTTCTCACTAATACGGTTTATCCCTGTACATACAGGGAACACACGTACGCATTAGCTGTGCTACCATTATTATAGCGGTTTATCCCTGTGCATACAGGGAACACATGTTGGGTGCGACGACCCAATTAAATGTTTCCGGTTTATCCCTGTGCATACAGGGAACACTTAAACGTCGAGAACAGGAAAAAAAATTATGTCGGTTTATCCCTGTGCATACAGGGAACACCCTCTTCAATCCCTCGTTCGTATTTTTCGTAACGGTTTATCCCTGTGCATACAGGGAACACAAGATTGGCTTTTAAACCTACAGCTCGCTGAGCGGTTTATCCCTGTGCATACAGGGAACACATATTTATTCTCATGGTCCACAAAATCCATGACGGTTTATCCCTGTGCATACAGGGAACACGCACAGGAAATCAAAATTAGCGATTGGTTATGCGGTTTATCCCTGTGCATACAGGGAACACTTTTCAGATATCGATAATATCGTGTCGTACGACGGTTTATCCCTGTGCATACAGGGAACACTTGATAATTTGCCGTCAGTAGCCATTTTTCTAACGGTTTATCCCTGTGCATACAGGGAACACTCGTCTCGTTCAGACTCGTCTAATCCCATCTGCGGTTTATCCCTGTGCATACAGGGAACACTCTAAATATATATAATTGTTTTATTTAGATTTATTGGTACCCCAAAAATCTACCAATTTTTTTAATTTTTTAAAGAACGTTAACCTATTGATTTTCAATAGGTAAAAAAGAGACTAATCTTAGTCCATCTAAATCTACCGGAACCCTTCTATTAGCGCCATAAGTTTGGAAGTCAAATCCTGATTCTGTATTAGTCGCCCAAGCAAGGACTACATTGCCTTCTTCTGCAAGTTTAACAATTTGTTGCCATATCATTTCTCTTATTGGTTTTGATATGTCACCGATATAAACTCCGGCTCTAATTTCAAGTAACCAAATTGCTAAACGACCACGTAATCGAGGTGGAACATTTTCAGTTACCACAACACACATACTCATATTAGCGGCTCCTAAAGCCACTATCGGCTAAAGATTGAGGTTCTGGGATAGCGGGTGGCAGGACATAATCAGGTTGTAGAGGCGGTTCTATACCACCAGCGGACAAAACTTCTTCAATAAGCGGAATTAATATTGCTAATGTCTTCTGGCTTCTAAAAATTTCACGACAGGCCACACGAACCTCCCGATCAGGATCAATCTTGTTTTTTGCAGCTATTTCAAACGCTTTGGGAACAACGGTATCAAACTTAATAATATCGGCAATATCATAAACAAATGAGAGTGGTTTTCCACTATGTACAAATCCGATTGCTGGAGCATAGCCAGCCGCTAAAACAGCCGCTTCGGTGATCCCATATAAGCAAGATGTGGCTGCACTTATACATTGATTAACCGTATCGCCTTTTTGCCAATCTTTAGGGTCGTATTTTCTTCCGTGCCATTTAACATGATAACGTTTAGCCAGTAATGAATAAGTTTCACGTACTCGCGATCCTTCAATACCTCGTAACTGATCAATTGAACGACGACTAGGTGCAGGTTCGCCAAATCGTAACTCAAACATTTTTTTGACCACTTTTAAACGTAAATCATCATCTAATGCCAATTTAGCTTGGTAAAGCAGTTTGTCAGATCTTGCTCCACCGGGTTGCCCCGATGAATACATTCTGACGCCTGCTTCACCTACCCAGACGAGCAGGGTTCCAACCATTGCAGCCAACTTGATAGCAGCATGTGAAACTCTGGTGCCCGGTTCTAACATTATGCAAGCAATAGAACCCACTGGAATATGAGTCCTAATGCCTGTTTTATCAATTAATACAAACGCTCCATCTAGAACATCAATTTGTCCATATTGTAAAAAAATCATTGAAGTTCTATTTTTTAGAGGAATGGGATTAAGTGGAATATAAACCATAACCGTTAATCCTATTGACAATGTTTTAGCAAGAATAAACCACAACCAAATCCTTTACTTTTGCCTATTCCTTGATAGATGGTATTTAAAAACAATTCAGCATCCGTCACAGTCAACACGCCTTGATAATCAACGCTACTGTAAATAATTGGTTTAAGATCACTTTTTTTAATAAATTGCTGTTGGACATAACTAATTACTGCACAATTTACTTGTTGATCGTTAGTCGTTGATAATGAAAATCCTCTGGTTTCACTCTGTTTAATTAACCAATTTATTGCAGCTTCATTTTGGCGAGTTTTTATCTCATTAGTCTTTATTTTTAACCTTTGTTTTTTAATCGGATATTTAGCGTCCATCAACACATCACTACGCTTACCATTTTTAAACACTACTGGATTCGCCCGTAGTGAAAAAAACAATCTCATTCCAGCGGTTAATTTTGGTTGATACGGTTTAGTTTCTATTAAAAAAAACTGATGATTTGAGAGTGGTGCGACTTCCGATAATAGATAATATTGATAACCTTTACCAATTCGCTCTTCCCGAAATAAAAAAGTACGTTTTTCTTGATTAGGAAAGAGTTGCCATAACCATTGATGAATTGCATAAGGTCCCGAATTTTGCATTTTCTGTTGCATAACATAAGGAAGTTGGTTTAGTTTTAAAGTAACTCGAGAAAAATACATCTATTCACTCCCTTTCAACTTGCCTGAAAACTGCTGACGACAACTAAAATGCCAGCGCTCACGATTTATTGGTTGATCTTGCCGAAGCTGAATTTTAATTATCTTAAAGTGATCTTCTTGATTAGTCTGTTCCCAATAATATTCATCAGCAGTGCTTTCGACTAATTTATCAATAACCGGATCTTGACGATGACACTCTTGATAATGCTTGTCTGCAAAAATAAAAGCCTCACTCAATGTTCCTTGATACAAGATAGGCGATAACGGCAACGATAAAGGTGAGTTTTTCCTCCCTGCGTATAATGGAAAAACGGGGTTAAGTAATGCTTGTTGTATTTGGGTTAAACTATAGGGTGAATTTTCAGTTTCAGACATTACAATTTGATAGTAAACATCATTGTAATATTCTCGCTGTGATAATAAAGTTTCTAGATCAAGGGGGGTCTGTCGAATTTCATCAAAACGCGTATGCCATACTTGCTTTTTGTTAGCTCTAGGAGCTTGAACAGTATGAAAATCTCTAAACCAGCTATTATGAGCAATAAAAGGACGAATCGCAAAATGGTAATGCTGATTAAAATTATCAATTTGATTATCATCACGTCGAATGCCAAGCGCCGCCGAGACTAATCCCAATAAAGCAGAGCGAGAGGGAATAATATTGCTGTGGCGAATTTCGCCAACAGCAGGTTCGCCCCAAGAGGTAAAAGGGGCATAAATCTGAAAAATAAGATGGGCTATCATCTTGTCGGCTCTCCTATTTTTGCGCAACAAAATCTAATGCCGCGCTAAGGGTTCCTTCTCCTGTTTCACTATTGAGAACATAGCGACTATCAGCGCATTGGCCATAAACTTTATCAAATTTATCACGTTGCTCTTCTAAACGGGTAATGGCATCATTAACCAGATCTTGACTACGAATTGGATTAAAATAAGCTACCGCTAAAGAGCGAGGTTGTTGGCTCCCTTTTTCTATCAATAAGTAGGAAGTATATGCCCGTGAAGCGAAACTATTTTGCATACCAGTTGGTGCTATTTTTGCTGCTGATTCAGTTAAAGCTTTTAAGGTTTTTTCAACCAGTACTTCATCACCATTTAAATTTTCTAATAATAAATCACGACTAATACAGACATAAGTATAAAACAGTGCAGAGGCAAATCCACGTTCGCCCAAATGCGCTGAGCCAGCATCAACATCATTATTATTTAAATCATCAACAGCAGTAAAAAAATCATCCTCAATGGTTACGGTACTTACGCCTAATGCATGAGAAACTTGACACGCAGCTTCAATATTAAATGCCGGGCTATCAGCTAACATACGTCCGAATAATGCAATATCAATACTACTATTTTCTTTACGCAATAATTTAACTTCATTATCGGTAGGTTCACGTTTTTCACTAGTTAATAAATCAACTAATTGTTTAATTGCTTGTTGTTCATAATTACTAATATGTACCAATTGTTCGATTTCTAAATTACTCAATGGATCTTTTGGTGATTTTTCATTTTTTACTTTACCAAACTGACCGGCTATTTTAATTGCACTTTCTTTAGCTATTTTTTCAGATATGCCATTATCAATCATTGGTTTATACACCCAATCTCGAGCAAAGCGGCGTGAACGAACGCCAATATGATCACTCAATGATTGATAAAAACAGTCAGAGGTTCGCCAAGCTCTTTTTAAGCTTTGTGACGAAATGCGTAAACGGTCAGTATTACCCATTTTAGCGGTTTTTGGTCGACCTAAATCATCACGGTTTAAGTTTGAGGGTGCATAAGCGGTTAATAGATGTAATTGAATGAATGTAGTCATGATGATTATTCCTTAGTATTAGTATTATTTTTAGTTGAAAAGTAGTCCATTGCCCAACGAACAGAAAGGCGTTTAAACGGGTTAGTATCAGCTGGCCAACCATGTTCACGCGCATGCCACTCTTGCATCCATAAAAAGATGCCATCAGCAAGGGAAGTTAGATTAACCCCTTTTTCACCTCGCAACTTAACAGCACGAATTAAACGTTGACAAAATTCTTCAGGGGTTTCACTGGCAAGAAGACGTTCAAATCGCGGTTCAGATAAATAATTACGTTCGCCGCCTTTGATTTTTTCACTTAATTGTGCTGCAAATGGCGATTTATCATTATTCTTTTCTGCGAAAGCTGCTACATTAACAAATATCTGTAATGCATAATAATGAACTTCTGTTTGAGCTAATTTACTGTCGTTATTAATAAGTTTATTAGCTAAAATAGTGTAGCCATCTTGTAAAAATATAAATTCAGATAATGAATCTCGACGTAAATCAGCCCGCAATTTGCGTCCATTATAAGTAATACCATTGAATTTACCTTGCCGTTGCTGCAACATAGAAAACCATTCATCAATAATCTTTTTATGGTTATCATTTAAGATTATCAGCTCTTTTGGGGTAGTATCTGACATGTTGTTCTCCCTACATGCTATCAAGACGGTTTATTATTTTTAATCTTTTTGATATTTTTAAGTTTGTTAAAATCTTTAAGTAGTTTTTCTCTTGTACTAATTTTTTCAGAATTGATCATCTGTTGATCTGGATCTGAAAAAGCAGCTTTATCGTAAATTTGGGTGATATATTTTAATAAGGTATTTGTCCAACCTAACAAAAAATGAAAGCGACCATTTGGGTTATCTTTTTCATCAATAAGTTGTTTAACAAATTCATAAAAAGGTATTTCTGTTTCTTTCCAATAAGCAATATCAACGGAACTTGATTGTTTATTGATACTAGCCAAGGCTTTACGTAGTATTGGTAAAGTATCTTTACTAAACTCAAGTGCTTGTGCTATTAACTCTTTGATATCGCTATCTGGATCAGCAAATATTGGATAGACAGGAAAGTTATGTTCATACCAGCAGCGAGCTTTCATATTGTCAAAATCATAACCAAAACACCAAAGGTGATATTCTTGCGAAGATTCCAAGTCACGATAATTATGAACGATAACAACTTGAGCTGGCTGGTTATCATCATTAGTAGTAACCATTCCTAACCAATCGCGATAAATTAACCCCCCAGGCTGACCTTTGATGGATATCGGTGCTCCCGTTTTACTGTCTGTTCGATAAGGAGATAAAGGATGCCGCCAGTTTTGATATTGAACACCATAATTTTTAGTTTGATAATGGCTTATAAGCTCAGACGACTCCTCACCACAAAGATCACAATTGCCTTGCGTTATATTGTCAAAATCTAGCTCAATTCGGCGAGGCATGCCCCAAAAAGCTTGACAAAAATTAGCTTGTTCAGGGTATACACTTAAATTTTTTGGTGGTTCACTGGTTATGGTTTTGTTTAACCATGGAAAGACAGTTTCATCATAGTGTTGTGGTTTTTCATCATCATTAAGTGGCACTACATTTAACCATAACTTTTTCCATAATGGTGTTGGCGAGTTCAGATCAGGCATTATTAACGTGGTAATTGGTCCTCCGCCTCGCAAACTGACTCGATGCCCTTGTCCACCTGCTGGGGCATTAGTTTGTAAAGTAAATAATGCCATAACAGCACAATGTGGACAGATAGCCTTAACAAAATCCCGCTTAATAAAATGATCTGTATTTCTTTTTAAAGCATTTTCACCAGGCGCCTCAACCAATAAACCCGATATTGGTACTTTATTACCATTTAATGGTGTAAAGTCTTGCATAAAAGCAGGTTTAGTAGCACCAAATTGCATTGCTGGTTTAACTTGTTCAAATGCTTTATCTAGCTGTGATTGGGGTATCCCCTCATCCCAATAGTCTAACCATTCATCATTATTTTTGGGGTAAAAAGCAGTTTGTAGTAAACCAATAAGAAATTGGTATGCAGCACCTTGAAAATCAGGTCTAAAATAGGCTAAATCAGAAATGGTTTCATCAATTAACTGACTGGGTTTAATTTTACTTATCTGACCATTAAAATGTCTTACAGGAATCCATTTTTCATCTAACAATGATAACGAGAACAAAATTTACTCCTTTTTTATTTATAATAAGCGGTATATTAATCTATACCGCTTATCGGTTTCCATAAAAAATAAATTTTAATGAATTTGTTTTTGTATAGTTAAACTATAGGATCGAGTCTCATGTTCATCTATTCTCTGTTTAATTTCAAAACTCCATATTTTTGTTCGAAATTCATCATTGGCACCTATTTGATATTTTGAACCAAAAAAATATTTTATCAAATTCATTATCAACCTCCTTGGGTTAATAGTTAAATGGTTGTTTATAAATATCAGCGATGCATGTATAATCATAGTTGTCGTATCTAATGGCTATTTCATTCAATGCTGATAATATTTAGCTAGTATGTTCTAGCCATTTTTAATTTAACATAAAATTTTCTAATTAACAACATAAAAAGACAAGATAGCTAGTGATAATTAAAATAAGATAGCTAGTGATAATTATGATAATAAATTTATTTATGTTACAATCCTACTGTTATTTGTAATCAATGTTCCTTATTTTGATAGGGATAAACCTATAGCAAGTAATAATTAAAATCAGTTCCCCACTCTCGTGGGGATTTTCATTTCAAAATTAAATAGATAAAACGTTATTATTAGTTTAACGAATATCAATTTTAAAAAATGTGAGCTTAGCTTCCTTTTTTAAATTTTTTGTTTTTTATCTGCTCTTTCTATTTATCTGATAACTCGATATTTTAATGTTATGGCTATTGACCTTTAACGCACTTTCTGCCTAGTGTTGTTAAGTCAAAAGCCGATATTATGTGCGACTTTAATTTGACGGTTTGGATAGCTTAGTGTTTATAATACTTAATTAAACTCTAAAAACGTTAACTACCTAATAATGGTACCCACATTGAGAAAGTTATGATTAAAAAAAGTAATGATAATTATCAATCACATAACAATATAAGTAATATCAGTAATCAGTCTGAATATAGTGATTTACCACAAAAACAATCTCGATTTTGTTCAATCATTAACAAATTAATTCCCTTTGCGATGCTTTGGGGCAGTTTAATGTTAATGTATGGCGTAATATGCATGTATACCAATAATATGGGACAAGATGAGTTTTACCGCTTTATCTTCTTTTTACGTAGTCCTTTTGTTGTTGTGCTCAATTGCCTAGCATTATTGGTTGCTATTTGCCATTCAATAAGTTGGTTTAATTTAGTCCCTAAAGTTATTTTTTCAACAAGATCAAATAAGAGAGCACAAGATTATTTATTCACTATCGGTTTATGGTTAGTGACAATCGCTATTTCAATTTGCTTAGTGTTATTTGTTTTAAAATAGATGGTATTTATCCGATGAAAAATCAAGAAATTCAAACTGCACATTCAAAGGGAAGTCTTGCAAAAGGATTATTTGTTTTAGGTGGCACATGGGCTGCGATATTTTTGCCTGTCATCATGATAATAATTGCATTTATTATTCCTTTTGGTAATGCAACAACGCGTTCTTATATACTTAAAGTAGTAAATACAGAAACGGGTAAATTATTTTTATTTTTAATGATTTCATTGCCGATTTGGTGCGCATTACAGAAGATTATTACTATTTTGCATCAGCATAAAATCCATCCAAAACGGGAAAAAATACTTACCGTTGCGCTAGCCCTTGCATGGACTATGCATGCCGTTTATATTTTGTTTGTCCGAAGTTAACTAAAATAGAGTTTGATATAATTAATCGATAAAAAGCGTTATCCAGTTGGATAACGCTGATTAATGTTAAACATCAGTAATAGGTTATTTCTCTAACAATATTAGTTTGTTTATTTTTTTGATCGTGTCTTATTTTAGACGCGGTGAGCCAATTGTTTTTGCCATCAAAGGTTAAGAATTGAGTGGTATAATTCACTTCATCTTTGTTTGCCGATAGATAAGCTGATTGTATTGCAGTTAAGCGATATTGATTATCGTATTGATATGAAAAGTTACTTTCATTTTGGGTATTATTACTGAACTGATATAAAACTTTAGCTAATTGCTGTTGTTGATAATTAAAGGTATAAGATGACGCACCATTTTGATCAACACCGGTAAATTTACCCTCATCATCAACCCCTTTAACTTTCCATTGTACCTGTTTGCTAATCAGACAGTTGTTACTATCATATTGGTAACTATCCGTTTCAGTGAAGATAAAGTCTAACGCTTTTTTTGCTTGTTGTGACTCAACGATTCTACCTTGTTCATCGGTTTTAAATTGAATGATACTGCTTGTTTTATATTCCAGATCTTCAATAAAGTTTTCCCAACCGGCGGTTGTTTTTTGCAAATTTTCGGAATAAACACGTTTATTATCATCTGAGAACAAAATATATTGGCTTTGAGTAATTAATCCATTTTCATCATAATTGAGAATCTGTTTAGCTGTTGACTCATTACGATTATTAATTATTGTTGTTGATGTTCTAACTTCTTGTTTAATTCCTTGAGCGGGTAAATCAATAAAATCCAAAATTTGAAAAATATAATTATTTGCTTGAACCCTATTTTGAGTAAGATTTTCACTACAACTTAACGCCATTACAGTTGGTGAAAGTAACAATGTGCAAAGTGTTATAGAACAAGGTAATGTTTGTTTTTTCATAACTAACCTATAAATAGAGATAAATATTCATCCATTGGCAAACAGTGAACTAAATTCAACCATAGCTTTACGTACAACTATTTTTTGCGCATTAATAACGCATTTTCCCAATCGACCTTTTTTTCTTGTTTTTGATTTTGTGAATTATCATTTTTGTGATCACCCTTTTCTATTTTTTCAGCTTTATCAGCATGAATTAGGGTTCTGCTTCCTCTGCGATGAGGTTTATCTAAAAATGACAGTAACGCTTTGGTATATTCATGTTCGCAAGAATAAAAAATCTTTTCTCGTGAACCTTGCTCGACAATTTGTGCATCTTTCATAACAATGACTTGATGACATATTGAATATATTAGTGCTAAATCATGACTAATAAAGAGATAACTGAGCTGATATTTTTCCTGTAGAGATTTGAGTAACTCAATGATTTGCTTTTGAATAGTATGATCTAAAGATGAAGTTGGTTCATCTAAAATCAATAATTCTGGTTGTAAAATTAATGCTCGAGCGATAGCAATACGTTGTCGTTGTCCACCAGAAAATTCGGTTGGATAACGAAAACGTAAATCAGGATCGAGACCAACTTCTTGCATGATTTCAATTACCGCTTTTTCACGTTCATTTTTACTCAGTTTTTTATGAGTAACTAAACCTTCGCTAATAATTTGCTCAACATTAAAACGAGGATTGAGTGACGAAAACGGATCTTGGAACACAACTTGCATTCGGCTTCTAAATGGTAACAGTTTTTTACCCGTTAAATTCTGTATTGGGTGGCTATCAAATAAGATTTCACCTTGAGATTTAATCAATCGTAAAATAGCCAAAGCTGTTGTACTTTTTCCTGAACCCGACTCACCGACAATACCCACTGTTTCACCTTGGTGTATCGTCAAACCTACATTATCAACAATTCTTTTTTGTTCGTGACTAAACAGCCTTTTTTTAGTTATTACATCAACATTAAGATGGTTAACGCTAAGCAATATTCCTGGCGTTTGAGGCAAAACAACCGGATCGCCACTTGGTTCGGAATTTAGCAAGGTTTGAGTATATTCATGTTCAGGACGTAAAAAGATACGTTGTTTACTATTATATTCAACAATTTTACCTTGTTGCATAACGGCCACTTTATCAGCTAACTTTTTGACAATACTAAGGTTATGCGAAATAAATAACAAACTCATATTCAATTCATTTTTAAGCTCTTTAAGCAATTGAATAATCTGTGCTTGTACGGATACATCTAAAGCGGTGGTAGGTTCATCAGCAATTAATAATTTAGGGTGAGTTAGAATTGCCATGGCAATCATGACTCGCTGTCGCTCCCCACCCGATAGCTGATGAGGAAAAGCAGATAATTTATTTTTAGGCTCTTTAATTCCAACACGATCAAGATATTGCAAAATTTCGCTACGAGCAGCATTAGGCCGCATACCACGATGCAATGAAAGTACTTCATAAAGCTGCTTTTCAACGGTATGTAATGGATTGAGCGATACCATCGGTTCTTGGAAAATCATACTAATTTGATTACCACGAATTTTACGAAGCTCTTTATCGGGTGCATGCAACAAGGATTGCCCTGCAAATAAAATATCACCCGTTGGGTAACTCACCTGTTCTTTACGTAATAAACGTAAAATGGATAACGCAGTTACGCTTTTGCCTGAACCTGACTCACCAACCAAAGCAAGTGTTTCTTGTTCATCAATATTAAAACTAACATTGCTTACAACACGCGATTGTGATTGTGTATCACGTTTGAAAGCAATACTTAAATCCTCAACAGATAATAAAGTAGAACTCATCGATACACTCCCTTGTTTGGATCGAAAGCATCTCTGATTGCTTCACCAATAAATATAAGCAATGATAGCAAAGTTGCAATAATTAAAAATGAGCTAATACCAAGCCAAGGTGCTTGCAAATTATTTTTACCTTGTAGCAACAAACGACCAAGAGATGGCGAATCAATCGGTAAACCAAAACCTAGAAAATCCAGAGAAGTTAATGTCGTAATTGAACCACATAAAATAAAAGGTAAAAATGTTAATGTTGCGACCATTGCATTCGGTAAAATATGACGAAACATAATTTTGCTGTCGCCGACCCCCATTGCTTTGGCTGCACGGATATAATCAAAATTACGGGTACGCAAAAATTCAGTACGCACAATTCCAGATAAAGCCATCCAACCAAATAATACCGTTATCCCGAGTAACCACCAAAAATCAAGTGGTAAAATACTCGCCAGTAAAATAATCACAAATAGCTCAGGTAATCCACACCAAATTTCGATAAAACGTTGTCCAATCAAATCAATTTTGCCACCATAATAACCTTGAACTGCGCCGATGATAACTGAAATGATCGTGGTAAAAAGTGTCAATAAAATGGCAAAGAACATAGAAATACGAAAACCATATAATATATTTGCCAATACATCAAAACCAGCATCGGTCGTACCTAACCAATGGGAAAGTGATGGTGAAGTTGGAAACGTGCTTGGCGTATCATAAATTAACGTATTATAGCTATAACGAAATAGAGGCCATAAAATCCAACCATCTGCTTCTATTTTATGCTGCACAGCCGGATCTAAAAAATTAGTTTGAGTATCAAATTGTCCACCGAATTCACTTTCAGGATAAAAATGAAAAATAGGTAAATAGTAATTATCCTGATATTTAATAAAAATCGGTTTATCGTTAGCAATAAAATCAGAAAATAGGCTAATTACAAAAAAAATCATAAACAACCAAAGCGAATAGTATCCACGCCGATTGTGTTTAAATCGTTGCCAACGTTGCTGATTAATAGAGTAATTACTAGTCATCAATTGCGAGCCTCAAAGTCTATGCGTGGGTCAATTATCATATAAGATAAATCGGATAATAGTTTAGCAATTAGTCCGATTAACGTAAAAATATACAACGAACCAAAAATAATCGGGTAGTCTCGTTGAATGATCGCCTCATACCCCAATAGCCCAAGCCCATTGAGTGAAAAAATAATTTCTATCAGTAACGAACCGGTAAATAAGATACCGACAAATGCAGCAGGAAAGCCCGATACAATAAGTAAAGTTGCATTACGAAACACATGTTTATAAAGAATTTGTCGTTCACTTAGACCTTTGGCTCTAGCGGTTATGACATATTGTTTACGGATTTCATCTAAAAATGAATTTTTGGTTAGCATGGTTAACGATGCAAAACCACTGATCACCATTGCAATAGTCGGTAAGCAGATATGCCAAGCATAATCTTTTACCTTACCCCAAAAATCGAGCTGTTCAAAATGGTTAGAAACTAATCCTCGTAATGGGAAAATATCCCAATAACTTCCACCCGCAAACAGCACAATGAGTAACACCGCCAATAAAAAAGCGGGTATTGCATAGCCAATAATGATTAACGTACTTGACCAAAAATCAAAAGCCGATCCATCTTTAACCGCTTTGCGGATCCCTAAAGGAATCGAAATAAGATAGACAATGAGGGTACTCCAAAGGCCGAGTGAAATAGAAACAGGTAAACTTTTAATAATTAAACCTATTACAGATTCACTTTTAAAAAAGCTATTGCCAAAATCAAACATGACATATTTTTTTAATGTTTCAAAATAACGTTCAATTATTGGTTTATCAAAACCGTACTGTTTTTCGATCATAGCCACAATTTGTGGATCAAGCCCGCGCGATCCCCGATAAGTTGACTCATTTTTAGGTTGTTGCAATTTTACAGCGCTATTATCACCCCCCGGCAAAATAGCTTGTCCTGCTTCTGGACCATTTTCAATCAGTGCTAATGCTTGATCAACTGGGCCACCTGGCGCTACTTGTACAATAAAAAAGTTAATCGTTAAAATAACAAACAGCGTAGGAATAATGAGTAATAATCGTCGAATAAGATAATTAAGCATATTAATGTTTCCGATTTTTAGTCAGGCTAGCTGCTTTATCTGCATCATACCACCAACTATCTACGCCAATAGCGTAAGCGGGTTGAACAGCTGGCTGCCCAAATTTGTTCCAATATGCATAGTAAGTATTGCTGTTATACCACATTGGAATCATAGGATATTCTTGAGTTATGATGCGATCAAGAGCGCGCCCAAGAGGAATAAGCTGAGCTTGATTATCTAAATTTTTAGTAATTTCAGCGATAATTCCATCAATTGCTGGATTATGTAATCCTGATGCATTCCATGATGAATTAAGATAGTTACTTCCCCAAAGGATCATTAAGTCTGATGAGGGATAATTTTCAGCACCATAAGTACGTGGCATCATATCATAATCACGCTCACGCAAACGACGTGTGAACTGAGCATAATCAAGTGACACGATTTTCATTGTGATACCTAAACGAGCTAAGTTTTGCTGAAAAGGTATCGCATATTTAATATCATCCCCAAGATATGTAACAAGTTCAAATTCAAAAGGTTGATTGGTTTTAGCATTGACTAATTTACCTTCTTTAATAATCCATCCAGCTTGTTGAAGTAAGTCAGTCGCTTTTAATAAATTATCACGATTAAATCCAAGACCATCACTTTTAGGAATGTAAAAAGCATTATCAAACGCCCGTTCAGGAATAATATCTTTATATTGATTAAGCCATTTTAACTCTTGTTCACTTGGCGTACCTATCGCCGCATAAATGGTGTTTTCAAAAAAACTGTAAGGTCTTTTGTAACTATCATAATAAAAAGCGTGATTTAACCATTGAAAATCAAACGCTAAAGTAATTGCTTCACGAACTTTAACATCATTAAACAAATCTTTTTGCAAATTAAACGCTAACCATTTGGTATCTACAGCCGTTTTAATTGGTTTTTCCTGTTTGATAATATTATTTGAATCAAAATATTGGCCTTGATATTGGGTAAACCAGTTTTTAGGCTGTCCCTCACCACGAAGATCATATTCACCCGCTTTAAAAGCTTCTAGCGAAATACTACTATCCATATAGTATTCAATGCGTTTTTCATCGAAATTATTCATCCCTTTATTAACGGGTAAATCGCTTGCCCAATAGTTAGGATTGCGTCGATAAACCACATAATGTCCCATTTTATAATTACTGATATAATAAGGTCCGCTGCCCACAGGTGGTGTAGCAATTGGCTCTGCAAAATTATGATTTTGCCAAAAATGTTGCGGTATCACAGGCATATTACCAATAAAAGATAATAACTTTTCTCGATCTGTTTCTGGTAAATCGATGCGCACATGGTAATCATCCAGCGCTTTAACCGTAATGCCCTGATTATAGACACGATATTGCGGAACGCCTTCAGTCATAAATTTTTGAAAGGTAAATTCAACATCATGTGCCGTAATCGGTTTACCATCTTGAAAACGGGCATCGGGATTAATGGCAACTTCCGCCCAACGATAATTATCAGAATAAGTAACCGATGTCGCAATTAGTGGATAAAAACTGGTAATATCATCGGCTAAGTTAGTAAAAAGAGTGTCGTATAATGATCCTGAGTTCTTTTCTGGCGCACCTCGGCTTGCATAACGATTAAAATTATCAAAAGTGCCTATTTCGGCAAGTTTAATCGTTCCACCTTTTGGTGCTTTTGGATTCACATAATCAAGATGATCAAAATCTTCAGGATATTTAGGCTCACCTAATAAAGAAAAAGTAGTTTTATGATAGATTTTTTCAGTAACTTGAACAGGACCAACAAAATTAGCTTCATCATTTATTAATGGTTGATTTGATAAATCAGTATCAGTTTTAACCTCTATTGCCTTTGGTGATTGTTCTGGCTGAGTTTCTTGAGCATTAACCGTCATAGAACAAATAACTAACCCACTTATACAGCTTGTTATAAGTATTGCGTTTATTTTTTGTTTGATTTGGTTAATCATCCTAATGTCATTCCTGTTTAATTACTCATATCAATATTGATGAGTAGTATTGAAATTATTGTCATCATAATTCCAAACAACTATTCCACCTATAATAGGTCATCTATTTTGCCAAACTTCAACTAAATGAGCAAAACCTAATTCATAAACTCAAGAATAAATACAAACGTTAACATTAATACCGATATTACATTTATTAATAGCTGTCTTTATGAGTAGATAAACATAGCACTTAATCCATTTAGCCTTTTAAAAAAACAAGTTTTTTGTAAAAAAGTTTCAGGTTAACATAACGTTTCAGTATAAAACTCTAAATTATTATCTGTATTTTTATATTAAACCAGTTATATTAGTATCAGAACAAATTATAAGCTTTCTATTCATTAGAATCTAAATAGATTAGTAAACAACCTTAACAAAAGAATTAACCACAAAAAATCGATTTACTAGCACAATATCTGTTTAGCTAAACGATAGGGCATATAATAAAATTAATTATATGAAGTTATTTGGTTTTTCTTTATATTTTTAGTTCTGTTATCCAATAAAAAATATGAATCAATCTATCGACAATTAAAAAAGGATAATAATTATAATGGCGGAATCTTTTTATCAATATTGGGGAAAATGTCGACAAAATACCGATAATTCTTCCTATCATTTGCTTGCTTACCACAATTTGGATGTAGCGGCATGCGGTTATCAGATAGTCAAACACAATTATTTCAATTCTTTTGAATTATTTGAAAAAATAGGTTTTTCTTCAAATGACAAAGAACAAGCCGCACTTTGGTTTGCCTATTTTTTAGCTTGGCATGATATTGGTAAATTTGCTAATGGATTTCAAAAATTATTTAAGCACAATAACCCACAACTTGTTGCCGCTGATCCCTCAAAAGAATATTTATCAAGACATGACTCACTGGGTTGGTGGTTATGGCGTGAATCCTTATCACTCAAGCCAGAAATTCAACTAGACAAATATGATAGAAAAATTAAGAATTTATATAATATTTGGTTATTAATCATGACTGGGCATCATGGAAAGCCTCCTAAACTACTTAAAGATATAAAAGGTAAGTTAGCATTTAATCAACAAGATAAAGAAAGTGCATCCGATTATATTCAAGCAATTAATCAGCTTTTTATTAAAGATAATAAATTACAACATTATCCAGAATTTTTTATCGATGAAACACATCAAGAAAAACTGAACCAAATAAGTTGGTTGATTGCTGGTTTAACGGTTATCAGCGATTGGTTAGGATCAAATGAGCAGTTATTCTCATTTAATTGGCAAGTGATGCCATTATCGGAATATTGGCAAAATCATGCAATCATTCAAGCTGAAAATGCCATAGCAACTCTACCCAAATTATCTTCTGTTGCTCAATTTAAGAACATTAAAAATCTCTTTCCCTTTATTGAAAAACCAACACCACTACAAGAGTACGCATTATCCTGTCAATTATCTGATAAGCACCCTGAATTGTTTATTATGGAAGATGTGACGGGTGCAGGAAAAACCGAAGCATCAATGATTTTAGCAAGCCGATTAATGTCAGCCCAAAAAGTACAAGGAATTTATATTGGTCTACCAACTATGGCAACAGCTAATGCCATTTATCAACGCACCGCAAATGTTTACGAGAAATTATATCAAACAGGTAGTCATCCATCATTAGTGTTGACTCACGGCGCTAGCTATATGAATCCAAATTTTACCCAATCCATTTTAACGAACGATCATATCAGCCAACAAAAATATTCTAATGGTGAACAATCTGTCAGTGCTGAATGTAATGAATGGTTTGTTGATACTCGTAAAAAAGCCTTATTAGCAGAAGTTGGCGTAGGTACACTGGATCAGGTTTTAATGGCTATCATGCCATTTAAACATCAATCATTGCGTTTATTAGGTCTGCGACATAAATTACTTATATTAGATGAGGTTCATGCTTATGACAGCTACATGGTAAAGCTGCTAAAAATATTACTTAATTATCACGCCTCACAAGGCGGTAGCGCCATTATCTTAACTGCCACATTACCTGGTTTTTTACGTGAAAAGTTACTAAATGCATTCAATAAAGGTTTAACAAATAACCAACAAACCTTATCTTTAAATCAGTCATTACCGTTTCCGCTTATAACGAGACTTAATTATCATGGTCTGACTGAAAAACCAATAGATACCCGGGAAGAAGTAAAACGTCAGGTTAAAATAGCATGGATTGAGGACATTGAAACCGGTATAACTAGAATTAAACAATCAATAGAACAAGGTAAAATTATCTGTTGGATTAAAAATAGTGTAGCTAATGCTATTGAGTTATATCAGCAACTACAACTTACCTTGAATATCGACACTGATCATATTTTACTTTTTCATAGTCGATTTGCTTTTTGTGATCGACTGGAAATTGAAGAAAAAGCCTTAACATGGGCAGGAAAATCCTCAAATAGTGAAATTCGCCAAGCAAAAGTGATCATTGCAACCCAAGTCATAGAACAATCTTTAGATCTTGATTTTGACGAAATGATAAGTGACATAGCCCCTATCGATCTATTGATACAACGTGCTGGGCGTTTACAACGGCATGTAAGAGATAAACACGGTAATATCAAACCTGATAATAAAGAGAATCAATCAAAGGATGAGCGAGACCCACCTGTTCTTACTGTGTTTGCACCACCTTGGCAAGATGAACCGCAAAAAGATTGGCTGGATAATCCTGCTTTTCGCAATACCAGTTATGTATACCCTAATCACGCTTATTTATGGCTCACTCAAAAAATCCTACTTAAGCAAGAATATATCAAAATGCCTCAAGAGGCACGTTTATTGATTGATTCTGTTTATGCTGAAGATATTGAGCCTCCGTCAGGGTTATTAGAAGTTTACTATAAGGAAAAAGGAAAATCGCTTAGTCACTCTTCTATTGCCAATCAGAGTGTATTAGATATTAACAGTGGTTATAGACGAGACTCCGATAGCTATTGGGATAAGAATGTTGAATTGTCCACCCGATTATCTAAAGATAATATCGATCTATATTTAGCTTATTATAATGAAGAACACGAAATAATCCCTTATAGTGTTAATAGCGAATATGCATGGGAACAAAGCCGAGTTTCAATCAGCCTATCCAAATGGGAAAGAATAAAAAAAAGTATTAAACAACTTGATGACATAAGTTTAGAAAAAAAAAGGCAACAACTGCATAGACCGCAAGCCATCATTGTTTTACTTGAAAAAGGAGATGGTCCATCTTTTTACACAAAATCATTAGGTTTTCATGCTAACTGATCGAAACACTAACTATTAAATTTCAGGAAAATTAACTGATTTAAATTAGAGATGAAATGCAGTAAAAAATAGGTGAACAAGCAGAAAGTGAAGAAATATCGCATTATTATGCAGTGTTGCCACATATTTAATAACTTTAAAAAAGGAGCTATTGCTCCTTTTATTTCCAACTTACAATACGAATTGGATTGCCATTTGAATCAACAATCGCTGTGACAGTATTTTTAGTAATCTTACCACTATCACCCTTTTTACCATTAAACGTAGTAGTAATTGTTAACGTATTATCGTCATTTTCAACATATTTAGTTTCAAGATGTTCATAATTGCTTACATCTTTCATTTTAAATTTTATAAATTTTTCAAGTTTACGATGAGCACCATTTTCACCCATAAATTGAGAGCTTATCATTTGTAGTCTTTCTACTATTGGCTTTAACTCAGCGTGTTTAGTTTTATATTCCGAATTATCAGGAACGAGTTCTAATAGTTTACTGTATAAATCAAATCGTTTCTGTAATTCAGATTCAGGGGTTGCATTAAGCTCATTTGACAAATCTGTAATTTGTTTCTGGGTGTTAACTTTTGTTAACTCTGCTTGAGCCTGATCTTTCAATTTTAACAATGCTTCGTCTTCTGTAACCTGATATTTACTGGCTAAAGAAATCGCTTCATCATATTTTTCTTCAGAAATTAACCGGTTAATTTGTGTAAAAATATTCTCTTTATTTGAATTAAACTCAGAAATGATCGCTTTTTTTTCTTTTTCTATCTGATTATCACCATCACTTAATGGAGTTTGTGTAAAAAACCAAAATGCGCCAACAATCAAACAACCACCCAAAAAACAAGCTAAAACTCGCTGCCATGTTTTCATAAAAATCCTTAATCCATTGACTACTAAAAAAAGACTGCCTACTTTACAACAATTTAATTATTTGACAAATATTCTTTTGTAAAGAACATGATATAAAACTACAATTTTTAATTTGTAAATACATCATAGTATAAAAAGCTAAAGTCATAAAACCTTTTGCTGTAAGCTATCTTATCATTCTCAAAAGGTTATCCGCATTAACTTTTTTGGGTATAAACTCACCGATAATAGTAAAATTGTGTTTTTGATCACATTAAATTCATCAAAATGAGGGATAAGTTTAATTACTAATAAGTGTGAGGATTAAAAATAGATATTCTATCCATAAAATAGATAGGTCAACTTTTAGATTTAATGAATTTATTAAAGAATAGTATTAAAAATCATATGTATTACTGTATCGCCTTTAAATAATAAATTTATTTACCAGTAAAGGTAACTAAAATTGATTTGATCCTTAGCAGACAAATTTAACTTTATGTATATAGGAAACACTAAACGTTTATAAGCTTCTATTGGTATAATATCGGTTTATCCCTATATAGGGAAAAAAACAATTTAATTATAACCACCTGTTAAATAATTAAAATAATCAATTAAAAACGCTACCAATTTTTTTAGTTTTATACTGAAACATACCCATTTCCTCAAACTTTTTGACAAAATAACAATAATATTAAGGATTGGAATTTAGCTATATTGCTGACTCTAGCTGGTTAATCAATATACATTCTGATTTATTTAATTAAGTGTTCTCGTTAATCATTTCTCTTAAAGTTAAATGATTTTTCTTTAATCCATTTAATTATTTTACTGTGCTTGTTACTGTGATAACTTGTTTTATGCCAAATATTCAAATTCAAACTAATCTAAATTAGAGATAAACGGTTTTCCTTTAATCCATTTAGTTATGTTACCGTGTTCTTTACTTTTATAACTTATTTTGTACCAAAGAATATCGTCTTGGTATTCATTCAAAATCTCATCTAAAATTGTAACAAAATCGTGCTTGACTAGGTAAATATTTGTTGCCGAGTTATCATCGGGTTGATTATAAAGTTGTGTTTTTTTATCATTCTGTATATAAGATTTGATGTTTCTTTTTATTGGCGATTCGTTTAGTAATGCCGATAAGGCATTTTTATCATAAAACTTTATATTCCCTTTAGAGTCAACAATATCCAGACCAATAAAACGTTCTGGAATAAAAGGATTACCCATACGTTGATAAATTTCATCTTTTTGTTTAAATTGGTATTCTTTTTCTTTGTTTGCTATAACAACCATATATTTATTCAACTTATAATCTTTTATGGATGAATAGCGACGGTAAAAACTGATATCATCGATTTTGCCGATAAAAACATCAAAATTTTTGTATTTCAGACTCTTCTTATTCTCATTAAAATCTGAAAAATCATATATTAATTCTAAATAAAACTCAGGAAGTAAATTGTCAAATCCCTCTTCAACTTCTCCAAAGCCATCTTGAACAATTTGCAAATCACCACAATAAGAATATTTAATTTTTATTCCAGTTGTTAATGTCTTATCCATGTATGAACATTCAACCATTACATTATTATCATCAATGATCATGGGAATATAGGACTCAACATTTTTTGGTGATTTGAAAGTATAATGGAATACGGGTGTATTTTTATCATCCCAGTTTGAAAACATGACACCAATCTTACCTGCCATTCCAATAACATTTTTAAGCGTTTTATTAAAATTTTTGCCGTGTATTTCTAATATAGCGGGATATGGAAAAACTCTATCTTGATCTTCATCTTCATCTTCACAAAAATAAGAAGTGAATTTATAAGGTTGAGAGTTAATATTAAATTGATAATTTTCAATAGAGGTTCTATTGATACACGGTTCCTTGGCGTGACAAACCGTGCTGATGGTTATCAATAACAGTAATAAAAGAATTTTTTTCATATCAGAACTTCTCAACTAAATCGCGTTATCTTCATCTTTAATCTGAAGATATTTCTCTCATAGGGAAAAACGCATTGCCTTTAATCCATTTAATTATTTTTCCGTGTTTTTTACTGTTATAACTTATTTTATACCAAGTAACTAAACTATTACCCTTATACAAAATCTCATCCAAAATTGTGACGGAGTCGTGTTGTACTAGGTACATATCTGTTGCTGAGCGATTACTTGGTTTATTATAGAGTTTTGTTTTTTCATTATATTGTATATAAGATGTAATGTTCCTTTTTATTGTCGATTTATTTAATAATGCCGATAAGGCCTTTTTATTATAAAACTTGATATTTCCTTTGGAATCGACTATATCCAAACCAATAAAGGCTTGTGAACCTGAACGGTCAACTATTCGTTGATAAACATCATCTTCTGGCTTAAATCGATATTCTTTTTCCTTGTTTGCTATAATAATCGTGTATTTATTCAACTCATAATCTTTTATCGATGAATAGCGTCGATAAAAACTGATACCATCGATTTTACCAATAAAAACATCAAACTTTTTGTATTGTAGACTCTCCTTATTCTTAGCGAAATCTGAAAAATAGTATATTGCTTCCAAATAAAAATCACGAATTAGCTTGTCAAATCCCACTTCAACGTCTCCAAAGCCATCTTCGACAATTTGCAAATTACCACAATAAGAATAATTAAATTTCATTGAATTTTTGAAACTTTTATTGAAATATATACAATTGATCATTACATTATTATCTTTGATGATTATTGGCATATATGCTTCGGTATCATATTCTGATGATCTGATATAATAAACGAATACTGGTATATGTTTATCATTCCATTGCGTAAAAATAATGCCTCTATTACCGGCCAGTCCAATAATATTTTTAAATGTTTTATTAAAATTTTGGCCATGTATCTCTAAAATTCCGGGAGTAAGAAAAACGTCATCATCTTCATCTTCATCTTGACATAAGTAAGAAGTGAATTTATAAGGTTGAGTGTTAATATTAAATTGATAATTTTCCACAGAGGTTTTATTGGTACAAGGCTCCTTGGCGTGGCAAACCGTGCTGATTGTTATCAATAACAGTAATAAAAGAATTTTTTTCATATTAGAACTTCTCAACTAAATCGCGTTATCATCATCTTTAATCTGAAGATATTTCTCTCATAGGGAAAAACGAATCTCCTTCAATCCATTTAATTATTTTTCCGTGTTTTTCACTGTTATAACTTATTTTATACCAATCAACATAACCATTGCTCTTATTCAAAATCTCATCCAAAATTGTAACGGAATCGTGTTGTACTAGGTACATATCTGTTGCTGAGCGATTACTTGGTTTATTATAGAGTTTTGTTTTTTCATCATATTGTATATAAGATGTAATGTTCCTTTTTATTGTCGATTTATTTAATAATGCCGATAAGGCCTTTTTATTATAAAACTTGATATTTCCTTTGGAATCGACAATATCCAAACCAATAAAGGTTTGTGAACCGGAACGGTCAACTATTCGTTGATAAACTTCATCTTCTGGCTTAAATCGATATTCTTTTTCCTTATTTACTATAATAATCGTGTATTTATTCAACTCATAATCTTTTATCGATGAATAGCGGCGGTAAAAACTGATACCATCGATTTTGCCGATAAAAACATCAAATTTTTTGTATTGTAGACTCTCCTTATTCTTTGCGAAATCTGAAAAATAGTATATTAGTTCTAAATAAAAATCACGAATTAGCTTGTCAAATCCCACTTCAACGTCTCCAAAGCCATCTTCGACAATTTGCAAATTACCACAATAAGAATAATTAAATTCCATTGAATTTTTAAAATTTTTATTGAAATATATACAATTGATCATAACATTATTATCTTTAATGATTATTGGAAAATGAGCTTCGGTAAGATATTCTGATGTTCTGATAGAATAATAGAATACTGGTTTATGTTTATCATTCCATTGCGTAAACATACTAGATCTATAACCTGCCATTCCAATAACATTTTTAAATGTTTTATTAAAATTTTGGCCATGTATTTCTAAAATTCCGGGAGTAAGAAAAACGTCATCATCTTCATCTTCATCTTTATCTTGACATAAGTAAGAAGTGAATTTATAAGGTTGAGAGTTAATATTAAATTGATAATTTTCAATAGAGGTTCTATTGATACACGGCTCCTTGGCGTGACAAACCGTGCTGATTGTTATCAATAACAGTAATAAAAGAATTTTTTTCATATCAGAACTTCTCAACTAAATCGCGTTATCATCATCTTTAATCCGAAGATATTTCTTTCATAGGGAAAAACGCATTGCCTTTAATCCATTTAATTATTTTTCCGTGTTTTTTACTGTTATAACTTATTTTATACCAAGTAACTAAACTATTACCCTTATACAAAATCTCATCCAAAATTGTGACGGAGTCGTGTTGTACTAGGTACATATCTGTTGCTGAGCGATTACTTGGTTTATTATAGAGTTTTGTTTTTTCATTATATTGTATATAAGATGTAATGTTCCTTTTTATTGTCGATTTATTTAATAATGCCGATAAGGCCTTTTTATTATAAAACTTGATATTTCCTTTGGAATCGACTATATCCAAACCAATAAAGGCTTGTGAACCAGAACGGTCAACTATTCGTTGATAAACTTCATCTTCTGGCTTAAATCGGTATTCTTTTATCTTATTTGCTATAACAACCGTATATTTATTCAACTCATAATCTTTTATCGATGAATAGCGGCGGTAAAAACTGATACCATCGATTTTACCAATAAAAACATCAAATTTTTTGTATTGTAGGCTCTCCTTATTCTTAGCAAAATCTGAAAAATAGTATATTGCTTCCAAATAAAAATTACGAATTAGCTTGTCAAATCCCACTTCAACGTTTCCAAAGCCATCTTCGACAATTTGCAAATTACCACAATAAGAATAATTAAATTTCATTGAATTTTTGAAACTTTTATTCATATATATACAATTAACCATTAGATTATTATCTTTGATGATTATTGGCATATATGCTTCGGTATCATATTCTGATGAGGTGATAGTATAATAGAATATTGGTATATGTTTATCATTCCATTGCGTAAACGTGCTATATCTATAACCTCCTAATCCAATAACATTTTTATATGTTTTATTAAAATTTTTGCCATGTACTTCTAAAATTCCGGGTGTAAGAAAAACGTCATCATCTTCATCTTCATCTTTATCTTCACATAAGTAAGAAGTGAATTTATATGGTTGAGAGTTAATATTAAATTGATAATTTTCCACAAAGGTTTTATTGGTACAAGGCTCCTTGGCGTGACAAACCGTGCTGATTATTATCAATAACAGTAATAAAAGAATTTTTTTCATATTAAAATGCCTCAATCAAATTTGATGTTTGCCTAAGTATTGCCTCAAAACATTCAGCATTTTGCGCGATATACTGAGCATTATCTTGAGAATTAATTACATATCTGGCGAGTTTATAATCAATCTTATTTTCATTAATATAGCTTGGTAATTTATTTCCAGAAAAAGTGCCATTTATTGAACCCCAGATTAAAATTGGTACAGCATAATCCAGCTCAGCAGCTTTATCTGGTTGATTGATAAAATCAACATTCAAATATTCACTCGCTTTTTTGTAATTTGGTTTCCAAGTTATCTGCGCCAAACCTCTACCACGATATTTTGAACCATCGCCCTCTTCTGTATTACCGTTTTTCTTTGCCCTTTCTTTTAGTTTTTCCGTACTCGCTAATACGGGATCATAGTTACGACCATCATTACGCTCTACCAATGAATCAAACTCCTTAGCATAGGTAGTTTCCCAATGACCGGTTGCTAACATATAAGATAGATAATAAAGATTGGGTATATATTCTGTATTTTTTCGAAAGAATAGATTTACTCGTTTAAGTACTCCTCGCAATATTTCTATTGATTCTTGATCATATTTAGGCTCCTTTATTATATCTTTTCCAGTGCTAGTATCCTTGGAAGCTTTTATAATTTTATGATGCTCTAATTTATACATAGCAATAAAATTTTCGACATCAATCAAATCATTAGATATAACAATCTCTAACATTGCCATCGGATGGATAGACCATACTTTGCCATCTGGATTTAGTTTGGCTTGACTTTTAACAACATCACTCCACCATAATAGTTTTTTAATCTTCTCTTTTTCTTTTTCCCATACCATTACATCATTTTCTAGTGCGGTTAAATTTTCATAACTTTTCTTTTGATTGTCATTAAGCTTTTCCTTTGGATTGTCTTTATAATCAGCAGGAAATGTACTAATAGTTTCTCTGTCTTTTTTGTGTTTATTCGCTTCAGATAAATCTGTTGATTTACCAATTTTATCTAAATAAGCATTTAATTTTGTTTCATCACCCGTTTGTAAATAATCCAGTAATTTTTTATTACATTCATTCATTTCACTGTTTAATGCTTCCCATTTAGGCATTTTACCCTCTGCATTTATCTCACTATACCATTCACTTTCATAGTGAATCAGTAACCGGGAAAGTGCCGAGGATAAATGCGGTTTATCAGCAAGTCCACTAAAGCTTTTGGTATCAATCTTTGCATATTTTTTTTGATCCGGATGAAACTGTTTATCTAATATGGTTAAAGTCTCTTTTAAAATCGGTTTGTATGATTCAAGGGCGGCATCATCTCGCGCTAAGGATTTTTCTATCTCTAAATAGATTTCTTTTAGAGATGCCGTTTCTTTAATCTGCTTAAAGTCAAACCAATCCCAACTGCTGTACTTTTTCACCTTTTGGTTATCTATGGCAACCCAACCTTTGATTGGTAATACTCCTTTTTCTAACTTGTCAATCCTGTACCAAGCCTTACCTTGTTCGTCTTCGGCTTGATTGTCTCTTGATTGAAATTGTTTATCACTCAATTTTAATAATAAAGGTATAGCAACACTACTGGTGCTACTCGACAAGTCGCTAAATTGCAGAGGGTGACTAGTCCAAGCCTCTGTTTTTTCATCCAAGCTTATTTCACTTTTTGACATTATATCTTTGTTGTTTTCAATCCATAATGTCTTTTTTTCCGTTTCGGAGGTGGTGATTTCGATTTGTAACCATTTAATATTTCGTCGTTTACTTAGGATTTTTAGTTTTGTATCTTTATAAGGTTTGCCTACGTTAGTATCTGCTTTTTTGGCTGCCACCAACAATTTTGCTTGCTCCGATATGGCTAACAAGGTTTTATCTTTATCAGCTATCTTACTGGCTTCGGCTTTAGTTTGCGCAATAAAGTTAGGCAAGTCATCACAGGTAAAACATTCAAGATGAAAATTTGGTCTAAATTCTGTTTCTTTCAAAGGACGAGTGAGTGGTAATAAATCTATATCGATAGGTTTTTCAGTATCCTTATCAATTTCTTTAATAATTGCCGTATCATGTAAATGGATATGCCCAACATGCCCAATCAAATCGCCAGCTTTTATTGGGAAAGGTTTATCTAATATCACAACTTCATTATATTTTTGGGGGCGGACATGTTTTTTTAGTCCATCAAATAAAACTTTATTTTTCCCTTCTGGCAAGGGTAGTGTTGGTTTCCCATTTCCAATAATTTCAATTAATTCAACTAAACTACCATTTTGGGTATTACCTGAAATTTTAATATCGGTGCCAACTGGTAGCATTGAGATGATTTTGTCATTTTCATCCTTTACCTGTAATCCTTTAGATTTTACGAGTGAAGTATCACCACTCTCTTTAACCTCAAATATTGGGTCATCTACCTTGTCGCCTGTATTAACCCATCCTAAAATATCCACAGTCTTTTTGTCATGTTGATACGGTATAGGCTCTAGTTGAGGTATCGTTGAATAGCCCTCCACTAAACTCGAAACTGCATACCACATTTTGTGACTTTTTCCTTCTCGATTAATATCAAGATTTAATTTAAGCTTTGTTCCAGTTTGTAATACAGCTAATCTATTTAGATTGTTTTGAGGGTCGGGCTCTTTTCGACAATTTAATCCTTTAATATATTGTAGATTTTTATCCTTCACTTGATAAATATCTTGCTGCCAAAATGCTGGTACCGGCTCTTTAGAATTTTTTTCATAAAAAGCCTTATCTGCCAGATGCATATAAAGGCTATAAAAATAGAGACGATGTGGTGGCTGTTTTTGTTTTTCAGTTTTAGTTGAATTTGTCTCTTCTTCAACTCGCTCCATTTCAAGTAAATGACGCACCAGAACAAAGCCTGTTGAGAAAAATCCGACTCTATCACCATAATCTAGTTTTTGATAATTATCGTTACAACGATAAGCAATCACTTCACCATCTGCAATACAATATACTTTACTATTTATTTCTCTTGGTTTTTCAACACCTAATTTATTAAGCACATTTTCTTCAAAATGAATACCTTGATGTATAAATTTGTTAACACTTATTGGATAAAAACCAGTTGATGCTGACAACAATGCTTCATTATACTCATCTATACTTTTTATAGTTATTGGATATCTCCATCCTGTTACTGCTGACAATGTCATTTTTTAACTCCTTAACCTGAAAAATTACTATGCTTACTTTTTTTAAAACGCTTAAGGGAGACATCTAGTTCATTTTTTGAAAAATTATGCTTTTTATTATCTAATGTTTTCGGTCCCATTTTTTGCATAGCATTACTTTTTATATAAACATTATCCGCGGTACCCAGTTCAATCCCAGCGCTACTGAGTTTGATGTATGAACCTCCGCACATTAACGTCAAATCTTCGCATGCGCTTACTCTCAGTTCACCATCGACACTGTCTATTTTAATATCTTGCTTGGCAGCCATATTCAGGTTGGCATTTTGTGCCTGCACCTCAACATCACCTTGGTTGGCAAAGACTTTCATTCCTGATTTATGAGCAAACAGACCGATGGATTCACCGGATGAGACGGTAATGTTTTTTAATGCATTGATGTCAGTTTGGTTTTCACTGGTCATTGAAACGCTATTTGAAGTTGACAATTGGATGTTTTCAGGACTGGTTAAAGCAATACCCTCTTGTGCATAAGCAATAATGCCACTTTGGGCTAATTGGGTTAATGTTGTTTTAAGTTGTTCTTGACTGTCGGTATCCGCACCATGGGCTTCAGAGGCAGTTGCTGCATTTTGCAGTGCTTTAGCAATTGATAACGCATTTTCAAGCTGAGTAATGGCACCTTGCATATCAAGCTGTTTACCCTGTGCCTTAGGCTCGGTCTGACTGGTGAGGTATAAGCCTTTATTGGCGGCAATTGCACCCCACTCATCGGTGCGCAGTTCAAATCCCTCACCTCGCTGCTCTTTGTTTTGGTCAACTAAATGCCCGATGTTAAGCTGGGTTTTACCGTATTCGGTTGCTAACTTAATGTGCTCTTGTCCGCGCTTATCATCCATCCGCAATTTGTTGTTAGCAGGAGTACGAATTACATTACGGTGTTTGTTTATGGTGGTCACATGGTCAGGGTGTTGGCTGTCATGCATTGCATGTGCGATATAAGGTCGGTCCGGATTACCGTTAGTAAACGCTACCGCAACTTCTGTGCCGTCAATCAGCGGAAAGTGAAAACCATAGGTACTGCCCGCATACGGTTTAGCCAGTCTTAACCATAAGCTTTCTTCACCGTTTCGCCACTCTTTTAAGTCAAAGTTAAATTTAACCCGATAGCGCCCTTGTGTATCAATATAACCATAGGTGTCATTATTCGGACTGGTTACCCGTGCCGGTAAAGTGCCGTCAATAGTCGGAAAAGGAATCGGCTCCGGGCGGTAAGGTTTTAATGGTTGGTAAGGTATAGCAGTAAAACTCAGCTCATAAGCATCACTGCGGTTTCCCTGTCCTTGCACCGTTAATATCATTACCCCCTCATCTATTCCGGCAATCGTACTGCCTTTGATGCGGATATGTTGACCCGGAGCTAAATTGGCCTGATTGCTTTTACCTCGGATAACAATTTGACAGCTAATGGCATGTTCATGACGAATACGGGCATACCATTCACCACTTTCAACACCATTACTCGCATTACCAGAATGAGTACTAATATCACTGCTATTATCGTTATTATTGCCGTTACTGTCGTCGGTATCGATATCACCACTGTTTTCATTATCATCGTCATCATCATTATTGTTGGTGTCACTATCAATTCCATTATTGCTGTCACCATTGCTATTTAATCCTTTATAGTGCTCATCATAACGGTAATCGGTGCCATAAGTGGTGTTATCTTTCTGTTGGCTGTTAACCTCACCCAGTAAATTCGCCTGCGCATCGCGGTAGTTATAATCTTGTACTTGTATCGAAGATTCCACCATCTGACTGTGCAAGGTCATATCCCAGACACTTTCAATGCCGTTATCCAGTGTACCGCTCGGTTGTTTGTACACAATATCAGCCACCTGCTGGTAACCTTGCTCATAATCACTGATGACCATTACATCGCAATTATGTTCACCATGGGTTTCAAACCGGAAATAGCCCCCCACATCAGCAAGCAGTCTTTGAATAAACTCAAGGTCACTCTCCTGCCACTGGGTGATAAACTCACGTTCAGGGTATTGCTCTTTAAGTGCTAAACGATAATCAATCCCGGTATAACCATGACCACGCAAGACCTCTTCAACGACGCTGATAACGCTTTGATTCTGAAAAATAGCACAGTTATGACTTAATGCCAGTTTGGCTAATTGCGAGGATAAGACAACCTGATAACGAGCTTCGTCATTACTGACCGATAATTGACTGAACTGGGTTATCACACCATAAAGGGTGCGTGAGCCACCTTGAGATAATAGTGAATTTAACGGATTAAGCGGATTAAACTGGGTTAAAGAATTAAGTGAATCGAGTGGATTAGATTGTTTAAGTTTATCTAACTGTTTTAATGGCTCAGACTGTTTTAATGCATCTAATGGATTAGCCGAAGTTAAGGAATTAAGTGTATTAAGTCCTTGAGTTGCAAAGTCGCTTAAACTGCCAGAATTAGCAGGATTAAAACTCAAACGGGCATTTTGATTAAGAAATGACTCAACAGATAGTTGTTTATCCGAGCAGGTGAAAGTAATCGTATAGTGCCAAGGCTGGTTAAGTTGCTCATTAGCCTCAACCTGTAAGATTGAAACCTCAGCAGACAAACCATCAATATTTAACGTATAACGATTATGACCTGCTCCATTAACTAAACCTTGCTTTAAGCCCCGACTTAAACCATTGCCCAATTGATCCATTAAATTGGTTAGTCCTTTATCCATGCTATCCTCAATATATTTAATGTACCCTTCAAATAACATAATGTTTTATTGAACTATTTATTATTATTTTTATCTGACCATTTAATTATTATTATAAAATTGCCAATAGGCAGTAAGGTGTTAAAATTAATCAGATTTAAAAAATAATCTAAAAATGAATATAAAATACACTATTTTGTGTATTTTGCAATCTTTTTTACATTTCTTTAAATTTAATTACATAAATAACTTACTGATATAATTAATAAAATATAATTGATGTTTGTTAGCTATACATTATCGAAAAAGGTTTATATGGATTTTATATTAACTCTTTTGTTGAAAATTTTATAAAATCACTATGCATAAAAATTCATTTTTACTCAAACAGAGCCATGACCTGAAACTTTTTGACGAAATAACTGATTGCACAGCGATAAAAAATAGTTTTTAAACTATTGATAGGATAGTGAGTAGGGTTTTAGTTTGAATAAATAATTAGGTTGATCTCCATTTAAAATGGTTAATTATCAATATGTTATAATTTGTTTTGTAAAAAATATTCAGGAGTCTATACCATTTGATTATTAAAACACACTGATTCAGCTTTTATTGCGAATTTTATTAATGAAAAAGTAGTTGTATCTGAATTTTATAAATTTTTTGTTAGGTATATTTCAGAAAAATTTATATTAATATGTGTTGTAACTATATCGATTTTTTATTGAAACTTACCCATGACCTGAAAATTCTTTATCCAAATCGGGGAATTGATTCTTTCTGATGTTTGAGATAATGAATTAAGTAAAGTTGTAAAAAGTATTTATCAGTAAAAAATACTCTTTTAATATAGGAAAAGACCAAAAACAAGATAGGTAAGCGAGCAATAATTTGTTATAGCAAACTATCACACATAATTCGCACATTGTTATTTATATTAATTATTATAAAAATATATAATTGACTTTAATATATCGATCTAAATTTCAACCGTAAAAAAACAATTAAAATCATTAATTACACCTGTTTTGTTATATTTTATCTTTAACTTATAACTATCAATATGTTAAAAAATGTTTTAATTATTTTTGTTGGACTAAATGCAAAATATTGAGTATTGCAGTTTTTGCTTGATGACTGTTTTTCCAACAAGTTGAGCCTGTTAATAATGCACCCTTGTTAAGAATTTCATCCAAAGAAGCATTGCGTAATTTATCGAAAGAATCAAGTTGCATTTCTTCAAGTCTTTCAATAATTTTAGTGCCAACAAATTTTAGTTCTAATAATTGCTGGCGTTCGGTTTCTGAAAAAGCCATATTCATCCTATTAGGTTATATAGTTATATTTAATATTAAGTTACTTTTAAACTGGATTGTTGAGTTTTTTCCACTTTCTGATTTTCGATCTAAACGATTTAAATGGCGCAACAGAATTAATGTGAATAAAACGAGCGACTGTCCAAGATTCAGGATAAGGTTTAGTCCAATTACGAACATCTTTAATAAATAAGGTATCATCACTTAAAGTCTCAATCCAACTGTTCCAGATCGCAATTTGTTGGTTAAATGATTGGATTAATTCTGATAGAGGAAGATCTTGATAGGTATCATAGAATGTTTGATATAAACTGCCTAAACGATTCCATTTATACCCAGGTGCAGGTAACTCGGGTGTTTTTCCTGCTAGTTCGTCATCATCCCAAGATTTAACTAATTTTAACCAACCTAACTGATAAGCAATCATTTGGGCAGGTGTACGATCAACACCATCAATTAAAAGATCTTTTTCAGATTCTGATAAATCAGTAAATTCATTGATAAATAGCTTGGCGGTTTTATTTATTTCATCCAATAACTGTTGTTTACTTGCATAAGCCATACAGAAACTATCCTTATTTTTCATTATTATTAAATTGTTTTAATTCTTCATCAATAAAATAACGAACCAAATTAGCATACAACTCTTTAATCACATCACCATTTAGCCCTAACTCATTTGCCCAAAGCTTTCGTTGTTCAAGCATACTGTCAAAACGGGCTTTTGCTTGTACGTCATTAGCATTTTTCTTAAATTTACTGGCCGCTTTGACATACTCAAAACGAGTAGCAAATAGTTTAATAACAGTATGATCAATTTTATCGATCTCAGTACGAATATCATTCATATCATAGCATTGTTTAGGCGATCGGGTAGAGTTATATTCCATGTTATTTAACCTTCAGATAGTTATTAATATTGTAGCGATAGTGATGGTATGTTATCTCTAAAACTTTATTACTAAAGTTTAATTAGTCCATAATTTTCAATTAAATTGATTTCAAGAAACAAAGTTCATTTATTTTATCCACAATATAATTTTTGGCTTGTTCAATATAATAATAACAGCAACAAATATACTACACCGTTACTTCAAATAAGTAACTCAATTATAAAATTATTAACATTATTAGTTTTTGTGTCGAATAACATAAATTTAATAAGGTTGACCACAAAATTTTGTTTGTTAAATACACTACGTGTAAATTTCATTTTATGCACCGCTAATTTAGTTTTATATTTAATTTAAGCACAACCATTATTTATAGAATGATATATTTTTTAAAGGAATACTGTCAGTATGACTCAACATATACCTAAAAATTCGGTTGTAAATGTACCTTACTGATACTTAATGGGCAATAAAATAGACTTTAAGGCTTGTTATTACTGGGTTTGGTGTACTTTGTAGGGTTTAAAAGAATGTTACTGATTATTGAATTGGTGGAGCCAAGGGGGATCGAACCCCTGACCTCAACGCTGCCAGCGTTGCGCTCTCCCAGCTGAGCTATGGCCCCAATAGAAAGGTAGAAACTGCGGTTAATGATATGCAACTAAAGATTAAGTGTCAATCTATTTGATTTTATTTGTCTGATAATTAATCAAAAAATTTCTGCCACAATAAATGTGGCAGAATATGGGTTTAAGGTAATATTGAAGGTTGATCGGCGCCTTCAGCCTCTACTTTTGGAGGCATAAAGTGCTCACGTTTAACACCTAGTTTAAGTGACATGTACGCAGCCACATAAATCGATGAAATCGTACCAAGTACGATACCAACGCCTAATGTTTCTGAGAAGCCTTTCAACATAGATCCACCAAAAATATAAAGGATAACAACCACGGCAAGTGTTGTACCTGATGTCATTAAGGTTCGATGCAATGTCTGAGTTAAAGAGATGTTAATAACATCATAAGGTGATGCTCGACGTATTTTTCTAAAGTTTTCACGGATTCGATCGAATACCACAATGGTATCATTAAGTGAATAACCTATTATTGATAGCATTGCAGCAATAATTGTTAGATCTAATTCGCGTTCAAACAGTGATAAATACCCAGCAGTTATTACAACATCATGCGCTAATGCAACTACAGCACCAGTACCAAATCGCCATTCAAAACGAAATGCGATATAAATTAGAATACACACTAATGCTGCACAAATTGCCAAAATACCATCTTGAGCAAGTTCAGCACCAACCGTTGGTCCAACAAATTCAATTCGTTTAATTTGTGCATCTTCATCAATTTCTTTATGTATTAAATTAGAAATTTTTGTACCTAGTGCATTATCGATTACTGATGATGTATCACCGTCCTCTTGTTTAGCGGAAGGTAATCGAATGATAATATCTTTACTGCTACCATAGTATTGTACAATCGGTTCATGATAACCCGCATTACGCAAACTATTACGTAGATCATCAAGATTAACGTCTTTGGTCACGGTTATTTCAACAGTCGTACCGCCTGTAAAATCTTGTCCAAGATTAAAACCTTTAACAAAGATAATAACAAATGACGCCACTACCAATAACATTGAGATAACAAAAGCAACAAAGCCAAATTTTAAAAAGTCGAGGACTCTGCGGCCATGATTCATTTCTCTTACATCATGATTTTCATTTTTATTAACAGTCACAATAAACCTCTAAATTGATAACTTATTAACACGGCGACCGCCATAAATAAGATTGGCTAATGCACGAGTACCTACAATCGATGTAAACATTGATGTAATGATACCTATACCCAATGTTATCGCAAAACCTTTGATTGATCCCGTACCGACAGCATAAAGGATAATCGCAGTAATTAATGTCGTTAGATTAGCATCAAATATACTGCTCCAAGCTCCTGCATATCCTTCATTAATTGCATGTTGAACACCACGACCATTACTGAGCTCTTCTTTTATTCGCTCATTAATCAGAACGTTGGCATCAACTGCCATACCGACCGTTAATACTATTCCAGCAATACCTGGCATACTTAATGTGGCTCCAGGCAATAGGGACATGATTCCGACAATTAAAATAAGATTAGCGACTAATGCAAGGCTTGCAAATACACCAAACAAACGATACATAACTAACATAAAGATAACAGAAACTAATAAGCCCCATACGCAAGATTCTAAACCTTGTGTAATGTTCTCTTGTCCCATTGATGGCCCAACTGTACGTTCTTCAATAATTTGAATTGGTGCAATCAGTGCCCCTGCTCTTAATAATAGGGATAAGTTTTTAGCTTGATCAACGCTACTAATGCCCGTTACTTGGAATCGTTCACTAAAAATACCTTGAATTGTCGCAACGTTAATAACTCGTTCTTGTTTTTCAAGAATCGGTTTATCATTTTCATCACGTTTGCCGGTATCTTTATATTCAACAAATAATGTAGCCATTGCTTTATGAATATTTTTTTGAGTGAAGTTTAACATTGCCTTACCACCTGAACTATCAAGGGTAATGGAAACTTCTGGTTGACCATATTCATTAACTCTGAACGTCGAGTCGGTAATATGATCTCCCGTTAAAACGATACGTTTATAAAGTAAAACAGGACGTCCATTTTCCATATATTTGATTTCAGATCCGTAAGGTACACGCATTTCACCTGCAAGCATGGCTGGTAAATTGGCGGTGTTTTCTTCATTTACTTGTCTAAATTCAAGGGTGGCCGTTGCACCTAAAATACGTTTAGCTAATGCTGTATCTTGAATACCAGGTAATTCAACGACAATTCGATCTGCACCTTGGCGTTGGACGATCGGTTCAGCTACACCTAATTGATTTACACGATTGCGTAAAATGGTCGTATTTTGTTGGACTGCATCATTCTTAGCTTGTTGTAATCGTTGTTCACTAACGCTTAAGGTAATACTGTTTTCAGTTTGAGAGATAAGTTTGAAATCTGGAAGGCCATTGATCTTAGTAATGGCTTTGTTACGGTCTTCGGTATTATCAAATTGCATAACAATTTGTTGGTTACCGTCTTTATTAAGTGCTTTATATTTTAATTTGCTATTATTAAATTCAAATTTTAAATTTTCGATGGATTGTTCAGTGAGTTTACTTAATGCAGTGGTCATATCAACTTCCATTAAGAAGTGAACACCACCTCGTAAGTCTAAACCGAGTTTCATCGGCTCTGCACCTAATACAGTAAGCCATTTTGGTGTTGCTGGTGCCAAATTCAAAGCAACAATATAAGCGTCACCTAGTTCTTTGGAAATCAGCTCTTTAGCTTTTAGCTGGGTATCGTTATCACCAACACGGATTAAGACAGATTTGTTTTCAAAAACAAATGATTTGGTTTCAATGTGGTTATCTGCCAAAATTTTTCTGATTTTATCTTGCGTGGTAATATCAATGTCAGAAGTATTTGAACCAGAAATCTGTATAGCAGGATCTTCACCATAAATATTTGGAAGTGCATAAAGAAGGCCGACGCAAATCACGACGACCAACATAATGTACTTCCACAAAGGATAGCGATTTAACACGACGTATTCTCTTGTGGGATTAGATAATTAACACAATGAACTATAATAGGAAACACACTATTATAGTGATTTCATTGTCCCTTTTGGTAAAACAGATGTGATAAAGTCACGTTTGATCACAACTTGGGTTGAATCATTTAATTCTAACGCAATATAACCATTTTCGTTAACTTTTGCTACTCGACCAATAAGTCCACCATTAGTTAATACTTCATCACCTTTAGAAATAGCAGCCATTAAGTCACGATGAGCTTTAGCACGTTTTTGTTGTGGGCGCATAATCATAAAATAGAAAAACAAACCAAATACAACTAACATGATAGGTAAGAAATAAGGATTATTTTCAACTGTAGCGCCATCAGCAGCATAAGCATTAGAGATTAAAAAGTCCATACAGGTCCTCTTGATTCAAATAAAATATTAAAGGTCAGAATTATAACACAAGAAACAAATCTGTTATTAACTATTTCTTGTCAAGAAGTTTCAGGTTCACTATACGTTTAAGTATAAAAAATAGCATTCTATATTAGATAATACCATGGTAATTCCGCCAACATAATAATGAAGGCGGAAACGTATTTATTCGGTTGTTAAGTATTGCGCCATGCTTACCAAGTTGAATAACCATTTTGGATAAATGCCGCAAATCAAAATTAATAGTGCAGATAAACCAATAATAAGTTCACTTGTTTTTATATCTTGCCATTTCAATTTAATTACTGGATTGTTTAGCAATTGATCATCGCGATAAGTTGGTCTGATATAAAGATTGATTATCAAACGTGCATAGAAATAGAGTCCTAATGCACTACCTATTACTACAGCGGCTATCAACCACCACAATTCCGCAGTGACACCTAATAATACCAGTAAAAATCGACCTACAAAGCCTGCTGTAAGCGGAACCCCCGCTAATGATAATAAGCCTATTCCCATGGTTAATGCTAATATCGGTCTACGCCAAAATAGGCCTGAGAGGTCAACTTCGTTTTCATGATCTTGCAGCTCGTTTGAATGAGACTCTAGACTAATAACACCCAAAATACAGATATTTGCCAAAATATAACCGATTAAATAGACACCAATAGTTTCTAAAGCAAGCACTTGATATTGAACAGAGATTAAAGCGATCAATAAATACCCGAAATGTGCAATTGAGGAGTAAGCAAGCAACCGTTTCAAACTGGTTTGCATTAACGCGACTAAATTACCCCATAAAATAGACAAAAAGGCCATCATAACCAAAATCATACGAATGGTTTCATTATTAACAATCGGTGCCAATAAAAACAATCTTGCAATGGCACAAAATAATGCAACTTTACCAACAGTTGATAATAGTAAGGCCACAACAGTAGGCGCACCTTGATAAACATCAGGTAACCAAAGCTGAAATGGAACCAATGATAGTTTAAAGCCTATACCAACGAGTATTAAACAAACTCCCATTAGTAATAAATTACTTGGATAAGACATCGTTGAGAGTTGATAACTTAAACCACTAAAAGTAAGCTCGCCTGTTGACGCATAATAAAAAGCAATTCCCATTAATAAAAATGCACTCGCCACAGCCGATAAAATCATATATTTAACAGCGGCTTCTAATGAGTGCGTTTGAATATATTGATATCCTATTAATCCGACAAAAGGTATTGAAAGCAATTCAATACCAATAAAGAATGCAATTAAATGGCTAGCATACACTAGCGTTATACCACCCAAGGTCATAAACAATAAAATGACATAAAAAAGACCATGAGGTAAATGCTCTTCTACAAACCAACGATAAGCCAAACTAGATACGGTAATGGCTATAATTAAAATTAAGCTAGTATATAATAATCCATAACCATCACAGGTAAAAAGTGCAGTGATTTGACGAGCTTTCCAGTATTCTTCAGAAGAATCTGTTTGTGGATTGATATCATTTTTATTGCTATCAACCGTCATAGTCGTCGCATCAGTATTAGCATTACTTTCAGCAGGAGTACTCGCTTCGGTATTAGCGTTCGTTACAGTATTAGTACCCGTTTCGGTATTAATGTTAGTACTAGGTTCATTATTAGTGCTGGTTTCTGAATGAGTATTTGTTTCGCTTTTAATGTTAGTACTAGCTTCAGTATTAGTGTTGGTTTTTGAATTAGTTTCGCTATTAATGTTAGTATTTGCTTCAGTATTAGTATTGGTTTCTGAATGAGTATTCGTTTCGCTTTTAATGTTAGTACTAGCTTCAGTATTAGTGTTGGCTCCTGAATTAGTATTAATTTCGGTATTATTATTTTCGGTCTTGGTATCAACTTGCGAATTAACACTATTTTCATTAGACGAGGCACCAGTTTCAGTTGGAACAGCATCTACTGCAATAGTTTTTTCATTTGAAAGCGCAGCGTCTTGAGTTGATGCATCAGAATCAGAATTGTCTGACATTTGCATATTATCATTACTAATATTAGTAATCATTTGGGTGCTAGATGAAATATTGTAGCCAATGGTAATAGCACAGGCTAACGCACATCCTAAACCACATATGGTTATCAAGGCGCATGTTTTTGTATTTATTTTTAAGAAAACTAATAAGATAAGCAAAACAATGATAGTCAAGCTTATTATAAATATAGGCGATAATGCTATCATAAGTTATTACTCTCCTACTCGTTCTGCAGTTATATTTTGCTGTGTTTGATTCACCACTGAATAAGACATATCTAAAACTATTTGCGGATATAAGCCAATAAAGACAAGTACAATAAATACACTAGCAAGTAACAAAATATCTCTTTTATCAAGTTGATGCTTTGTTACACAGTTTTTTTCAACAATGCCATAAAATATAGGTTGCATCCGAATAATAAAAGAAATAGACAATAGTAATAGACCAACAACAAGCAAAATTGTATAAGATGAAAATGATGAATAACTGCCAAGCAACATCATATAATTTCCAACAAAATTAGCTGTGCCCGGAATACCTAAAATTGCTAACATAAAAAATAAGGTAAAAGAAGAGATATAGCGTACTTGTTGTTTAAGACCCGTAAATTGATTAATGTTGCGTGTTGAATAACATTCTACTAACAAGCCACTAATCATGAACATGCCAACGATAACTAAATTAATAGCAATCATTTGTATTACAATGCCTTGATAAGCAATAACAGAACCACTATAGATAATTGCAGTTACAAATCCCATTAAAGCGATATGTACATAAGCAATTAATTTTTTAATGTCGGTTTGAATAAATGTCAGTAATGCCGAATAGATAACCGTAAGAAGTGCCATTATCATAATTAACGGCATAATCATAACTGAAGCATTAGGAAAGAGCGGAATAACAATACGTAACAAACCGAATGTCGAGGTTGTGAGTAATAATCCGCTTATCATCATTGAACCTGTAGTTGATGATTCAATGTGCGCATCAATAAACCAGCTATGAAAAGGTACAAACGGAATACGTATAATAAAGGCAGCTAAAAAACCTAACATTAACATAAATTCAGTGTAACTTGAAATAGGTGTTTTGGTTAGTTCTTGGTAATCAAATGTCCAATGGCCAGATAAAGTCCAATTAATTAAAGCCAATGAAACAATTGAAATTAACATCAGTAAACTACTAATTTGTGTATAAATTAAAAATTTACTTGCTCCATTAAAACGTAATTGAGAATTTGAGTCTCGCCTTCCCCATAAAGAAATTAGGAAATAGATCGGTATTGCCACTGCTTCCCAAAAAAAGAACATTAAAAATAGATCGGTTATGACAAATAACATCATAATGGCAGAAGTCATAAATAAAATGCATAAATAAAATAAACCAAAATTGTTAGGGCTTTCTTTACTTGAATAACCAATCGTTAGTAACACAATAAATAGAGTTGAGGTAATTAGAACTAAGGATAAGCCATCTAAGACTAAATGAAAGTGAATATTAAGCAAAGGAATCCACTCAATATTAACTTCTTCTTTCCAATTATTGCCTTGCTGTAAAACAGTTATCCCTTCTTGCCATAAGCTAAGTGATAACAATAAAGTTATAAAAATGGACATGAAAGCAATAATCATCGGTAATTGATACCAACGCGATACCATTCGAGAGGATCTTACAATCCGCAATAAAAATACATGGCATAACCAACTAATAAATCCACCTATAACAGGTAAAAAAACAAGCCATAACAACATGAGTGATTACACCTTTATTAAATAAAAACCAGTAACATTAATATAATAATGCTACCTATAACAATAGATACCATATACCATCGAATATGCCCATTTTCTAAGCTGACAATATATGAGTTTATTTTTTTTATGCCCAACATAATCCAATTGTCCCATATCGCCAGTGGATCTTTTTTAAGCATGTTCGCTAAATACACATAAGGTTTTACAAAAATGATATTCAGTAAATAATCAAATCGCCAATCACAATTACATAATCTTACGATAAATTTAACGATTGGCGTATTTAATACCTCTTGCACTTCACTATTTGGGTGTGCATAAAAAATATAAGCAATAACAAAGCTTAATATGGTTACTGCTGCTAACAATAATTGAAACGATAACAGACTATTAGTATCCAGTTTGGCAATTGGAATAATATTTTGAGCCGGTATTGGGAAATAGATAAAAATGGCCGTTGTAAATATCAGTAAGATAAAGATTGGACAATAACTAATCCATTTAGTTTTCGCAAATTCAGCAATTTTTGGTTTATGATAAAAGACCATAAAAATTAGGCGCCAAATACTTAAACTCGATAGCAAAATACCTAATAAACCTATCGTTCCTGCCATTAAATGTTCTTTTATCATTAATCCCCAAATAATATCACCTTTAATATAAAATGAAGCTGAAATCCAAGGAATCGCACTTAACGATAACATAATAATCAAAAATATGGCATAGAGAACTGGAAATGATTTTGCAAGTCCGCCGAGTTTATTAATATTTCGCTCACCTTGACATTTTTTGAGTAATATTGCCGATGCTAAAATTAATAAAGTACTGGTTATAACATAATTAATTAAACAATTAAGCGATAACCACCAACTTTGAGTTGCAAAAGCATAAAACAAATAACTAATTTGAGCTAAATTAATATATGTTATAATTCGTTTAACATCACTTTGTACTAAGGCGATTGAGCTTGCAAATAAGATTGTCAACGAAGCGAAAATAGTCATGATGTCTAACGTATCACTAGACATGATAAACAAGTTACTTAATCTTAAAATCAAGTATACACCAGATAATATGACAGTAGATGATTGCATTAAAGCTACTGCAGGCATTGGCGCTAATGTTGTTTCGACAAACCAAGATTGCATTGGAAAAAGAGCAGACTTACTAATGGCACCCAAAAATAGCATCAATGTGATCCAAAAGATAATATCGGAATCAATCGCTAAATTATCATGAGCTTGGGTTAAAATATCACGTATATTTAAAGTACCTAAAGTTTGATAAAGTAAAAATACACCAATGATTAAAAAGATATCCGTTAAATGCATAAGCACAAAAGCTTTAACGGCAGCATAACCATTGCGCAATTGTTTATAATAGATGCCAATAAGTAAGTAAGTACTTATACTCACACCCTCCCAACCAATTAACATAACCAATAGATTATCAACCAATATAATGGTTAACATACTCGCGATTAATAAATTGCTATAGGCATAAAAAGTATAAACATCTTTTTTTGATGTTAAATAACTTGCCGCAAAGAAATAAATTAGTAATCCCAAAAAGGCAATTATCACTAAGAAAGTTAACGATAAACCGTCTAATGTTAATGATAAAGGTACGACAAAATCCCCAACTGAAAACCAAGTCCATAATGGTCTGCTGTACACTAACAACATATCCGGTACTGTGTTTTTTATAAAATCAATACAGGTAAACATAGTAATAAGATTTGTTATTAGCATTGTACTAAAACCGATAATCATGACATTAATCGGTCGAAGATGTCTACCCAAGCAAACTAGCAATAAAAAAGACAGCAAGGGAATAATAATAGTTAAGTAAAGTAAATTCATCCTTTCATTTCACTCAATGAATCAATGTTAAAGATTTTTCGGCGATAAATTAATTTCGTAAGCAACGCAAGTCCTACACAGGCTTGAGCTAATACAGTAATCACCGCTAAAATAGCAAGGAGTTCTCCTTCCGATTGTTGCCAATAGCTACCTGCAGAAACTAATGCAACAATAGCACCATTATTCATAATCATAAGGCTTAGTAACAAAAAATAGAGATTACGTCGAATCATTACCCCTAATAAACCTATCACAAATAAAATTGAGGCAAGAATAAGGCTATACATAAGAGGAATCATATTACTTCTCCGACAAGAGTCGATGCATAAAATGATAAGAGATCACAATTGCACCTAATAATAAAAAACCAGCGAGTTCAGATATCAAAATGTAAGCATATACTGACATTTCGTGCATCAATTCATGCGACTCGTTGAGCTGTGAATAGTCAGTACTAACTACACCATAAATAAGGACAACGAGTAAAATAAATGCTAAGACTAAAGGCCCTAACCAAATTTTAGGGCTGATACCTCGTTTCCTATTTTCAACATTATCTATACGAATTCGCAATACAATGGCAACAGATAAAAACAAAGTCACTGTGCCAGCAATAAATAATAGAATGTATAAAACAACAGAAAAATAGGCATCAAGCAAAATAAATATTAAGGCCGAAGAAAAAAGTGAAACCATAAAGTACAAAAGAGCCTTATCAACACGTAAGCAACTAATTGCTTTTATACCGGCAAACACCGCAATAATCGACGCAATATAGAAAACAATAAGCATCAAATAATAATCCAATATGCATTTATAGTTTTGTTAGTATATACCCAAATCATATCAAGATACAGTTTGCTGACATTGTGTTAACAGAAAACAAACATAAAAAAATGCAATTTGGTTAAAAAATGATAGAAAATTTTGTTTTTATCAATCAATAAAATATGACAAATATAATTAAAACCTTAAAAAAAATAAAAATTATAAAATTTTATGATTTAAATTCAATATAGTATTGTTATAAAGTGTATAAGTTAAGCACATTAACTAACATTTATCCCAACACCTTTAAATTGTCATGCTCATTAGGCAGCTTAAAGTTTGTTTTGACTTAATAAAGATAAAAACGAGAAGATAATGAACAGTGAATATTCCTCTATGCGAAGCAACGTCAATATGCTAGGTACTTTACTAGGTGATGCAATTAAACGGGCAGCAGGCAATGATACTTTTGATTTAGTTGAACAAATCAGACAATTATCAAAATCAGCTCAACAAGGTAATCAGCAAGCTCATAATAAATTACTTAAACTCATTGAAAATCTTAACGATGAAGATTTATTACATGTGGCGCGTGCATTTAATCAGTTCTTGAATTTAGTTAACACCGCGGCAGAATATTATGGAATATCCCCTCATGGTGAAGCATCAAGCAGCCCCAAAAAAATGACAGAACTATTTAGTACGTTAAAAAATCTTAACTTCTCAAATCAGACGATTACTCAAGCCATTAATGACCTTTCGATTGAACTTGTGTTAACTGCACACCCTACAGAAATCAATCGTCGAACTATGATAAATACGTACACTGCGATTAATAACTGTTTATCGCAACTTGATCATGACGATTTAGCTGATTATGAAATAGAGCGAATTATGCGCCGTTTAAAACAGTTAGTTTGTCAAGCATGGTACACTGATGAGATTCGTAAAAAAAGACCAACACCACTTGATGAAGCTAAATGGGGCTTTTCGGTTATTGAAGATAGTCTTTGGGAAGGTGTACCACTTTTCTTGCGTGAATTTAATGATCAGTTAGTCGATGCATTTAATGAACAATTATCTGTTGAGCACGTTCCAATTAAATTTACTTCGTGGATGGGCGGTGATCGCGATGGCAACCCTAATGTAACAGCAAAAGTGACTGAAAAAGTCATGTTGCAAGCCAGATTAAAAGCAATTGAGCTTTTTTTAGCGGATATTCAAATTCTGGTTCGTGAATTATCCATGACTGAGTGCAGTCAATCTGTCATTGATCTATTAGATGAAAATAATAAAACAGCAACTGAACCTTATCGCGCGGTAATGAAACAATTGCGCGCACGTTTAGTAAAAACCCACAGTTTTATAGTGTCATTATTAAATAATGAACAAGTATTACCTCCAGCGGATATTTTAATTAAAAACGAACAATTATGGATGCCACTCTATACGTGTTATGAATCATTAATCGAAAATGGCATGTCAACGATTGCACACGGACCATTGCTTGATACTTTACGACGTATAAAAAGTTTTGGTCTACAACTGGTTAGATTAGACATTCGTCAAGATAGTTCCGTGCACACTGAAGCGCTGGATGCATTAACCAAAGAACTTAACTTAGGCAGTTATGCTGAGTGGTCAGAAGAAGAAAAACAAACTTTTTTGTTAACTGAACTGCAATCAAATCGTCCACTGTTACCTTACCATTGGCAACCAAATGAAATGGTTCAAGAAGTTTTGGATACCTGTCGAGTTATTAAAAAAGCAGGTGAAGAATCCATTGCTTCATATGTGATCTCAATGGCCAAAGCACCTTCAGATATCTTGGCTGTTTACTTACTATTAAAAATAGTTGACTGTCAAAAAGTGATTCCTGTAGCACCATTATTTGAAACCTTAGACGATTTAAATAATGCTAAGACCGTTATGCAAAAACTGCTTGATATTCCATGGTATCGCGAAAAGATTCATGGTAAGCAGATGGTTATGATCGGCTATTCTGATTCAGCTAAAGACGCTGGAACGCTTGCTGCATCATGGGCTCAGTATCGTTCACAAGAAGAGTTAGTTAAATTATTCGAAAAATATAATATTAATTTAGTTTTATTTCATGGTCGTGGTGGTTCAATTGGTCGTGGGGGTGCGCCTGCACATGCTGCATTATTGTCACAACCACCAGGATCATTAAAAGGAGGACTTCGAGTCACCGAACAAGGTGAAATGATTCGTTTTAAACTCGGTTTGCCTGAAGTGGCTCTCAGTAGTTTGATGTTATACGCATCAGCCATTTTGCAAGCGAATTTATTACCACCTCCTGAACCTAAACAGGACTGGCGAGATATTATGGACGAAATGTCTGATATCTCTTGTCGTTGTTACCGCAGTTACATTCGTGAACGTTCTGAATTTGTTGATTATTTTAGAGCGGTAACGCCAGAAACTGAATTAGGTAGATTACCACTCGGTTCTCGTCCACAAAAAAGACGAACAGGTGGCGGTATTGAAAGTTTAAGAGCTATTCCATGGATTTTTGCTTGGACACAAAATCGTTTGATGGTTCCCTCTTGGCTTGGTGCAGGAACAGCACTTAAACAAATTATTGAAGCAGGTAACAAAAATCTACTTAAAGACATGTATCATAATTGGCCTTTCTTTAATGCACGTTTAGGTATGCTCGAAATGGTATATGCTAAAGCAGCACCAAATATCCATGAATATTATGAGCAAAGGCTTGTCGATCCAGCCTTGTGGCCATTGGGAGAAGAGTTAAGAAACCTATTAACTCAAGATATCAACACGGTACTTACTATCACCGATGATATCAGCTTGATGGCTGATCTACCCTGGATTGCAGAATCTGTTGCATTGCGTAATACCTACATTGAGCCACTAAATCTATTACAGGCTGAATTATTAAGTCGTTCGCGTAATCGAAATGAGGCTGAAAATAGTAACGTTGAACAAGGATTAATGATCACTATTTCTGGTATTGCTGCAGGTATGCGTAACTCAGGATAGTTAAAAGCAGGAAAAAATAAAAAGAGCAATTGCTCTTTTTATTTTTCTAATAATTCATCTAAATAAACTTTAGCATCTTGGTCACCTTGCTCACTCGCTTTAGTAAACCAATATATCGCTTTATTAATATTTTTTTCTGTTCCTTCACCATCTAAATATTTAATAGCAAGATTATATTGGGCATCAACACTACCCTGTTCAGCCGCTTTGATATACCATTCAATGGCTTTTGCAATATCTTTTGAAACGCCTCCACCTACATCATACATAACCCCAATATTATATTGAGCATCAGCATTACCGGCTTCCGCAGCTTTAGTAAACCAATTTGCAGCCTGTACATTATCAGGTTTAGTACCCGTACCCGTTGCGTACATGATACCTAAATTATACATGGCAAGCACATGACCATGTGTAGCTGCTTGAGTATAAAAATAGATAGCCGCGACATAATCTTTAGTCAACCCATCACCATGTTCTGACATCAATCCCAAATAGTATTGGGCTTCTGGATTACTTTCTGTCGCAGCTTTACTGAACCAATCGGCAGCCAGCATACGATCTTGTTGGACACCATCACCAAAAAAATACATAATGCCTAGATTTAGATAAGCATCTAAAACACCTTGATTACCTGCTTCAACAAAGTAGTTAACCGCACTTGATGGATTTTTGTCGGTGCCTTCACCATTTTTATACATTAAGCCTAAATTATATTTGGCCAATGCATAATCTTGATCTGCAGCGAGTTTGTAATATTTGAACGCTTCATATAGATCAGCAACGGTTCCCAAACCGTTTTGATACATATAGGCCAAATTATTTTGTGCTTTCGCTAAACCTTGCTCTGCGGCTTTTTTATACCAAAATAATGCTCTGATATCGCTAATTTCAACACCTAATCCTTGTTTATAAATAGTACCCAGAGAATATTGTGCCTCAGCATTCCCATTTTCTGCAGATACACGCAAAGATGGAATCAATGCCCCAGGTTCGGCAACTTGTAGATCCGTATCTGATTGCACTTTAGTTTCATTTGCCAAAGCACCATAAGAAATGGATAAAACTAGTACTAATAAGATTTGAAATTTTTTCATAATTTTTTTATTACCATGCCATGGTCGATAATTATACATAACCATCTAAAAAAAAATAGTTTTTATTTTATTGATTCATTTATCTACAGTATCTAATTTTAACTATAATTATTTTTCACTTGCAATATTTAATTCATGATATTCCAAGTTTGTCCCAAATTTCATCAATATGGGCAACAATTTTGGGATCTTTTTTTATTATTTTCCCCCACTCTCGACTGCTTTCACCTACCCATTTATTGGTTGCATCTAACCCCATTTTAGAACCCAACCCAGAAATAGGTGAAGCAAAATCTAAATAATCAATCGGAGTATTGTCGATAAAAGTCGTATCACGATGTGGATCCATACGTGTTGAAATCGCCCACATGACATCTTTCCAATCTCGAGCATTAATATCATCATCACAAACAATCACAAATTTAGTGTACATAAATTGACGTAAATAAGACCATACGCCCATCATGACACGCTTGGCATGCCCAGGATATTGCTTTCTTATAGTGACAATAGCAATACGATATGAGCATCCTTCCGGTGGTAAATAGAAATCCACAATTTCAGGAAATTGTTTTTGCAAAATTGGAATAAACACTTCATTTAATGCAAGTCCCATGACTGCAGGTTCATCAGGTGGTCGCCCAGTATAAGTTGAATGATAAATCGCATCTTTACGATGTGTTATATGAGTTACAGTAAAGACGGGAAATTGTTCAATTTCATTATAATAACCAGTATGATCACCATAAGGGCCTTCCTGTGCTAACTCATTGGGGTCAATATAACCTTCAAGAATAATTTCAGCCGTTGCTGGTACATCCAAATCGTTGGATAATGATTTAACTACTTCTGTTCGTTTACCCCGTAACAATCCTGCAAAAGCATATTCAGGTAAAGTATCGGGTACGGGTGTGACCGCAGCTAAAATGGTCGCAGGATCAGCGCCAATGGCTACGCTAACTGGAAATTTTTCATTAGGATGTGCTTGTTGCCACTCAGAAAAATCCAGCGCACCGCCACGATGTGATAACCAGCGCATAATTAATTTATTATTACCCAAGAGCTGTAAGCGATAAATACCGACATTTTGTCGATCTTTATAAGGACCTTTGGTAATAGTCAATCCCCAAGATAATAAAGGTGCAACATCTTCGGGCCAACAGTGCATAATGGGTAAACGCGTTAAATCAACTTCATCATTTTCAAAGACCACCTCTTGACAGGGTGCTGACGATCGTTGTTTAACTGGCATATTTAAGACTTGTTTATATTTAGGTAATACATTAAAAAATTGGCGAATGCCTTTAGGTGGTTCGGGCTCACGTAAGAACGCTAACAATTCCCCAATTTCACGCAAAGCCGAAGTGTCTTCGCGTCCCATCCCCATAGCCACACGTTTAGCCGTACCGAATAAATTACACAAGACTGGCATATCATAACCAATCGGATTTTCAAACAATAAGGCTGGCCCTTCATTATGTAATACCCGATCGACAATTTCTGTCATTTCAAGATAAGGATTAACAGGATAAGTAATTCTTTTTAATTCGCCTTGTTGTTCAAGATAATCTAAAAATTCACGAAAATCAGGAAAGTTCATTATTATCACTCTCTATTACTTATTGATCTTTTGTAGATCATATCCAAAGGTACCTTTTAATCCTTAAAGTGGTTATCTTTTTAATCGCAATTAGTCTTCATCAAAATTTTCACTGTAAATGGGTGTTTGTTGATTTTGATTACACTCTACAATTTTAGGTAGTAAAGCTTCAAATTGGTTTTTATCAATTTCGATAAATGTGTCGGGTTCAACTTGGTAAAAAAGATATTGTTGAGTTTGATCATCAAATTGGAAAGAAGCTAACCAATAATTACGATCATCACTATTTTCATTCGCAAATATTTTAATAATACTACTTTCTCGCTTTTCTGGTTGGTTATGTAGTTTATAATCAATTATTTTTTCAGCAATTTGAGAATCATATTCATCAAAAATAATATAATCACTATCATTTGTTTTACATTTTTCAATTTTAACTTCGGCATAACTACACGTTATTGAAAAAAATAAACAAAAAAATACAATGATATACTGGCTTAATTTCATTTTTTACCTCTTAACTCAATTTAAGAAAGTTGTTAATTTTACAAATAGCCTGACTATTATTAGGCGACGCGGTTAGGTTAACTGCATCACCCATAGTCAGCCATTGATAAGCTAAGTGCTCGGTTAGAACTGGAATTACTTCTTTAGCAAGAGGTAAATAAAACCAATGTTCTTTATTTATCTTAACTTCTGGCGAATATCTATGTCGAAACTGTGGGAAAATCTCAAATTCAACCGTATGGTTAGCATCAATTAGTTCAAGATTTTCCTTTATAATATCAATGCCTGTTTCTTCCAAAACTTCACGAATTGCTGTTTGACGTGGCAATTCATCTGTTTCCATGCTACCCGTTACTGATTGCCAAAATAATGGATCATCTTTGCGTTGTAACATAAGGTAACGATTGGTTGTCTGGCAGTAAATCACCACCAGAACCGACTCAGGTTTTTTATATTCTCGCATCAAAATATCGTTATTTTCTAGCCACTTCAATACCAAGTTCTACTAATGCAGCAGAATTTGCTGGACTTGGCGCATCAGTAAGCAAACACGTCGCCGCTGTTGTTTTAGGAAATGCAATTACATCGCGAATATTATCTGTTCCTGTGAGCAACATACTTAATCTATCTAACCCAAAAGCTAAACCTGCATGAGGTGGTGTACCATATTTTAATGCATCGAGTAAGAAACCAAATTTTTCACGTTGATCTTGTTCACCAATTCCTAATATTGAAAATACCGCTTGTTGCATTTCACTGCGATGAATACGTACCGATCCTCCACCGACTTCATAGCCATTGATTACCATATCATAAGCATTTGCCATAGCATTTTGAGGATTGTTAATTAACTCTTCAGGTGTGTAATCTTTTGGTGATGTGAAAGGATGATGCATAGCACTTAAACCTTCATCTGTTTCTTCAAACATAGGGAAATCAACGACCCAAAGTACCGCCCATTTGTTTTCATCTGTGAGGCCTAAATCCTTGCCAACTTTCAAGCGTAATGCACCTAATGCATCACTAACAACTTTATAGCTATCAGCACCAAATAATAAAATATCACCATCTTTCGCATTAGCACGGTTTAACAACGCTTCCATTTGTGATTCATTAAAGAATTTAGAGATTGGACTTTGTACACCTTCTAAACCTTTACTGCGTTCATTGACTTTGATCCAAGCCATACCTTTTGCACCATAAACAGAAATAAACTGAGTATATTCATCTAACTGTTTACGTGTTAATAGAGCACCATTTGGCACGCAAAGCAATGCTACTCGACCTTTTGGATCATTTGCTGGAGTTGAAAATACTTTAAAATCGACATCTTTGACCAAATCAGCCACATCGATAATTTCAAGCGGATTACGTAGATCTGGCTTATCACTACCATAACGACGCATTGCCTCGCTAAAAGTCATAATTGGGAATTTACCTAAATCAACATTTTTAACATGTAACCAAAGTTCGCGTATCATTTTTTCCATGATTTCACGCACTTGTTCGGCTGTCATAAATGAAGTTTCAACATCTATCTGTGTAAATTCTGGCTGACGATCGGCACGTAAATCTTCATCACGAAAACATTTAACAATTTGATAATAACGATCAAACCCAGACATCATAAGCAATTGCTTAAATAATTGCGGTGATTGTGGCAATGCATAAAATTCACCTTTATGGATTCGACTCGGTACCAAATAGTCGCGAGCACCCTCTGGTGTAGCCTTGGTCAACATAGGAGTTTCAATATCTAAAAAACCATTCTCATTCATAAATGAACGAACAAATGCGGTAATTTGTGCACGAGTTTTAAAGATTGAGGTCATTTCTGGGCGGCGTAAATCTATATATCGATATTTTAAACGCTGTTCTTCACTATTATTTTGATTAAAATCGAGAGGTAATACATCACTACGATTGAAAATAGTAAGTTCGGTCGCTAAAATTTCAACCTCACCGGTTGCCATATCCTTATTAATTTGACCTTCAGGTCTGGCTCTTACCTTTCCTTTAATTTGAATACAAAATTCATTGCGTAACTCGCCAGCTAATTGATATGCTTGCGGATAATCAGGATCAAAAAAAACTTGCACAATTCCTTCACGATCACGCATATCAATAAAAATCATTCCGCCTAAGTCTCGGCGTTTATTAACCCATCCACATAGTGTAACTTCTTGATTAACATAACTTGCGTTTAATTGTCCGCAATAAATTGTTCTCATTAAATATATCCTGTGTACAATTGTCGAAAATAATAATTATTATAGAGCAATTTATCAGGGTATAAAGACTATGTTTTAAAATAATCGCTATTTATTTTATTTATACTCAGTTTATGATAATAATTTTACTTTATATGTCTTTTTATAATTTTATTGAAATTCAATAAGATAATTAATCTAAATTCGGATTATTTAGTTGTGCTTGAAAAATGTTTGTTTTATTAACTTGTAATATCAAATATTTATTAATAAGCTTAAGTATTATTTAAATATTATTAACTTGATATGAAAGCTTTAATTTCAATTGACTACACGAATGATTTCATTGCGGATGATGGCGCTTTAACTACGGGCTTAGCCGGTCAACAAATTGAATCAGAAATGTTAAACATAACTAACTCATTTATTAAAAATAATCAATTTATTGTTTTTGCAATTGACGCCCACGATCCGTCGGATGAATATCACCCTGAAAATTCACTTTTTCCACCTCATAATATTGTTGGAACTGTTGGACAACAATTATTCGGTGAATTACATCAACTTTATCAAAGATATCAAAATTCAACCAATATATACTGGATCAACAAACGCCACTACTCAGCATTTTGTGGTACAGATCTCGATCTACGTTTACGCGAAAGACATATTACCGAAATCCATTTAATTGGTGTTTGTACGGATATTTGCATTTTGCATACAGCCGTAGATGCCTATAACTTAGGTTATAAAATAGTTATTCATCAAAATGCAGTTGCAAGTTTTGATCCTATTGGCCATCAATGGGCTTTAAAACACTTTCAAAATACCTTAGGGGCAACGTTAATATAAAAAGATAACAATTAAAAAAAGGAGCAGGAATGGAAGTTTTACGAGACTTTAAATTGCATATAATTGCACTTTTAGTAGTAGTTAGTTGTGAACTTATCGGCAAGCAATCGATATGGATTATTGCCGTTTACCCAATGTTATATGCGATGGTTTTTGGCGGAATTATTAGCTTGCCAAAGCTTAAAATACTCACCAATAAAAATATGCAAAATGCAAGTATCGTTATGATGGTTACATTAATGCTACTTGTTGCAAAACTTGGTGTAGCGGTAGGCCCCCAAATTGATATGATTTTAGAAGATGCTAAATTAGCTCTAATTTTTCAAGAATTAGGTCATTTTGCTGGAACAATTTTACTCGGGTTGCCACTAGCAATGCTATTAGGTATGAAACGAGAGGCTGTTGGGGCAACTTATTCTGTTGCTCGCGAACCCAATATAGCCATTGTAGCAGATAAATATGGTTTAGATTCACCAGAAGGTCGTGGTGTAATGGCTATGTATATATGTGGCACTCTCTATGGTGCAATTTGGATGAGTATTCTTGCTAGTATAATGGCTCATTTGAATATTCTTCATCCTTATGCTTTAGCCATGGGGGCCGGCGTAGGAAGTGGAAGTATGATGGCGGCATCACTTGCCCCGATAAGTGATTTATATCCAGATTTATCAGAAAATATTAAAGCTTATGCATCAACAGCAAATTTAATGTCTAGTATGGTTGGTATATATATTTATACGCTCTTTTCTTTACCTTTTGCTTCTTTTATGTATAACACGTTAGCCCGTCTTCGACGCAATAAATAAGGATCCAGCAATGAAGATTTTAGAAACAATTTTTGTACTTATTTTAGTCGCCATTATTATGGCTGCTGGAAACAGTGTGGGTTATAAAATTGATATTATTTCATCACTTGAAGCATTAGCTGTGCTAGCTGTTATCTCTATTATAGGATTTTTACTAAGTAAGTTACCCGGACTTGAAAAATTTCCAGTAATTTTATGGGTATCGGTTGTTGCAGCCGTAGTTTCCTCACCAATATTTCCATACCATACAGAATTGGTTGCAATTACAGATCAAGTTTCGCTACTTGCAGTCTGTACACCAGTACTTGCTTATGCAGGACTCGCCATAGGTAAAGATCTTGCACTATTTAAAAATATCTCTTGGCGCATTATTCCCGTATCTTTGGCTGTGTTTTCGGGTACGTTTATTTTTGCAGCCTTAATTGCTCAAGTCACTTTGCATTGGGAAGGCGTTATCTAATTTAGATAAGGATTTAATTTATGACTAAAGATGAACTAAAGAAAAAAGTTTGTAACGCGATTGCAAACCGAAAAGCAGACATCAAATCGATTGCTGAAGCGATTTGGTCCGAACCAGAGCTTGGCTATAAAGAACACAAAACGGCTAAAAAAGTAGAAGATGCTTTTGAAAAATTGGGTGTTCCTTTTAAAAATAAATTAGCGCTCACAGGGGTTAAAGGTCGTCTTAAAGGCGGTAAAGGAAGCAAATACAGCGTCGCAGTTATTGGAGAACTTGATGCAATTATTTGTGCCGACCACCCTGCTGCCGATGAGACATCAGGAGCAGCTCACTGTTGTGGTCATAATGCGCAAATCGCTAATATGATGGCGGTTACTATGGGATTAATTGACTCAGGTGCGATGCAATTTTTAGCCGGTGATGTGGTACCATTTGCAGTCCCAGCAGAAGAATATGTTGAAATAACCTATCGCAATCGATTAATTGAAGAAGGTAAAATCAAATACATTGGCGGTAAACCAGAGTTAATTTCACGTGGTGATTTTGATGATATTGATATGGCATTGCAGATACATTTAACGAGTGTACCAAATGAACGCCAAGACGGTTTTATAGAAATTTCAACAACAAGTAATGGCTTTATCGGTAAGTTAATTAAATATAAAGGTGAAGCAGCCCATGCTGCAGCAGCCCCTCACGCAGGAGTAAATGCTTTAAATGCCGCAATGATGGGAATGATGGGCGTGCATGCTATTCGTGAAACATTTCAAGAAAAAGATTACATTCGATTCCATCCAATTATTACCCAAGGCGGTGATTTAGTGAATGTTGTACCAAGCGATGTAAGAATGGAAAGCTATGTACGAGCGGGCAATGTTCCAGCCATGATTGATGCCAATGAAAGAATTAATCAAGCGTTAAAAGCTGGCGCAATGGCTGTTGGTGCAACTTGTGAAATTAAAGATTTACCAGGTTATTTACCGTTACATAATAATTCAACCCTTAATGATCTTTTAAAACAAAACGCTGAAAATTTAATTGGTGAAGAAAACGTTTCAATCGCACCGCATATGACAGGAAGTACAGATACGGGTGATTTATCACATATTATGCCAGTAAGTCATCCTTGGATTGGTTCGGTTAGAGGGATTTTACATGGTAAAGATTACACCGTATTTGATGAAGAGATGGCTTATATACGCCCTGCACAAATGATGGCTTGTACAATTATTGACCTGCTATATGATGACGCTCAAACCGCTCAAACACTCATGACAAATTACAAACCTCTTATGACAAAAGAGGAATATTTAAAATTCCTATCTGGTTTTGACAAATAAAGTTTAAAACTTGGCACAACCTTGTGCCAAGTTTTTGTTATACTACCCACTTCATTATCAACAACAATAATCACTTCATATGTTAACGCTTACCGATCAAGAATTGTTTCGTTATGACAGGCAAATAACTTTGCAGGGTTTCGACATTGAAAAGCAGCAAATTTTAAAAAATAGTGCAGTATTAATTATTGGATTAGGGGGATTAGGTTGTTCAGTTTCTCTCTATTTAGCTGCATCAGGCATTGGTAAGTTAACTTTAAATGATTTTGATACCATATCGGCTTCAAATTTAAATCGTCAGATTTTATATACCCATAAATCAATTAATCAAAATAAAGTTGATGTGGCTAAACACGCTTTAACCAATATAAATCCCAATATAGTGATTGAAACGGTTAATCAGCAACTAAAGGACAGCGATCTTATTTCACTTATTAAGCAACATAATATTGTTATTGACTGTACAGATAACTTAGTTACCCGTGAACAGATTAATCGCTGTTGTTTTCAAGAAAAGAAACCTTTAGTTTCAGGCGCTGCAATACGAATGGAAGGTTTGCTAAGTGTATTTACTTACCAATCTAACGAACCATGTTATCACTGTTTAAGTCGTCTATTTGGGAATGATCAGCTTACTTGTGTTGAAACCGGTGTTATGGCGCCTTTAGTTGGTATGTTTGGCTCAATGCAAGCCATAGAAGCAATAAAAATCCTTACTCATTATGGTCGCCCGTTATCAGGTCGATTATTGATGATTGATACAATGAACATGCAATTTAATCAATTTACTATATCTAAGCAGGCAAATTGCCCTGTCTGTGGTAATCACCAAACTGACCAATAAACAGTATGAAACAAAATAACCGAATTATTTTAGCTCCAATGGAGGGGGTACTTGATTATCAAGTAAGACAAATTTTAACTGAGATTAATCAATTTGATTATTGTGTAACAGAATTTGTGCGAGTCACGCATCATCAATTATCCAATCGCACCTTTTATCGCCTTTGTCCTGAACTCCATAATGGAGGCAAGACTGCTTCAGGTACCCCTATTCGAGTGCAAATTCTTGGTCAATCACCACAATGGATGGCAGAAAATGCAGTAAAAGCGATTGAACTTGGTTCATTTGGTATTGATATTAATTTTGGTTGCCCCGCTAAAACCGTAGTTGGCAGTCAAGGAGGAGCTTATTTATTACAATATCCTGAACAAATTTTTAATATCGTTAGTCAAGTTCGACAAGCTATTGGTCGCTCGGAAATATTATCCGTTAAGATTCGCTTAGGTTGGTCAGATAAATCTCATTGCTATGAAATCGCCAATGCAATTGAATGTGCTGGAGCTAATGAAATTGCAATTCATGGCAGAACCAAAGAGGATGGCTATAAAGCGGATAAAATTGATTGGCAAACAATAGCAAAAATCAAACAAAACCTAACAATTCCTGTAATTGCCAATGGTGAAATTTTCTCTATTGAAGATGCACAAACATGCATTGCTCAAAGTCAAACGCAAGACATTATGTTAGGACGAGGGATTTTAACTATCCCCAATCTAGCCAATATGATCCGCAACAAACAACCAGCCTTAAGTTGGTCGCAAGTATTGGAAATTTTAATCCGCTATGCAAGTTCTTCTATTGATGATGTAAAACCGCTTTATCATTCTGCTCGCATTAAACAATGGCTTGCTTATTTAAGGCACTATTATGTAGAAGCATCTGAGATGTTACAAAATATTAGAACACTAAAATCGCAACAAGAGATATATACATTCTTAAAACAACAACAAATGTTAAAACCAATACTATAAATTAATCTGATATTTAATTGATGGATGAAAATAATACTTAGTTAATTTTCGAATCATTAAGCATGATAGAATAAATGATGTAGAGCCTAACAATATGATCACTATGGATGTTAGGGCTGTATTTTGTAATAACGCATGATTAATTAACCAATTGGCCACTCTCCATAAAATAAAATTTAAAATAAAAATAATGATATTTAAGGAGACGGCACACTTAATTATTCTATCCGTTTGTAATACAACAAACATTTGGGTAAACATATTTTTACTAACCAAAATAACAACTAATAAACTAAATAAATAACAACAAATTGGTAAGAAAATATGCTTCCCAAATGAAATAAAATAGTAACTGTTGTGTACTAAGACATCTAAAATAAAAGAAGGAAAAGCAATTAAAATAAAAAAGAAAAATACTAAAAACAAAATAAAATGAATTTTAGTACTGTTGATTATAGTCAGTTCAAAAGTCTGTTTATTTTTATCAAAATGATTATTTAATACTTTGATATAAAAATAGGTAAATAATCCTGCAAATAAGTAAAATAGACAACTGGGGATAATACATAAGACTAAAATAAATAACCATGAAGCCACATTAATCATGTTGATTAATACATTATCAAAAATAGCTTCAGCTATCGCATTGATAAAATAGCTAATTGTACAAACAATAATGACATTAAAAATTAACAATGTAACATTTTTAAATGTCACTCGATGAACATTAACTCGATATAAACTGATCGCTGAGATACCGAATAACAATAAACATTCTGGGATTGAACGTAGTAATTGATATGGAGCAAGTTTATATAATACACCCCATAAGAATTTATAATCATGAAAGGTTGATATAAAGGTAATACCAAATTTAATAATAAAAATAAAAGCACTACAGAAAAAAAATAGTACAATAAAAATAAAAGGTAGCTTAAAAAAAGCTAATTTTTCCATTTTGATACTCAAAATCAGTCAATTCTCTCTTTTTTAAAAAAATTTGATAACAACAAAAATTAAACTCAACGGCAATGTCCTATTGAGCCATTAAAAGGTCATATTGAGCTAAAATATGTTCACAATAATACCAAAGACTTTTTTAATCAACAATGATCATCAGAACTTATATTATTGATAATTTGTATAAAACATTATATTTTTTAGATGATTACCTTAATAAGCAGCGCTATTTTCGGTGAATTATTATGTAAAACAGGATTAATGCTTCATCATTTAAAGTATGATGAAGCAAATTATAAGATAAGAATTTATTTGTATGCTTCAATCTAAGCGTTAAAGAGTGGAAAATCGGCTTGACCAGCAATGGATTTTAAACGTTGTTGGGCAGTAATAATATTTTCTCTCCACTGATTATCTTTTGCCCACATTTCAATCACTAATGGCGCACAATAATCAATAGATTTAAGTGTTCTAAATACTGCTGAAAAATCAACCTCACCCTCACCAATCACCAAATCTCTAAACTGTCCTGCATAATTGGGTTTTACTTTATAGGTATCTTTCAAATGAATTTGAACAATATGGTTACGACTTAATAATAGCTCAGTACTAACATCATAATTCCAACCGGATATGTTTCCCACATCAGGATAGGCCATAAAATAAGGTGAATTTATCTCGGCTTTTAAAATTTCAAACTTACTCAGTGAATTTAGATAGTTAGTATCCATAATTTCAACAGCTAACATAACACCTGCTTTTTCTGCCTGTTTTGCACACCATTGCATACCGGCAATAAAGCGTTGATGGGTTTGTAAGTTAGCTGGCTCATAATAAACATCATACCCAGCAAGTTGAATCACTCTAACACCAAGTTTATAAGCAAGGGTAATAGCCTTACACATAATACTTTTAGCGTGTTCTCTGATCGTTGCATCAGCAGAACCAAACGGATATTTGCGATGTGCACTAAGACATATTGAGTGAAAAAAAACGCCATTTTCTTCACATAGATGACGCAATGAATAGATTTCTTCATCAGACCAATCAAGCCTAGCTTGACGTTCATCAGACTCATCAATAGAAAGTTCGATAAAATCAAATCCTAAAGATTTTGCCTCTAGCATTTTTTGTTGCCAAGAAAGTGTATTAGGTAGTGCCTTTTCATAAATACCCATACATGGAGTTTGTCTGGTTATATTGATTGTATTATTTGTCATAATTTAGATCCGATAATATTAAGGTAAAAAAACTAACAGCCGATTTCCCGACTGTTAGTACGCACCCTACCAATATTTAGCAATCTGCTCTCTTAAGTCTTGAGCAGTTTTTTGACCATTTTCATTGGCTAAAGCTCGTCCAGCAATAAAAGCTTTCGTTTTAATACCCGCAAACAGATGAATATCTTCAGGAACAATGCCACCTGTTATTGATAGTTCCAAACCTAAATCAGAAAGTTGTCGCATTTTAGTTAAATCTTCTTCACCCCAACCAACACCAGCTAATTCAGCATCACGAGATCGATGATAAATTGCCTGTTTGATACCCAGTTTTCGCCATGCTTTTGCATCATCAAAAGTCCAATGTCCATAAAGTTCGATTTGAATTTCACGCCCAAATTCATCAGCCACTTTTTTACAAGCTTCAATTGTTGCAATGTGAGCGGCAGCTGAAACCGTTAACCAATCAGCACCCGCCGAAAAAGCCATTTTTGCTAAAATAGCACCCCCATCAGTGGTTTTTAAATCACAAACCAAAATATGGTTTGGATACTTTTCTCTTAAAGTTTTTACGCCATTAATACCTGCGCCAAAGGCAAGAATGGTTCCAACTTCAATAATATCTACAAATCCAGCTACGTTCTTGGCTACCGCTAAAGCTGGCTCTAATTCTGTTTGATCTAATGCAATTTGTAATTTTGGTTTTGTCATTTTATTTCTCCCTTATAAATACTATTTTTGTCCGTAATAAGCATTTGCTCCATGCTTACGAAAATAGTGTTTATCAGATAAAGTTTGTTGAATTTTAATTGTTTTATTAAGTTGTCTGGTTGATATTGCCATCATGGCTACTTCTTCAAGAACCACAGCGTTATGTACAGCATCCGAAGCGTTTTTTCCCCAACAAAATGGAGCGTGTCCAGAAATAACGGCTGCTGGCATCGCTGTAGGATCAATGCCTCTTCGTTTAAACTCTTCAATGATGACCAAACCAGTGTTTTTTTCGTAATCAGTATTGATTTCGCTATCAGTTAAACGACGAGTACAAGGTACATCACCATAAAAATAGTCGGCATGAGTCGTACCCAAAGCAGGAACATCTAATTCAGCTTGCGCCCAAACGGTTGCGTAGCGAGAATGTGTATGAACAATACCACCAATATTTTCAAAGGCTTTATAAAGTTCTATATGGGTTGCAGTATCACTAGACGGATTTAATTTACCCTCAATAATTTCACCCGTTAATGACACGACCACAATATCGTCAATTTTCATGTTGTTGTATTCAACGCCTGAAGGTTTGATAGCAATAACACCTTTAGCGCGGTCGATTTCAGAAACATTACCCCAAGTAAAAGTGACTAAATGGTATTTAGGTAAGGTTAAGTTAGCCTGTAATACTCTTTCTTTTAATGCTTGATACATAACATTAGTCTCCTAATAACGCCTTATCAATAACAGCATAAACATCTTCTTTGCTATTGCATGCTCTCAACTTATCAAGATCGATACCTGTTGGGCTATCTTCGTCATCTAATATTTGCGTGACTTCCATTAAGCCTTGCATATGCTCATCTGAGGTACTGCCTGCTAAGGTAACTAACACATCAACAGGTTGCTCTTCACCTTCAAAATAGACTGGAGAATTTAATGTCACTAAAGCAAAAGCAGTGCGATTTACACCATCTTCCGGTCTGGCATGAGGCATCGCAAAATTTGGTGCAATAATAATGTAAGGCCCCATTGTTTTTACACAGTTAATAATTGCATCATAATAAGAAGGGTTAATCGCTTTGGAAGCAACAAGCATATCTGTACCTAATTTGATCGCCTCTTGCCAAGTTGATGCATCCGCTTTTAGTAAAATAGAGTTATTTTCAATTAATGATTCTTTCAATGCCATTGTTGTACTCCTTTTTTAATCAATTCGTTATTGAGCAAGCACTTTTTTAATAAGTTCAATAAGTTCTTCACCAAATGTATTTGGATTTAACATGTTTTGGACACCTAAAGCATGTTGTCCTTCATTAACTTCAATCTCGTTAATTAAATGTTTAGACGCCACAATAATGTCAATATTAGGTAACCGTGATTTGTAATCTGTCACCGCGCAAGAATCCATGACATTAGCAATGCCTTTCTTATCTAAATAATTAGCTATTTTCATTTTCATCATCATAGATGAACCTTGTCCGCTACCACACACAGCTAAGATTCGTACTGCTCGCCCTTCGCTTATTGCCACTTCATCCATTTTTTCAACAACATTTTCATTAACATCTTGATGAATATTATTTTGTTCTGGTTCAATTTTTGCGTTTGCTTCCTCTTGGCGTAATTGTTTAGCGGCAAAGAACATGTACACTAAAGCCAATGCAATAATCAGATAGATAAATAAGTGGGAGTAAGATAAACCTTGTATAATAGGTGGGAATAATATCGCCCAGTCAGCCATCCCCATCCAAGAGTCAATTGGAGTGCCATTTTTTGCAAAGATATGAATGACCCAAGCTGAACCAAATACCTCAATCATTCCCATAACAAAACAGATTTTCATGACGGCTTTCCAACCACCAAAGTGATTAGCAAATACCCCAATAGTTGCGTTAGAGAAAAACATTGGTATAAAACCAGGAATGATCATAATTGGTGATTTAAATATAAGTAACAAGGCAATTGCTAAAAATTGTCCTAATGCCCCCCAAATAAAACCAAATACCATTGCATTTGGTGAAAAAGCATAAATTGCAGCACAATCAATGGCTAATACGGCATTAGGAATTAATTTTTCAGAAATACCTTTAAACGCTTCAGATAATTCAGCCACAAACATTCTGACCCCACCGACGATGACTTGTATTGCGACAGCGAATTTAAGACCTGTTTCTAAAATGTAAATTGTCCAATGGGTTGACCCTGACATGGTTTGCAAATTATCCAAACCAAATGAAAGAAGGATGATGCCAAAAAAGAATGTCATCACAATCGCTGTTGCAGCGATACTATCGTGAAAAATATGTAACCATTTAGGTAATTTTAGATTATCAACTGTGTCATTTTTATCGCCCAATTTAGGTGCTAATTTAACAGCGATCCAAGACCCCAATTGTTGTTGATGACCAATTGAAAAACCCGCTCCTCCAGTAACAGCTTCTGTAGATTTAAACATCATATTAGAAAATATTCCCCAATATAATGCGGTAATAATGGCAGAGTAGATTATTGTTTCCCACATACTGTAACCAAACAGAAAATAAAACAGGGCAATTAATCCCACTTGTTGGAACATAATATGACCTGTTAGCATAATGGTGCGAATACCTGTGATACGGCGAAAAATGACCAAAAGGATATTGATAGCCAATGCGAGTAATACGGCATAGCCTACCCAAGAATATTTATCACCCATATTATGTTCTACAGTCATCATAGAAGCATAAACATCAATAATCGATCCATTAATACCGTGATACTCAGCCAATTTGGCAATCACTGGCTTAAATGTTGAAACCAGTACACCTGAGCCAACTTGTAACAACATAAAACCAACAATCGTTTTGATGGTTCCTTTCAAAATAGTGGTAATATCTTTGCGTAAAAGACAATAACCTAACATTGTTACTAAGCCGAGTAACAATGGTGCTTTAGTCATGACTTGACTATAAAAAATATAAAATACGTTATAGATTACTTCCATATGCCCCTCTCATTGGTTATGGGCTTTTTTAAAATTTGAAGTTTATATCGTGCTTACAAAGCGATAATAAAACTTTCCTAATGCCCTTTTTATATAGTTGTTCACTGTCGAGTGAATCTTTGAGCTAAATTAACCCTATACTTTGTTAATCAAATTAAGATGGCTTGATTAACGCTTGTTATATTCTATAATCAAAATAAATCATACAATGATTATTTATGATTATTTTGATGGAGATCACTTTTCTATAAAATCAGAAACCATATCTGTGATCAACTTCACATAATAATGAAAAAAAACTACATCAATTTAAACCTATATTTATAATTATCAATAAATTAAATAAATATTAACAAATAAAAACAATAAGATAATTGACAATTTTAATAATGAAAATTATTATCAAAATAATCAAAAGTGCTCAAATTAAAATGAGGAATTTTAATGAATGAATTAACGCGACATAACGAGATCGTCGCTTTGGTTAACGAGAAAGGTGAATTAAAAGTGACCGAACTTATCAGTCATTTTTCAATATCACCCGCTACCGCTCGAAGAGATATCACAAAATTAGATCAAGATGGTCGTGTCAAAAAAGTACGCAATGGCATTATGCGTCTTGAAGAACAGAAACCAATTTGGGCCCCAATAGGTAATAACAATACTGATCATTATCACGAAAAGGCACGGATTGCGATTCGAGCAGCTAAGTTATGCGGTAGTGATGAAAATATAGTGATTAATTGTGGCTCAACGGCATTTTTATTAGGGCGAGAACTTTGTGGAAAAAGTGTATCAATCATCACTAATTATTTTCCTTTAGCGTGTTATTTGATTGAACATGACCATGAAAATGTGATCATTATGGGTGGGTTATATAATAAAACACAAAATATCATACTCAATCCTATTGCAAGTATCACCGATTCTTATGCCGCAAAATGGATGTTTACTAGTGGAAAAACATTAACATCAACAGGTCTTTATAAAAGCGAAATTTTAAGTGCTGTTGCTGAACAACAGATATTAGAAAAAGCAGAAAAATTAGTCGTAGTGGTTGATAGCTCAAAGATCGATACCAAAGCAAACTCTGGCATGCTTTTTTGCCCAGTAAATAAAATTGATATTTTGATTACTGGGGCGCAAGCAAATAAGGAAGTAATTGAATGCATTAAAAAGCAGGGAGTTGAAGTGATATTAGTCTAACTATTAAATAAAAAAAGGAACATAGTATGAGTAAAGTAAATGAAATTACCCGAGATTCTTGGATTTTGAACACTTTTCCTGAATGGGGAACTTGGTTAAATGAAGAGATTGAAAACACCGTTGTGAAACCAAATACTTTCACCATGTGGTGGTTAGCTTGTACCGGGATTTGGTTAAAATCAGCAGGTAATACTAATATCTCTGTCGATTTTTGGTGCGGTACAGGAAAAAAAACACATGCTAACCCATTAATGAACAAACAGCATCAAATGATGCGCATGGGTGGCGTTCGTGAATTGCAACCTAATTTAAGAACCAGTCCATTTGTATTAGATCCATTTGCGATTAAGGAAATTGATGCAGTAATGGCAACCCATGATCATGCCGATCATATTGATGTCAACGTCGCTGCTGCTGTAATTCAAAATTGCTCTCCAAAAGTTAAATTCATTGGTCCAAAAGCTTGTGTTGAATTGTGGAAAAGTTGGGGGGTTCCAGAAGATCGTTGTATCGTTGCTAAAGTTGGCGAAACAATTGAAGTAGGTGATATTACAATTCGCGTTTTAGATTCTTTTGATAGAACATCACTGGTTACGTTACCAAAAGGTGTATCTTCTACCGATAAATCGATTCTAGATGGTATGAATGATCGTGCGGTTAACTATTTATTTGAAACTTCTGGAGGATCACTTTACCATTCTGGAGATTCACATTACTCTAACTACTATGCAAAACATGGTAATGATTATAAAATTGATGTGGCTTTACTTTCTTATGGCGAAAATCCTCGTGGTGTTACCGATAAAATGACTTCGTCAGACATTTTACGTGCGGCTGAATCGCTTAATACCAAAGTGGTGATTCCATTCCATCATGATATATGGTCAAATTTCCAAAGTGATCCTCGTGAAATTGAAGTTCTTTGGGAAATGAAAAAAGATCGTCTTGAATATCAATTTAGACCATTTTTCTGGCAAGTTGGGGGTAAATATACATATCCTACTGATCAACATAAAATGCATTATCAGCATTATCGAGGATTTAGAGATATCTTTACTGATGAACCAGAATTGCCATATCGTTCATTCTTGTAAAAAGAATAGGAATTATTTAAACCTATCTATTTGATTGAACAATATAATATTATCAATTTAAAAATAATTTTAATCGATTGTTTTCATAAATAGCTGGACCGATAATTGTATCGGTCCATGATAATTAAATTAGATATTTATAAGAAAATAAAAATTAATTCTAAAATCATAAATGTCTAATTATTCATTAATGTTGAAATATCAGATCTAATCTCTAATTTGATTACATTTTTTACTGAAACGTTATGTTAACCTGAAACTTTTTGACAAAATTTTGTTAACTGTAATAATTGTTATCAATCAATACGTTTAATAAAATGTTTTATCTTAAAGCCCATTGCGATTAATGATGCAAAATAAATAATAATACCAGCTATGACTAACACCAGTAGTCTTCCAATACGCATTAACATCGATCCAGTTGACCAATCAGGTAATAGTTGCGCGCCAAACCATAAAACAACAGACATTAAAATAACAGCAATAATTACTTTAGCTAAAAAGCTATACCATCCTGGCTGTGGTTGATATAGTTGTTTTCTGCGTAATTGCCAGAATAATAACGCTGCATTGAAACAAGCCGCAAGACCAATTGAGAGTGAAAGTCCTGCATGCTGTAATGGCCCAATAAAAACAAGGTTCATCAGTTGCGTTAAAATTAAGGTAACAATTGCAATTTTGACGGGAGTTTTAATATCTTGTCGTGAATAAAAAGCAGGGGCTAATACTTTAATCAAAATCATGCCAAGTAAACCAACAGAATAAGCAACCAATGCTCGCTGAGTCATCAAGGCGTCATTTAAGGTAAATTGCCCATATTCAAATAAGGTTGATATAAGTGGACGAGATATAACACCTAAAGCGACAGTACTTGGTAATGCTAAAAGAAAACAGAGTCGCAATCCCCAATCTAGCAACTCTGAATATTGTTTATAATCACCTTTAGAAAAGCTTTTGGATAGTGAAGGTAATAGAATAGTGCCCAGTGCAACCCCTAGTACGCCAGCAGGAAATTCCATAAGTCGGTCGGCATAATACATCCACGATACAGAACCAGAAATAAGAAATGAAGCAAAAATCGTATTAATAATTAAAGAAATTTGTCCAACTGATACCCCTAAAATAGCAGGTGCCATCTGTTTTAATACTCGCCAAACGCCACTATCTTTAAAGTTAATTCTTGGTAAAACCAACATTCCAATTTTTTTTAAATAAGGAAGCTGATAAAGTAATTGTAAAATGCCTCCTACCCCAACTGATGCCGCGAGTGCTAATACTGGTGGATTAAAGTAAGGTGTCAAAAATAGCGTAAACGTAATCATGCTAATATTTAACAAGGTTGGAACAAAAGCTGGGACAGAAAAACGATTCCAAGTATTTAATATTGCTCCAACCAATGATGCAAGTGAAATAAAAAAGATATAAGGAAAGGTAATACGCAACATCGTTGTGGCAAGATCAAATTTATCACTAGATTCTTGCATAAATCCAGGCGCGGTTATCATAATAATAAAAGGAGCACACACTACGCCAATTAAGGTAACAATGGCTAATACTAAAGTTAATAAACCAGCGACATAAGCAACAAAAGTCCGCGTTGCTTCTATTCCTTGTTGATTCTTATATTCAGCTAAAATTGGTACAAAGGCTTGTGAAAATGCGCCCTCAGCAAAAATACGCCGCAATAAATTAGGGAGTTTAAAGGCAACAAAAAAGGCATCGGTAGCCATACCGGCACCAAAAAAGCGAGCAATGACAGCATCACGCACAAAACCTAATACGCGAGATACCATGGTCATGGAACTTACTGTAGCTAAAGATTTTAAAAGATTCATTTATATAATACAGAGTCAAAAACCGACAATGTGGGATAGTCTACAAACTATTGCTTTAAATCACCATGCTTTTTTTAATAAAATAAGCTTTTGTGCAAACCGTCAGAATCAAACTGACGGATGATAATTTTAACGATCTTTTAATGGAATAAACGGCATAAGCTCACCAATATTTTTATAGGCCGGTCGAATTATGCGTCGATCATCAAAATTAAGTTCTTCAATTCGATGTGCACACCATCCAACGATTCGAGACATAGCAAATAGTGGTGTATAAACTTCTCTAGGTAAACCAATCATGTCATAAACAAAGCCTGAATAAAAATCAACATTGGCACATACTAGTTTTTTTGTTCTGGCATTTTTTCGATTAACAACAGCATTAATTGCCCTTTCTTCAAGCAGATTTAAGAAGTTATATTCTTTTTCTCGTCCTTTTTCTTTTGCTAGTTCATGTGCCATCTCTTTAAGTAATACGGCACGAGGATCCGATACAGTATAAACTGCGTGGCCGATACCATAAATCAACCCTTTTTTATCGAATACTTCTTTATTCAATATCCGCTGTAGATAGTTGTCAATTTCGTTTACATCCGCCCAGTTTTTTATTTGTTCTGCGAGATGTTTTAACATTTTACCAACTTGCAAATTAGCGCCGCCATGTAACGGTCCTTTTAATGAGCCAATACCTGCTGCAATTGATGAATAGGTATCAGTACCTGTTGAACTCGTGACACGAACGGTAAATGTTGAATTATTACCACCGCCATGTTCAGCATGAATAATCATAGCTAAATCAAGCACACGCACATCTAGATCAGTATATCCATCCGAGCCTTTCATCATATATAAAAAGTTTTCTGCTATTGAAAAATGTTCATGAGGATGGCGGATGTGCAATGATTTACCTTTAGCACTATGGCTCAACATATTGTAAGCATAAGCAATAATTGCAGGGAATTTAGCAATAAGGTCGATAGATTGACGCATAAGATTATCACGCGAAGTATCATCCGCTTGTGAATCATAGGTGTACATTTCTAGAACCGTTCTGGCCAAAATATTCATTATATCGTGGCCTTCGAGTTCCATAATGGCTATCTTTGTCTGTTTTTCCAATGCCATTGATTCACCAAGTAATCTAGAAAAGTCACAGAGTTCTTCTGTATCCGGTAACCGTCCTGATAAAAGTAGATAGATGGTTTCTTCAAAACCTGTGCGTTGTTCTTCTTGAGCATTGTGAACCAGATCTTCAATATCTATGCCTCGATATAATAATTTCCCTGGTATTGGTTCTAATGTGCCATCATCCAAATGTTGATAACCCAATACATCACCAATTTTAGTTAAGCCGACTAGGACGCCAGTGTGATCGGCATTGCGTAATCCACGTTTTACATTAAATTTTTCAAATAATTGTGATTGAATCTTACTGGTGTTTTTGACAGTTTCAGATAGCTTATAAACTAAAAATTTTTCTTTCATTTGTAATTGCTCCTTAATTTTATAAGTTATCTATTACTGCTTGAGTAAATTGAGTGGTTGTTAAGGATTGTCCATTTTGCATAAAACGAGCTAAATCATTTGTAGCTTTTCCTTGTTGAAATAAAGTTTCCATAGCTTTAGTAATCAGTTGACCAACTTCATACCAGCCAAGATAGTCAAACATCATAACACCAGAAAGTAATAGCGATGAGGGATTTGCTTGGTTCTGACCCGCTATATTAGGGGCTGTGCCATGTGTTGCTTCAAAAATGGCATGTCCAGTTAAATAATTAATGTTTGCACCAGGCGCTATACCAATACCACCAACCATGGCTGCCAGTTGATCTGATACATAATCACCGTTTAGATTTAATGTAGCGACGACTGAATAGTCTTGCGGATTTAATAAGGTATTTTGTAAAAATGCGTCACAAATCACGTCTTTTACAATCAATTTAGAGGCTGATATAGCATCATTTAAAGCTTTATCTGCTGTGGCCTTTCCATCTGCTTTTTGTATCTTCGCATATTGATTCATTGTAAAAACCGCATCAGTAAATTCTTTTTCAGCAAGTTCATATCCCCATTGTTTAAATCCTCCTTCGGTAAACTTCATAATATTCCCTTTATGAACTAAGGTAATTGAAGGCAGATTATGTTGTAATGCGTAGTTTATTGCGGATCTTATTAATCGTTCAGATCCTTCAATTGAAACGGGTTTGACACCAAAAGATGAAGTTTTAGGGAAACGCACTTTTTTTACACCCATTTGTTCAGATAAAAACTGATAAAATTTTTCGGCTTCTGGTGTTCCTTGCATCCATTCAATACCTGCATAAATATCTTCAGTATTTTCTCGAAAAATAGTCATGTTGACTTTTTCTGGGTATTTTACAGGTGATTCAACACCTTTAAACCAGCGAACGGGTCGTAAGCATACATAGAGATCTAACTCTTGGCGAAGTGCAACATTAAGAGAACGAATGCCCCCACCAACGGGGGTTGTTAATGGCCCTTTTATACCAATCAAATATTTTTTAAAAGCATTCATAGTTTCATCGGGCAGCCAATTACCATTCAAATTAAATGACTTTTCACCAGCAAGTACTTCGCGCCATTCAACTTTACGCTTACCTTGATAGGCTTTTTCTATCGCTTTATCAAAGATCTTATTCGCTACCGCCCAAATTTCTTTACCAATACCATCACCTTCAATAAAAGGAATTATCGGGTTATCAGGTACAATGAGTTGTCCATTTTCAATCAAAACTTGCTGATTCATTTTATATTCCTCTTATTTTCGGTCTTCATTAAGTTGTTCTTTCATTTTATTTAAAGCACTACCCGCTTTAAACCAATCTATTTGAGATTGATTATAAGTATGAGCAACAGCAAAAGAGTCAGTTGTACCATCATGATGATGAAGCGTTAATGTTAGGTGTTTTTCAGGCACAAAATCAGTTAAACCGGTGATGCTAATCTGATCATCTTCACGAATTTTGTCATAATCAGACTTATCAACAAATGTCAGAGCTAACATTCCTTGTTTTTTAAGATTGGTTTCATGAATTCGAGCAAATGATTTAACAACTATCGCTTTAACATTTAAGAAACGTGGCTCCATCGCAGCATGTTCTCGTGATGAACCTTCACCATAATTTTCTTCGGCAATTACTATTGAACCAATGCCTTGTGCTTTCAATTTGCGAGCTAATGCTGGAACTTCGATGTAATCTCCTGTTTGGGTATCTAACACTGAGTTGCTTTTTTGATTAAAAGCATTAATAGCGCCGATCAACATATTATTTGAAATATTATCTAAATGACCGCGAAATTTTAGCCATTTACCTGCCATTGAAATATGATCTGTGGTACATTTACCCGTCGCTTTAATTAACAACGGTTGCGATATAATGTCTTTTCCATCCCAAGGTGAAAAAGGTGCAAGTTGCTGTAGCCGTTCAGAATTTGTAGCAATATGGATTTCCACTAAACTGCCATCAGCAATTGGAGCAACATAACCTGCGTCATCTACCTCAAATCCACGTTTCGGTAATTCATCACCACTTGGCTCTTGAAGTTTGACTTTTTGTCCTTTGTCGTTAATTAGGTTATCGGTTAATGGGTTAAAGCTTAATTTTCCAGCAATAGATAATGCCACTACAATTTCAGGAGAGCACACAAAAGCATAAGTGTTTGGGCTGCCGTCATTACGTTTAGCAAAGTTACGATTGAACGATGTTACTATCGAATTTTTATGTTCATCGGCTACTTCATCACGGCGCCATTGTCCTATACAAGGTCCGCAAGCATTTGCCATGATGGCAGCGCCAGCTTGTTCAAAATGATTTAATATACCATCTCGCTTGGAAGTATATTTTACTTGCTCGGATCCTGGATTAATAATTAATTTGGCTTTTACGGTGAGCCCTAATTGGTTAGCATTATTAATCACCGATGCGGCACGCATCATATCTTCATAGGAAGAGTTAGTACATGAACCAATCAATCCAACTTCCATATTATCTGGGTAATTATGTTCTTTAACTGCTGTTGCAAGTTGTGAGATTGGATAAGCCAAATCTGGCGTAAAAGGTCCATTTACATAAGGCTCAAGTTCGGAAAGGTTAATTTCAATTACTTGATCATAGTATTTTTCTGGTTGATCTAAAACAGCAGAATCTGGATTAAAACAGTCAACTAATTTATTCGCTAAATCAACTACCTCTTGGCGACCAGTTATCGCCAAGTAATCGGCAGATTTTTTACTATATGCAAATATGGATGTTGTAGCACCAACCTCTGCCCCCATATTACATATTGTTGCTTTTCCTGTTGCTGATAAAGATTGAGCACCCTCACCAAAATACTCAATAATTGAATTTGTTGCACCTTTAACCGTTAAAATACCAGCAAGTTTTAAAATAACATCTTTAGGTGAAACCCAACCAGATAATTTACCAATCAATTTTACCCCAATAATTTTAGGCATTTTTAATTCCCATGGCATACCAGCCATGACATCAACAGCATCAGCTCCACCGACGCCAATAGCTATCATTGAAAGGCCTCCTGCATTTGGAGTATGTGAATCCGTACCTATCATCATCCCACCCGGAAAAGCATAATTTTCAAGAACAACTTGGTGAATAATGCCGGCATCAGGCTTCCAAAACCCAATACCATACTTGTTTGATACATCTCGTAGAAATTGATAGACCTCTTGATTATTACTTTCAGCAATAATTAAGTCATCATGAGCATTTTTATACGCTTGAATTAAGTGATCGCAATGAACTGTTGATGGTACAGCAACTCTATTTCTCCCAGAATTCATCAATTGTAAGAGCGCCATTTGGGCCGTTGCATCTTGCATAGCCACTCGGTCTGGCGCAAAATTAACATAATCTTCACCACGTTTATAATTTTTAAGCTCTTCTCCTGGTGCTAGATGTGCATAAAGAATTTTTTCTGTTAAGGTTAATGGTTTTCCGATTCTTTGCCGAATGAGGTCAATTTTTTGTGGATAGTGCTGATAGATATATTTAATTAAATCAATATCGAAAACCATGATAACCCCCACTGCGTGTATTATAATATTTCCTAAAGTATTACGTTTAACCTAATTGAATATTTATGCTATTTTTATGACTAAATATTCAATCAATATATCACTAAAAAATTTTTATGCAATTACATTGTTGTTAATAATAATTGAGCATAATTTGCATGAAAGATGAGCGGTGATATAGGCTATACTAACGAAATATGAATTAAGATGCATATCAAAGATATTTTAAAAATAACAAGTTATATAAATTATAGTAATGATGAGAGCGTTCAAATTAACTTAATGAAACAGAATAAAACTTAACTAACACTTGGTTTACCTACCGCATTGATATGTGCTAAATTGTCGGTCCGAACAACATATATACTTATTTTTTTATGAATCAAACTACAAATTCGTCACCGATCAGAACCGGCGGCTTTTTAAATACTATAGAACGAATTGGAAACAAAATCCCCGATGTCACTACACTTTTTTTCTTCGCTTTAATTATCTGTTTTGTTGCTTCATTATTACTTTCCTTTGTAAGCTTCGATTTTATAAATCCAGTAACTAAAGAAAAACTGGCGGTCGTTAATATGCTAGCGCCTGATCATTTAGTAACATTTTTTACTAAAATGGTCCCCAATTTTGTTAGTTTTCCACCACTGGGTATTACTATTGTTGCCACATTAGGTATAGGAATTGCCGAAAGCAGTGGCTATATTCATGTGTTACTTAAAAAGTTATTGGCTATCACCCCAAAAAAATTAGTTACGCCATCTGTTATCTTTGTCAGTATGGTTTGTCATATTGCGGCTGATTCGGCTTATGTTATTTTAATGCCCGTTTCGGCAATGATGTTTTATGCAACAGGTCGTCATCCTCTGGCTGGGATAGCGGCCTCATTTGCAGGATTAGCAGGTGGTTTTAGTTCAAGTTATACGCCATCAATCATCGATCCGATCATGCAAGGTTTTACCCAAAGTGCGGCACAAATTATCGATCCATCTTATCAAGTTAATGTTTTATGTAACTATTTTTTAAGTTTTGGAGGTACATTCTTTGTGTTAATTGCTTGTTGGTTTATAACAGATAAAATTGTTGAACCTCGCTTAAAAGCAACGATGCCACTAAATAACGATCTTGTACTTAATAATTTGGCTAATTCACCAGCTATTACACCTTTAGAAAATCGTGCTTTTAAAATCGCTTCTTGTGTATTTTTGATTATTGCTATTGGATTAGTATTGTTACTATTACCTGAAAATTCTTTACTGCGTGCACCTGATAGTAGTTTAACCAGCAATCAAGCACCGATTATGCAAATCATTGTACCTTTATTATTTGTTTTTTTTGCTATTCCTGGTTTAATCCATGGCGTAATCACTGGCACATTTAAATCATCACGTGATATTGTCAAATCAATGGAAAAGATTACTCAATCTCTTATTCCTTTTATTGTTTTTGCATTCTTTTGTGCACAGTTTTTATATGTTTTTTCACACTCCCAAATAGGGACATTGATTGCCATTGGTGGTGCTGAATTTTTAAAAGCCTTACATTTACCATCGGTTGTCACTATATTTGGTGTGATCATTTTAACTAGCATGTTAAATGTATTAATTACTTCTGCTTCGTCAAAATGGGCTATTTTAGCGCCGATCTTTGTTCCTATGCTCATGTCTGTTGGTATCTCACCAGAACTAACACAAGCGGCCTATCGTATTAGCTCAGCAGTCAATGTTAGTACACCAATGTTTGCTTTCTATCCTTTAATCATTGCCTATTGTCAGCAGTATTGTAAAAATACTGGAGTGGGTACTTTAAGCTCTATGATGATCCCATATACTGCGGGCTTACTTATTGCTTTAACAATTAATTTACTGCTATTTTGGTTCCTAGGACTGCCTATTGGCTTTGATAGTGGTTATGTTTATCCACCCGTAAATCATTAGTCATCAATAAGGAGTCAAGACAATATGAATATTACCGAACAATTAGTTGAACGTTTTTTACGTTACGTTAGTATACCAAGTCAAAGTGCGATGGGTTGTGCGCATGTTCCCTCTACGTCAGGACAAACACAATTAGCCAATTTACTCAAACAAGAGTTAATTGATCTTAATCTACAAGAAGTTCATCTTGATGAACACAGTATTGTAACTGCTAAGTTACCTGGAAATAATCCAAATGCGCCTAAAATTGGTTACGTCGCTCATCTTGATACGGTTGATGTCGCCTTATCGGATAAAATTAACCCACAACGAGTCACTTTTACCGGTGAAGATATTTTATTAAATAAAGATAAAAATATCTGGTTTAAAGTTGCTGAGCATCCTGAATTGAATAAATACATCAATGAAGAATTAATTGTTACTGATGGGACAAGTGTGCTGGGTGCCGATAATAAAGCTGCAATAGCTGTTGTTATGACAATGTTAGATCAATTACAAAAGCAAAATTGTACCTATGGTGATATTTATGTTGCTTTCGTACCTGATGAAGAGGTCGGTTTAAACGGCGCGAAAAAACTTGACTTGAATCGTTTTAAACCCGATTTTGCTTACACAATTGACTGTTGCGAATTAGGTGAAGTCGTTTATGAAACGTTTAATGCAGGTTCAGCAATTATTGAAATTGAAGGTGTAACTGCACACCCAATGTCAGCTAAAAATGTTTTAATCAACCCTATTGGTATTGCTAACGATATTATTAACTGTTTTGATAGTTTCGAAACGCCTGAACATACTGAAGGTAAAGAAGGTTATTTCTGGTTTAACGATATTATTGGTAACCAAAGTACGACAACGTTAAAAATGAGTATCCGAGATTTTGATTTAGCTAAATATGAAGCACGTAAAACTTATATCCAAGAAGTGATAAGTTTTATAAGCCGTAAATATCCAAGAGCTAAAATCGAATGTCAAATAACCGATACTTATAGCAATATTGCTAATTATTTAAGTGAAGATAAGCGTTCAATTGATTTAATTTATCAATCATTTGAGCAATTGAATATTAAGGCAAATACAATTGCTATGCGTGGCGGAACAGATGGTTCAGCACTATCGGCAAGAGGCCTGACGACACCAAACTACTTTACTGGTGCACATAACTTTCATTCATGTTTCGAATTTTTACCATTATCATCATTTGTAAAATCATTTGAAGTAACAATGAAAATTATTGAATTAGCAGCTAAAGTTTAAACATCATAAAAAAAGAGGGAATGCTATTCCCTCTTTACTGTAGCAACTTATTATTTATGCTTACTTTTTACGAATACATAAGTAGTTAACCGATTATCTTTAAATCCTAAAAACATTAATTAAGTATCATAATTTATAACTTGCAGTTAATAAAAAGGCTCGAGGTGTACCAGGCATACTACTTGAACGCCAATACTCTTTACCGAATAAATTAGTTATCGCTAAAGTCACATCAACGGATTGAGTTTGATAACCAATTGCCGCATTCCATGATGCATAGCCAGGACGTTTAATCTGATTGTTATCATCGTTATACATTGAGCCCTTATAATTAACTTCCAGTTCAGTAAACCAATTTTCATAAGGCAAATAACGTACGTTTAAATAACCACTATGTTTGGCTGTATTGGATAAATATTTGCCTTTGTTAGCAGGTGTTTTTTTATCTTTATGAACTTTTGCTTGCTGATAGCCAATACCGCTATTGATGTACCAATTATTGCTCAATTTTCCTATTACGCTTAATTCTATACCTTGGCTTCTATCACTGCCTCTAACTTGCCAATTATAAGGATCGTTAACGGCATCAGGTTGATAACGAATATTATAAAGCTCAAGGTCGTAAAGCGCGATTTGAGAGGAAAGCTTGTCATTAAGCCAATCGCTTTTGACACCAACTTCATATTGACGAGAATATTGAGGTTTGTCATCGTAAACAGTCTTAGAGTCTGTCGCAAGTGTGATTAAACCACGTCCCCCATATGGAGCAAAATTTTTACTATACGAAGCATAAAAACTTTGGGATTCTATCGGCTGCCAAATTAATCCGAACCGAGGACTTAGAGAGTGTCCATCATATGACCGATTTTGATGATTCAATTTATTATCCGATGCAAACTCATAATTATCATAACGTAATCCTGCAAGTAATTTCCACTGCTCTGTAAAACTGATTAGGTCTTGCCAATATACCCCTTTGGATGTAGCTTTATGATTAGTCTTAGTACTTAATTTGTTATATCGAGTTTTTTTTGAGTTCCAATGAGGATGATATGGATCAACTGCTTCCGGATATTGGCTAGTTAAAGCTAATCTAGGTTCTCGTTTTTCAATATTATATTCGAACCCTATTAACATATCATGAGAAATACTCACCGAATTAAACTTACCCACTAAATCAAGGGTATTACTATAAGTTTTATTCGATGTTTCTTGCCAAGCTCGACGGAATTTTAATTTACCTTTGTAGTCGCAAGGTGCGCGATTACTAAGTTTACCACTTAAATCACAATAATTACCTGCATAAAGGTGATCGAAATTCTGATCAGCTTTACGATATAGATTAGTTAGCTTGATAGACCAATCATGATTAAATTCATATCCCATAACTGAACGTAATGAATTAAAATTATCTTTTACATAGTCATCAGGGTGAGCATAAGCTGTTTTAATTGAGACACCTTTAGGTAGGTTATAATAGGCTGGCGCCCTATCTGGCTTACGCCATAATTTATCATGAGTATATTGTACTAACCAATTAAATCCAGCCAAATTATCATACAATATACTTGGTGAAACCATTGTATCGCGTTGTTTTATTCCTTTACGAAAACTCTTTTCTGATTGATGATCAATTGTCATGCGTATAGCAATATTATCATGTAAAACATGATTTATATCTACCATTCCGCCGTATTTATCCCAAGATCCCCCTCTCAAACTTAACGTAGTGGGTGAATCAAAGTTTGCTTGTTTACTAATCATATTTATCATTCCGCCACCTGAGCCTCTGCCATAAAGTACTGAGGCGGGTCCTTTTAACACTTCAATTCGTTCAATGTTAGCGGTGCTTTGTCTAACTTGTCCACTCGCGCGAACACCATCACGATAAATATCGCCAGAGCTGGCGGAAAAACCTCGGATTTTGATACCTTCATCTCGCATATCATAAGTTGCATCTACCCCAGGTAATTTATTTACTATGATGCTCAGATCATTTTGTCCATAAATTTTCTCTTGTTGAAGATCAACCGAATTAATAGTTTGAGGAATATCCTTTATATCAAAGGATGTTTTAGTTGCTGTTGATGATTTTTTTATTCGCAGATCATTATTATCCTTAATTGTTGCGACAACTTTCATAGTTTCAATATCATTATCATCATTGACTTTTTCTTGAGCGTAAGCGATAAAAGCGGTAGAACTCAATAAGCATGGTAAGAAGACTTGATTAACTAATTTCATTATTTTTCCTATTATTTGTTGTGTTATTTGATAAATGCTAAAACAACAATAATAATGATAATGATTATTATTCGCACGCACAACTTATTTTATGTTTTTTAGCTCTGTAAAATAGGTTTTTAATTATATATTGTTGAAATATATTAATATTATTAAATATAAGTAATGCGATTTTATTAAACAATATTTTTACAACGGTTAAATATTTCTATTCAAAGTGATTTTGTCAAATTAAGAAAGGGTGAATGAAGATGATAGGAATTAATTTTGATTATTCGACACTTTTTGTACCTAACCTATTTGGAATTAAGAATACGTGTTATTTAAATTTGTTAAAGATAAATTTTGACTAACATTAATGTTTCTTATTAGGTTAAGTGTATTAGTTTAAGACTGCTTTTATGATTTCAAGATGAAGAGAGAAAGTGGTGGGTCGTGAGCGATTCGAACGCTCGACAAACGGATTAAAAGTCCGCTGCTCTACCGACTGAGCTAACAACCCATATTGAATGAAATCTTTATGCTTAATAACTAACGCTACAAGCGATTTCGGGTTGCTATAATACTTATAATTGTTAAGTAGCGCAACCCTTTTATTAGTATTTTAATTCAATAGTTGGTTATTTATACATTTTATTTAAGCGATGCTAATTTTTGCTTCGCAAGATCAACAACCTTTTTATCTTTAGCATATTTACTTATAACTTGTTGAAAAACGTTTTTAGCATTCTTTTTATCACCTTTATCCAATAAGATAACGCCCACTTTATAAAGACTATCAGCTGCTTTGGAAGAAGATGGATAATTTTTTACAACAGTAGCATAATAAAATGAAGCTTCATCGTTCTTTCCTTCCTTATAATAAAGTTGACCTAACCAATAATTAGCATTGGCTAAATAAGTTGATTTAGGGTAATTCTTTATAAACTTCTGAAAGGCAGCTATTGTATCAGCATTTTGTTTATCATCATTAATAAATTGTACAATGAAGTCATAATCAGTTTTATCATTACCAGAATTTGTCCAGCTTGATAAATCTGATGGTGGTTGGTCTTCAGCATGAGATGTAGGTAAAGATATACCCTCCTTGGATGGATTAGTATTAGAAGAGAGTCCTGTACCATTCATCAGTTGCTGAAGAATTATTTTTTGACGTTCTATAGTCTGATTAAGCTGGTATTGGGTTTCTTCTAATTGACCACGAAGTGTATCGACATCTGCTTGTAATTCACTAATCTTCTGTTGACTTTCAACTAGTAATTGACCTTGTGCTTGAATCGTTCTTTCTAAATCTGAACTTCTTGCGGCACAATTATAACTATTTAATAGAAGAAATAAGAATGATATCAGTGCTTTTTTATGCATATTATTATACTCGGCGTGAACTTGACAAATAAACGGCCGCATAAGCAGCCGTTAAATAAACTAATTAGAAACCAGAGTATGTTATTACTGCACGACGGTTTTTAGAATAAGCTTCTTCGTCATGTCCTAATACAGCTGGTTTTTCTTTACCATAAGATACGACATCCATTTGTCCACCAGGAACACCATTACCTTGTAGATATGATTTAACTGCATTCGCACGACGTTCGCCTAATGCAATATTGTATTCTGGCGTACCGCGTTCATCAGCATGGCCTTCAATTACAACTTTAATACCCGAATTTGCACGCATGAAAACTGCATGAGCATCTAATAATGTTGCATATTCTTGTTTAACATTATATTTATCAAAATCAAAATATACGATATTTATTTGTTGTAATTTACGAACTTGCTCTAAAATTTTTTGAGATGCATTAACAGTTGTAGTTCCACCTTCGTCAGTAGTGGTTTTGTTTGAAGAACATGCAGTAACTGCCATTAATGGTAAAGCAACCGCAGCTACTTTAAGAAAGTTAGAAAATTGCATTGTATTAACTCCTTTGTGTTTTAAAAAATATTACTTAATTATATCTCTTACTAATTATAAAAATAACACAATTTATCAATTAGAAATAATAGCGCTATATATTATAACGCTATTACATTTTGTACAATTTTAATATTCAGAATATAGAATAAATTTCAGTCCTTTATTCATAAATATGGCGACCAAGCCGGAAATTTTACTTGTCCATCAGTCGCAGGTAACTTAGCTTTAAAATTACCATCGGTTGAAACAAGATTCAAAATTGTGCCTAATCCTTGTGTTGAACTATAAATAATCATAGTTCCATTAGGTGCTATGCTTGGAGTTTCATCCAAAAATGAATCCGTCAATCGTTGATAAGTATTTGTTTCCATATCATATCGAGTAATATGTTGTTCGCCGTTATTTGTCGAGATCATTGCAATAAAAGAACCATCAGGAGCAACACGGGCATTTTGATTTTGTGTATTATCCCATGTTAAACGCTGCGGAGTTCCACCATTGATATTAATGGTATAGAGTTGAGGACGTCCTGCTTGGTCTGAAGTATAAACAATTGTTTGACTATCTGGCATCCATGATGGCTCAGTATCATTGCTACGACCTGATGTAATTTGAGTTAATTTTTTTGAACTCAAATCCATAGTATATAAATTTAGGCTTCCATCTTTGGATAATGCAAAAGCTAATTTACTGCCATCAGGAGAAAAAGCAGGTGCGCCATTATGTTTAGGAAAAGCTGCAATTGTTTGAACAGCGCCAGTTTCTAATGATTTAACAACTAATGATGAACGACCTCCTTCAAAAGTTACATAAGCAAGTTTTTTACCATCTGGTGACCATGTAGGAGACATTAATGGTTCTTTAGAACGGTGAACAGTCATTTGATCATATCCATCGTAATCAGACACTCTTAATTCGTGAGAAAAAGGTCCTCTGGTAGTTTTAACCACATAAGCAATACGTGTTCTAAAAGCGCCTTTTATACCTGTTAGTGACTCAAAAATTTCATCACTTGCCGTATGAGCTGCATAACGAATCCAACGGTTATCAATAGAATATTGATTTTGTGCTAAAACTGCACCTGGACGAGTAACGGTATCAATTAATTGATAATTAATTAAATATTTTCCGGAAGCATCAGGTTGAATAGAACCAACAACCACTGCTGAAACACCAAGTTGATCCCAAACAGCAGGGGTAACTTCTGAAGCAGTGGCTGGCTTTTGTGGCATATTATTAACATCAATAGGATTAAATTTACCACTATTGCGTAAATCTGAAGCAATAATATCTTCAATATTTTGTGGAGGCACACCCGATCCCGTCCACTTAAAAGGTACAACTGCTATCGGTTTAGCTGAACTAACGCCATCGGTGATAATAATGCGAACATCTGCATTAGCAATCATCGTATAAAATAAAACAAATAAAGTTATCAAAAAGCGACAAGCAAATTTGATCATCTTAAATTCCTTAATAAAAGCGAAATAAATTACATTAAAATCAATGCAAATTAGAAATAACGCGATTGAAACATCTTTGAAGTTTAATATTTTATCACTAATTAATTAGCGCTACATAATAAACTTTATAAAAGACAAATACTTTTATACTCTTAAAAGATATCCGATATCGCGTAACAAGTCTAGCCACTTCAAAGCAAAAACATTTCGAATATTTACTTCTTTGCTGCATTCCAATAATTAGCATTTCAGTTAGTAAACACTAATTAATTGAAAAATTGGTATGTATACTTATCTGCGTTGATGATGGTTTAAAGAAACAAAATAGATGTTATTTGTATAAATTTTAGTTTTTTAGCTCAATTAGGTTATTGATATTATTGTTAACTTACATCGACTATTTTAAGTAATTAGTCACATAAAAAATAGACAATTAGTTTTGGCATTGTTCACAATAGAACGTGTTACGTTGCCCAATTTTTTGTGATTTTATTTCTGCATTACAAATATAGCATTTTTCACCGACTCTACCGTAAACTTGAAGTTCTTGAGCGAAATAGCCTGGTTTTCCATCTGATTGCAGAAAATCTTTAAGCGTGGTACCACCTTGTGTAATTGATTTAGTAAGTACTTGCTTAATAGCATTAACTAATCTCTCAAATTCCACTAATTGTATAGAATTCACTTTTCGATTGGGATTAATTTTTGCCATGAACAATGATTCTGAAGCATAAATATTGCCAACGCCAACCACAATATGATTATCCATAATCCAACTTTTAATGGGTATTTGTCGGTTTTTTGCTTTTTCAAATAAATAGTTTGCTGAAAACTCATCACTCAAAGGTTCTGGTCCCAAATGTTGCAATTGGAATACATCATCGAGTGAATTAGCCCAAAGCCAAGACCCAAAACGTCTTGGGTCTGTGTAACGTAAAATCACACCATTTTCTAAAACCAAATCAATATGGTCATGTTTTTCAGCTTCTTGATGATTTTTTAAAATGCGTAAACTACCTGACATTCCTAAATGAATTACTATCCAGTTATAAGACAATTGTAACAACAGATATTTCGCACGTCTTTGAATATCTAAAATAACTTGTCCTTGAGCATTCTTAATTGCATCATCAACTGGCCAACGCAATTTAGGCTGTCGAACAATTATTTGTTTAATAGTCTGACCTTTCAAATAAGGTAAAATACCACGACGACTTGTTTCGACTTCTGGTAATTCAGGCATAGAGTCCTACTTAGTTATTTAACATTTCAGATACCCAAGATGGTGCCGATTTATCTGACACCGATTGGTTACTGCCAGAACACAAACCTTGTGGATTAGCGGTCCATACAGGCAAAGTACGTACACCACTTCCACCACATTGCCACTGACCATTGCTATCAATTGGCATCATAAAAATATTTTGTGGCATAGGCAAAACTAATTTCTTAGGTGGATTATTTTGTAAATATTCACTATAAATTTTTAGCGCTCCCGTTGCTCCTGTTAATTTCATAGGAGAATGGTCATCAAGCCCAATCCAGATGACAGCAACATTTTTACCATCAATTCCTGTAAACCAACTATCTCTTGAATCGTTACTTGTCCCAGTTTTAGCAGCGAGTTTAAATGGTCCATATTTGGCTTTTAACGAACGCGATGTACCTGATTCAACAACCTGCTGCATTGCATAAGTTGTTAAATAAGCGGACTGTGCTGACACAGCTTGTAGTTGCTGTGGATAACTTTGATAAACCAACTTTCCTTTATCCGTTAATACATATCGGAGAATAGTTAATGGCGAACGTTGGCCATTATTAGTAATAGTTTGAAACATCTGTGCTGTTTCTAATGGCGTTAATTCTAAAGCTCCAAGTAATCTTGATGGTAAATTAGGTATGCGATCTGCTGGTACACCTAATGCTTCTAAAGTATTTTTACTCGCATCAAGTCCTAATTCCATTCCTAGATTAACAGTCGGTACATTAAGTGAGAGCGCTAAAGCATCCACCAACATAACACGATCACGATATTTCCGGTCAAAATTTTTCGGTTGCCAATAGCTTCCATTATCGACTTTAATTGACAATGGATTATCATTAAGCCAACTATTTAGTTGATAATTATCTGGTTGCCCTAACGCAGTCAAATAGGTTGAAGGTTTAGCTAAAGACCCAATTGACCGTCTTGTTAACCATGCTCGATTGTAACCAGGATAACGTGGTTCAGCACTACCTATAATTGACCTTATTTCACCCGTTTCCCGACTAACAATGACCATTGCAGTTTGTAAATCTTTGTTCGTAGATTTACGTAATGATTCTATTTGATTGGTTACTGCTTGTTCGGCAGCTGCCTGAGCAACTGGATCAAAAGTAGTGAAGATCTTCATTCCTGACAGATGATCAGCTTTATCTCCTAACTGCTTTCTCAGTTCACTGCGTACAACTTGCATAAATGCAGGTTGAGGAGAAATGACCCCCCCTTTAGGTAATACAGAGAGTGGGCGCTGACTTAATAAGTTATATAACTCTTCATCAATAATACCTTGTTGTTGAGTAAGTTTTAAAACAACATTACGACGATCAAGAACTTGTTTTGGTTGTGTCCAAGGATTATAAAGTGATGCGCCTTTTACCATTCCAACTAAAACTGCTTGCTGATCTAATGTAAGCTCATTGACAGGACGTCCAAAATAATACAGGCTAGCGAGTGGAAAACCATGAATTTCTTCACTACCTGCTTGTCCAAAATAGACTTCATTTAGATATAATTCTAAGATTCTTTCTTTGCTATATCGGGCATCTAAAATCAAAGCCATATAAGCTTCGCGGATCTTTCTACTTAAGCTACGTTCATTAGTCAAAAAAAGATTTTTTACTGTTTGTTGCGTTAAGGTACTACCACCTTCCGTACGACCTGTCGTTAAATTAACAAAAATCGCACGCCCAATAGAGTATAAACTCACTCCATAATGATTATAAAAACGTTTATCTTCAGTGGCTATTAATGTTTGTATGAGTGAATCAGGAAATTCTTTTAACGGCACAAATAATCGCTGCTCACCATTAGGAGAATGCAGCATAGTAATTAATTTAGGATCAATGCGTAGTAATCCAAAATCACGACCTGTATCTAAATTAGTGATACGATCAATATGATTTTCATAAAATGAAATTTTGACACGAAACGCTTTTTCTTCACCATCAGGGAAAGTAAAAGGTCGACGATAAATTTGTACTGTATCGTTAGTAACAATAAATTCGCCTGGGCGCGTTGCTTTGGTGTCTTGCTGTCGATATTGAGCCCCAACTAGCATAGTGACTACATCACTTAAACTGTATTCACTATCTGGTTCAAGATCAATAATTTGACCATAAACTGCAGCTGGCAGTTCCCAAACATTACCATCAATACGTTCTTTGATTTGCTGGTCAAGATAGATACCATAAATTATAGCTACAGCAGCAAAAACTAGAAAGACTTTAAACAGAAACGACCAAAGCCGTCGCCATAAAGTTTTTTTCTTAACCTTTTTAGCGGATCGTTTTTTGTTTGTTTTGGCTGTTTTTGTTGATTTATTCAAGCTACACCTAACATTTATTATTCAATCAAAATTAACCTTATAATAACATAATTTCTTAAGGATACCTTGACCTTCTTTTCGTTAAAAAGTTTCAGGAAATGGGTACGTTTCAGTATAAAATTAACCTTTAATTTTTTAAAAATTTAGCTGCGGACGAATATCTTTAACTTTTGACAAAAATGCTTTTTTTGATTTACCCGTTAACCCTTCTGAAATAGGTAAACTTGCTGTTAACGGATTAACAGGTTTATTATTAATATGTAACTCAAAGTGTAGATGAGGACCTGTCGATCGCCCTGTATTGCCTGATAGGCCAATCTTATCACCTTGCTTAACTTGCTGACCAGGTTTTACCAATATTTTATCCAGATGCATATATGTTGTCATATACTGACGACCATGACGAATAGCAATATAGTTACCCGCAGAACCACTATACTTGGCAATAACCACTTCACCATTACCTACTGATAAAACAGGTGTTCCTCGTGATACGGCAAAGTCAACGCCATTGTGAGGTGTAACAATACCAGTAACAGGATTTAATCGACGTGGGTTAAATCCTGATGATACACGAGCTTGTTTTTCAAGAGGATATCGGAAAAAACTTTGTGATAAGCTGCCGCCGTTAATATCATAATATTGACCATCATCAGCTAAAATAGCATAATAATCTTTGCTACCATTTTTAATGCGAACACCGATTAATTGACTATTAGACAAGCGCTTACCATGCATTTCGCGCGATAAAATTACCGAGAATTTATCACCAACTTTTAAACGACGAAAATCTAAGCGCCATTGTAAAGCTCGAGTGATAACTCCAATTTCACTACTTGTTAATCCACTTTTACGCGCATCAGCAACGAAACTGGTTTTTATATCCCCTTTTATAACTACATCCTGAGGTACTACTTCTATAGTTTCAGAACTTTCAATAAATTTATTGCCTGATTTTTCGTAAATTCTGATATTGTTACTGGATATTATCCAACTAAAACTTTGTAAATTATGGGAATCATCAGTAGTCCAACTAACTTGTTGACCGATTCTTAAATTGGCTAGCTGTTTAAAGTTAGTTGTTAATTGGTAAACATCCCTTCTATTTATGTTATATCTCAGTAAAATATCATGTAAAGTATCACCCCGTGCAACAGTATATTGCACAGTATTACCCTTATCTTCAATAATGTCATCTAGCTCATCTTTAACTATTTCATCCTCAGGAACATCTGATGATTCAGTAACTTGATCTGTTTTTGACTTACCGCCAACAACTTCAATTCGACCATCTCCAACAACAACTGGAGAATTAATATTATCTGTTACTGTCGTTTCAACTTGAGGAGTCAAAGGAACATATACCGTGCGATCCAAATTAAGAGGCCGCCATAATACGGTAAATAAGATAACCACAAGAAGAACACCTAATAGTGAAAAATAGGGAAAATTTGATTTATTCTTTTCAATATCAGGGGATTTAATCTTACTTGCCAAAATTAACCTTAACTATTTATTATCTAAATTACTTTTTATCTAAACAATCCAACAGTTGCTGTGTTAATCTTAATAAAAATTGTGAATAGGCATTTTTGGATAAAGTAATATCTGTACCTAAGGGATTCAATTCGCCAATACGAACATCTGTTCCATTCACTATTTTTTCAATAACTGCAGGGCTAAACTGTGGCTCTCTAAATATACATACTGCTTGATGTTCTTTTAATTCTCGTTTGATAGCATAAACGGTTTGAACACCGGGCTGTACTGCTGGATTTATGGTAAAACTACCTAGATTTTTTAATCCGAACTGTGATTCAAAATACCCATAGGCATCATGAAAAACAAAATATCCGTTATTTTGTACGTTAATGAGTTTTTTTGCAATGTTTTGTTCTGTTTCAGCTAGTTTAACGGTGAATCCGTTTAAATTTTCGTCAATAATATCTTTTTTGTCGGGATATATAGTAATAAGTTTATCATGTACGGCTTGAGCAATCTCTTTGGCTATTTTTGGGGAAAGCCAAATATGCTCATCGTATTCACCATGATGATCATGATCAGAATCGTTGTTATGAGAATGGGTTTCTTGTTGATCATGATTATTTGTACTGGTTCGTAGTAAACTTTTAATGGTGGGTATATCCATTAATTCAATCTGTTTGTTTTTATCAATACTTTTTAAAACTGTAGGCATAAATGTTTCTAAGTCCTCACCAACCCAAATAATCAATTCTGCTGTTTTTATTTTAGCTAAATCCGATGGTTTTAAAGAATATGTGTGCGGAGAAGCTCCATCAGGCAATAAAATATCAGTATTTGTTACACCATCAGAAACCGCTTGAGCTATAAAAGCAATGGGTTTAACAGAGGAAATAATGTCTGCATTAGCATCTAAAATAAAACCATTAATAATAAGCAATGGACTTAGCATTTTTAAGAATCGCAATAATCGATTAGATTTAATTTGTGCATTTTTTTTCACATTATTATCCTATAGTTATAAATTATGGTAGAATAGATCACATTATTGTTATAGTATAACATAACATATAGGTGAGCAAGGACTTACGTTAATATGACTCAGCTAATTTCGCTAGATAATGTTTCGGTTGAAATAAAACATCAAAAAATAATACATAATGTTTCGTTATCAATTAGCACAAATCAAATTGTAACGTTACTTGGCCCAAATGGTGCAGGTAAATCAACATTAGTTAAAGTCATTTTGGGATTAATGCCTTATACATCAGGAAAAATCACCCGTTTAACTAACTTAACAATTGGTTATGTTCCACAATCCATCAAACTTAATCCGACCTTACCCATTACTGTAAAGCGTTTTATGTGTTTGAATAAACAATTAAACAGTAAAAATGTTCTAAACATCCTATCTTTGGTAAAAGCAGAATATTTAATTGATAAATCAATGCACCAACTGTCTGGCGGTGAACTGCAAAGAGTTCTACTTGCTCAGGCGTTAGCTAAACGCCCCCAATTATTAATCCTAGATGAACCGACGCAGGGGGTAGATGTTAATGGACAGGTTTTATTATATGATTTAATTAGTAATGCGAAAACACAGTTTAATTGTGGTGTTTTAATGGTTTCACATGATCTACATTTGGTAATGGCTAAAACAGATGAAGTCATCTGCTTAAATCATCATATTTGTTGTTCAGGAACGCCAGCTAGTGTCTCAAATGATCCAGAATTTATTTCTCTTTTTGGTCAACAAGGTGCATCTCAAATCGCTGTTTATAAACATCATCACAATCATCAACATGATTTATGTAAACACACTAATGAACAGAAAAATAATTAAATAATCTTACCTAAAATTGGAAAAAAAGATAATGATTGAGTTACTATTACCATCTTTATTAGCGGGTTTATTTTTAACTACAGTAACAGGTCCGTTAGGTACATTTGTTGTATGGAGAAGAATGTCATATTTTGGTGATACTTTATCACATGCAGCTTTACTCGGTATTGCATTTGGTTTTCTACTCAACATAAATTTGTTTTATGCTGTTATTTTTATAACACTTTTACTTGCTATGGGATTACTTTGGCTGGAATCTCAAAAGCAATTGCCAATTGATACCTTACTTGGTATTTTGGCTCACAGTGCATTATCACTAGGCCTAGTAGTTATTAGCTTAATGAAGAATATACGTATTGACTTGATGGGATACTTATTTGGCGATCTTCTATCTGTAACATATTCTGATCTTTTTCAAATTATTATTTGTGTAATGCTTATTGGCACTTTACTACTTTGGCAATGGAATAATTTTTTATTCATTACTGTTAGCGAAGAATTAGCATTTAGTAACGGTATTAATATACAATTCACAAAATTGCTTTTAACCCTTTTATTAGCGTTTACAATAGGAATAGCAATGAAATTTGTAGGCGCACTGATTATCACATCGCTACTTATTATTCCTGCAGCAACAGCCAAATATTACTCAAAAACACCTGAATCTATGGCACTAATAGCAATAATTATCGGTATGTTATCTATCATTGGAGGATTATTATTTTCATTCATTTACGATACCCCGACAGGTCCATCCGTTGTATTAAGTAACACGTGTCTATTTTTTATATCATTATTTATTTCGAGATACTTGATTAGTGAAAAAGAGTAAATAACAGAAAAAATATCATATTTATTGCGAACAAAAACGCATAAATTTAATAATGAGATTTATGCATGACTTATTTATAAATAAAGTGATAATAAATTTAAATGTTAAAGATTAAAATTATGTCACTTGCAACTATTTTCACTCGCGCATCCATTGGAATACAAGCTCCACAAATAAATGTAGAAGTTCATATTAGTAATGGATTACCTGGTTTTGTCCTAGTTGGTCTTCCTGAAGCAACTGTCAAAGAAGCAAAAGATCGTGTTAGAAGTGCAATCATCAATAGTGGATTTACTTTTCCTGCAAAAAAAATAACTGTAAATTTATCGCCAGCCGATCTCCCAAAAGAAGGCAGTCGTTTTGATTTACCTATTGCTATTGCAATTCTTGCTGCAACACAACAAATTCCCTCTGATAATTTATCTAAATATGAATTTTTAGGAGAGCTTGCTTTATCTGGAGAAATTAGAGCAGTTAAAGGTGCTATACCCGCTGCACTTTCATCCCAAAAAAAGCAGCGTTCGCTAATAATATCAGCAGAGAATCAATCAGAAATATCTTTAATACACCAAGGAAATACATTAATCACAAATAATTTAGTCGAGGTATGTCAACATTTGACACAAGAAATAAGCTTACCGTTAGTAGCTTATAGAGAATACCATAATGGTAATGATACGTTAGCTAATCTGCAGGATATTATTGGGCAAGAGCATGCTAAAAGAGCATTGGAAATAGCGGCCGCTGGAGGTCATAATTTATTATTAATAGGCCCCCCTGGGACAGGTAAAACAATGTTAGCAACGCGGTTAACATCATTACTACCTCCATTATCTGATGCAGAAGCACTAGAAAGTGCAGCAATTACTAGTTTGGTTAGTTCAAATGGATCAATTCAAAATTGGCGTAAACGCCCTTTCAGATCGCCTCATCATAGTGCTTCAATTGCAGCATTGGTTGGAGGGGGATCAATACCTAAACCTGGTGAAATATCACTAGCTCATAATGGAGTGTTATTTTTAGATGAACTTCCTGAATTTAATCGTAAAGTCCTTGATGCGTTAAGAGAACCTATTGAATCAGGTGAAATCATTATTTCAAGAGCAAATGCTAAAATAAAATTTCCAGCTAGGTTTCAACTTATAGCAGCAATGAATCCAAGTCCTACAGGACACTATCAAGGAACGCATAACAGAACGACTCCTCAACAAATCATTCGTTATCTAAATCGTCTGTCAGGACCTTTTTTAGATAGATTTGATATCTCTATTGAAGTTCCACTTTTACCTAAAGGAGCATTGCGTCAGAGAGCAATAAAGAGTGAATCTACTGAAATAGTAAAAGAAAGAGTTTTACGAGCCAGAAACATTCAAATGGAAAGAAATAAAAAATTAAATAGTCAACTAACCTCTAATGATATTCAACTTTATTGTCAATTATCTGATGAAGATAATGAGTATTTAGAACAAGCTTTGATAAAATTAGGGCTTTCAGCTAGAGCATGGCATAGAATATTGAAAGTATCCCGCACTATTGCAGATTTAGAGCTATCAGAAAACATAGAACGAAAACATCTTTCAGAAGCATTAAGTTATCGTTCTATGGATCGATTATTAATTCAATTACACAAAAATATTGGTTAAAAGAATTAGTCATCACTATCTACGAAATCATCATTAACATCAACTTGAGGCTTACCACCTGATAATGTATGAAAACGTTTCGGTTTATTTATACGGGATAGGTATTTTAACCATGCTTTTTCTAAATCAGTAGAAGGTTCTTTTTTTCCTTTACACACTGCTACAAATGACTTTTCGTCGGCTGTAACAGGCTTTCTTGTTTCTGCATCAAGATCTCTAAAAGCACAACCATATTTTTCTAAAATTTGTGCTTCTTTAATTGTGAAATCTCCGTGGCGAGAGAATCCCCTTGGATAATTTTTATTATCAAAAAAACGTTGTTGACTTACAAAACTTTCAGCCATTTTATATCCTCTAGATTGTAAAAGTATTTGGGCGGGAATTATAATTCACTAACTTAATCTGTAAACAAAAATTTTTTATTTGTGTTAGTAAAAATTGCTGAACGGCTAAAATTAGAACAAAACCATCATTTTTGGCAGGGGCGGAGAGTCTCGAACTCCCAACACCCGGTTTTGGAGACCGGTGCTCTACCAATTGAACTACGCCCCTAAATAAGGTGGCGGAACGGACGGGGCTCGAACCCGCGACCCCCTGCGTGACAGGCAGGTATTCTAACCAACTGAACTACCGCTCCACCGAATTTGGTGTGTATATAAATTTAAAAGTCTGGCGGCTCCCTACTCTCACATGGGTAATACCCACACTACCATCGGCACTTCGGCGTTTCACTTCTGAGTTCGG
>NZ_JACFQU010000056.1:0-413 GCF_016101285.1 Gilliamella sp. W8136
ATAAAAGTCAAGAATAACGATTAAGTTCAAAATAAAAGAAGAGAAGAAAAGAGGGCTAAAAAATATTAAACAGTAGCTAAATACATTTCAATAAATTATATTTAACATAATATACATTATGCGAACCAATATAAATTTAGAAGCACACCGCTAAATCATGATGCTAACTGGAAAATTTGTGGCATCCTATACCAGCTCGGGATCGGACAATCAGAGACTTTGACTTGTCGAATCTCACGAACAGTCACAGGACTAAATTTAGATAAGTTAAAATGCTGTGCTATCTCAATTCCTATTTTGCGTAATCTAGCTCTACGCATTTGAATTGATCTCTTTGGATGGGTGTGCATCCACTATAACAACTAATTTCTCTATGAAGAAAAAAATTCAAAAGAAGAAAACGGAGTACACTA
>NZ_JACFQU010000007.1:0-170086 GCF_016101285.1 Gilliamella sp. W8136
GCTATGATAATTTTTAAATCTCGACTATATTTTGACATAAAAAGACCCCCAGTTATTGGTTGTCCAACTATTGGGGGTCACTTCAAAGAGTGGTTCCGCTTTTATTTTTATTAGTATAGATGTGATTTATGAGCAGACTAAACTATGTGATTAGCGATAGTTTAGTCTGCATATTTTATAACTTTAACGCTTGTACGCTTTGTACAAGATCAGCGAGTTGAGTGACAATTTGATTTCCAGTATTGGATTCGTCACCACCTAGCGTTTTATTTCGCATAAAGTCATTTTTGATTTGTTGCCATCGTTCTGTTTGTTCTTTTGTTAATACTCCTCGAATTTCGGCTAATTTGAGTAGATTTTCTTCTGCGCCGTTGGTTAGCAATTGTGCTTCACCCAAGTAATGATCTTCAATAACTTGATTAAGTTCTTCATCATTCATTACTGATGAAATTTTTTCGGCGAGTTTATTCATATTTCGATAACTACCTTGTAATTTGAACGGAGGTTCAGTACGGTATTTATCCGATTGTGCTGCACTAATGATATATTGTTGATTAACTTTAAATACTACTTCACGAATTTTTAATAAGTGGCGTAGAACTGCAACAATTTCACTTATTTCAGCTTGGCTATAGTCATAACTCAATTCATTGGTATTAAGTGGTTTGCCTTGGGCATGATCAATTAGATGATACAGATCATTAAGGTCACGTAATGCCAAAGGAGACAGAATTGAATTAGAGGTGAGACAGTTTTCAATATAACTTGATGCAAAAACTTCATCCATTCCACCAAGGACTTCCCCCAAGTTATATATGTCAGCACGGTTAGCTAACATATCGGGTATTTTGAATACTTCACCTGACTCGGTATATGGGTTACCGGCCATTATTACACAGAATTTTTTACCTCTTAAATCATAAGTTTTTGTTTTACCTTTCCAAACACCTTCGATACGACGTGAACCATCACATAATGAGATAAATTTCTGTAAAAATTCAGGATTGGTATGTTGAATGTCATCCACATAAAGCATGACATTATTACCCATTTCCAAGGCTAAATTTAACTTTTCAAGTTCCTGACGTGCTGTTGCATTTGGCGCTTGTTCGGGATCGAAAGATAAAACACTATGCCCTAATGCTGGCCCATTAATTTTCATAAAAATCAGGCCTAAACGATTAGCGATATATTCCATTAATGTTGTTTTACCATAACCAGGAGGGGAGATAAGTAATAATAATCCCATTAAATCGGTTCGTCGGCTTTCGCCAACGGTACCCATTTGTTTGGCTAGGTTATCACCAATGATAGGAAGATAAACTTGATTGATAAGTTTATTGCGAACAAATGAACTTAACGGTTTAGCTTTGAACTCATCAATGTGCAAAAAGTATCTCTGTTCATCAAGAACTTCTTGACGTAAAGTCTGATAATGCCGAAATTCTGGAATGATGACTCGTGCATGTTTGCGCATACGACTGAAGAAATCATCAAGGTTGATATTTAAAACTCCTTGTTTGATTGTTGGATGTTCGCCTAACAAGTCGCTAACCGTTATATCCAGTTCAAGTTCACTAATTTGCATGCTTATACTATTTTCTTTGTCTAGCATGCATAGCAAAATTGCTTCAGGTATGTAGTCGACTAATTTCTGATATTGAGGAAGTGTGCAAAGTCCCTTATACCAACTTTCAATAAGATTCCAACGATCAGCTAAGCGAGTTTTCAAATTAAGTTGCGATTGATTAAAATCGCCCCACATATGAAGCTCTTCCAACTTGGCTTTTAGTCCTTCATACATGTAAATGCTGTATTTGCTTAAGTTAAACTCTTGCGGTATTTCAGACAGCGCATAACTTAAATATTCAGTCGCTTGTTTGATATGAAAATAATCATGTTTTATTGGATACGTTTGCAAGAATTGATTTAGCTCTGTAGCCATTTCTGTTTGTAGATTAATTAATCCTTCATCATGACCAAATAGAGCTTGAATATCTTTGCAAGTCTTGGCTCGTTCCGGCCATAATTTTGCGACATCATTTTTTTGATTATGTTGCCAAAATAATATAGCTAAACTACGAGCTAATGGATTGTAACGCAATAAGCCGGCTGCTTCACCTAGTGGAATAAGTTTTGATAAGATTTTTACCGCGTCGTGATCGTGAATACCTTTTTCATAACCTTCACGATATCGCATGGCTGCATAATCACGAACGGTTTTAACCAAACTTTCAGGTTGACTTAATTGAGTAACTAATTCTTCATAACTGATATCAAGATCTTTTTTTAATATGGCGTTGATAATAGAGTAGGCTAGATATTCACCACGATAGACTGTTGGTGACTCTGATTCAAGTGATATAGTCCAGAACGGTTTATAACTTTCTAATTTACTATTCTCTATTTTTTCTTGATAATCCGTACCCGTTAATTGCAAACATAAATGAGTTTCTTTCGGAACAATCGTTAAGTCAAGCTCTTGTGTGTTTACGCTGAATTTGTGTTTTGGACCTAATTTTATAACGTTGCCACCAGATTCGAATATTTCTGATTTATCTCGTAATGCGCGTATGGCCTGATCACGTGCACCTTTAAAACGTGATTCAATATCATCGGCTTTGACGTTATCAAACAGATCTCTCAATTTTTCAACAATTTCTCGAATTTTTAATGCTAGAGGATCTGCCACAAAGAAAGCATTAAGTTCATTTTGATCCGAAAATTTAGCCGTACGTCTCGGAATGCTATCTAAAATGCGAACAGCTGCGGTAAGTAGGGCTTCGGTGCGCCTTGTACGATCTTCAAGTAATGCTTGTTTGTGTGTTTCGAAAGATTCTAATATTTCTTCGCGTTTCGTCAGAATGTCATTAAGGAACTCTTCACTTTCGCTAAATTGGTTTTCAAGTTCTTCAAGTTGAACAAGTAGCCTTGAGAGTTCATCGTCACATTTTTCTGGTGTGGTTGCGATGCTTAAAGCACTTGCGATGCTTTGACTAAATAGTTTGAATTGGGCGCCAAATTGCGCAATCATTTCGACACTAGATAGATTTTTTCGTTTTTGATTGATCCTTGCTTTGGTTTGATTTAGTTTGGCATAAACTTCAGCAATTGATTCAATAATTCTAGTTTGTAGTGTAACGTCTTCAAATTTTAATGATGCCATTAATTGCGAAAGCATATCCAAATCATTGGACATTTCGTCAGTGTTGTTTATTGGCTCAATAAGCTTGGCGACAGTGTCAGCTTGCTCAAGATATTTTTCAATATTATCTATTTTTGAAATAAATGGTTCAAGTGCTTTGTCACTACCTAAAAATTCGGCGGTTGCCAATGAAACTAAAGATTGACGTTCTTTCAGCTCATTTTCCATTTTATCAATTTGTTCTAAATTGATATAACGATAGGTTCTTAATGTTACAAGGCGACCTAATTGCATTTTTATTGCATTAAGCGCATCGACAAATTCTTGAGTTTCCTGCCAGCTATCAGGATATAATTTAGTTAATAAATCTTGTTGATTGGTAATGGCTTCACGCATCGCACTTTCGGATTGACGGCGTATGCTTTCTACTTTTTCATATTCATCAAGTACTAATTCACTAGTTTGGGTAATATTACGAAGTATTGGTGAAAATGATAGGTTTTTTTCATCAGCAAGCCAAAAATAACTATCAAATAATCTTTTAGTATCTTCACTTAGTTTGCCGTATAGTTGCGAAGAGACGGATTGATTATCAATTTCGCGAGAAATAAAATAGAGATCAGAAATACCACGCACTAATTCTGCGTTGCCGATTTTGCCTAAAAAGGTATTGTGGGTTGGCTGTGTTGCTGCAAATTCGTCACTATAAAAAGGCGTTTGCCAGATTTGCATAGGATGAACACGAGTTGGTTCATCATTTTCGCCTTCAAATACGACCATTCGGCCATCTTCAAATACAGCGTAACCATGACCTAGAATTGGGTTATCCAATTTTCGCTCTATCATGTTGTAATTGAATAAAGCTAAGCGACCAGAATTTGGATCGTAAAAAATATATAAAACATCTTCCCCATTTGGTGAACGACGAATTCGTCTAAAACGCATTCCCCCCATAGATTGATCGAATGTTTTATATTCCCCATTTTGTAGATAGTAACCACCTGGGAATATCACCCCATGATCTTCTGGAAGTTGAATACAAGCTTGACCAATAAAGTCAATTCTTTGTACTTTTTGGGTAAGTGTGTTATAGATTAGATATCGCCAATTGTCTTCTCGGTAGGGTAGGACTTTTAAAAGAATTAGTGCACCTACTTTTGCATATTCGATTTTTGCGTCGTTTATTGATTGATTTTTATCTAATACTTCTTCACGATAAATACCTAATCCATCGTTAGTATTGTTTTCACATTTTATGGTAAGGTCACCACCAATGGTTTCAACAAAAACGGTATCAAGAATATTTACATGAGAGAATCGACCATTAACGATGTTTTCACGGGTGGTTTCAGTCCATTCAAAATCATAAGCAGGAGGTAAAGCAATATCACGTTCACCTCGATTATCAATATAATCAATCGTTTTTTTATCACTGGATATTGACCAGCGAAATACCCGAATATCACTTACTCTTTCACCAATCTGGAAACTGGCAAGGAGCTTGCCATCTCGTTCAACAAGTTGCAATAGTTGAGCATTTTTGTAGTAAGTATAAAGTTCATTGAAGTCTTGAACAAAACGGTCAATATTTAAAAAGGTATTTGATAGATCAACGGGATCTGCTTCATAATTTTCATCACGTTCAACAAGTTGATAAAGTGAAAATACATCTTCAATTTTGGTTTCTTTTTTTAACCCTAAAAAGACGTTATAACCAAATAATAACCAATCGCCAAATCTAACGATATCTCGAGCGATACAATTGTTTTCGGTTCTTATGCGAATGCGACCGATGATCGACATATCGCTTTTACCAAATTCAGAAAGTCGTTGTTGATTTAACGCTTCAGTTTTTTGATTGAGTTCTTGGCCCAATGATGTCAAACGTTTACGAAGAATTTCGTAGGCTCCGCCTTCTGCGACTGCTTTATCGAGTGTATTTTGTTGCTCGTTTTCTTGTTCTATTTCTGCCATTTTTTACTCTTGATTTTGTTACAGAAAATCTATTACCTTCGGTAAAATTTAATATTTCACCGAAGGAAGATAATAGTGATAATGTTAATTTAATAACGATTTAACGATAATTGAATTGTTTGATGCTATAAATCATCATTCCTTTCATTATTCGCTTTTTTCATCACTATTTGACGGTAAAAATTGTTTAGCCAGTGCTTTTAAATCAGTGTTTTTTAGTGTTTCGTTTAAATCGATATTTTTATTACCAGATAAACGTGATAATACTGATTGTAAAGCAGATTGTAATACTGGGCTTTGGTTTACAGTTCCTTCAATTGCTTTACCGACACTGATAGCTTTAGAGAAGCTGTTAAAGAAGTTATCATTACCTCCAACAATTTCAATGTTCGCTTTGCTAAATGCAGCAGCAAGAACATCTGCTTGTTCTCTAGCAATTTCTTTATTAGCAGCAATAGCAGCCATAGCTTGTTCGAAGCCTTTTTCAAGCGCCAAGCGGAACTCTTCATGATTTTTAGATTGTTCATTCATCGTACCCATTGCTTGGAATTTCTCAACTAGACCATTAGCTTCGGCTGTTAAGCGTTCACGAATAACCAGTGCTTCAGCTAAACCTTGTTCTTTAGTTGCCGCAGCTTTAGCAAATCCAATGCGTTCATCACCGCGAGCTTGAGCTGAAAGTTTTTCTTCAAGAACTTTAGCTTCGGTTAGACCTTGTTTTTCTGTTGCTAATGCTTTTGCTTCAATAACTTTTGCTTCTGATAAGCCTTTTTCTTGATTACCTTTTGCTTCAGCAAGTAAAAGTTCAGCAGTAATATTTGCTTTTACTAAACCTTCTTTTTCTTCAGCTTCAGCACGAGCTTTGCGAACTTTGGCTTCTGCTAAACCGATAGCAGCTTCTTCTGCTTCAATACCTTGAGCAAGTTGTTTTTTCGCTTCAGCTTGTTTAGCTGCAACTTCAAGTTCAGCTTGTGCTATTGTACTAATTTCAATTGCACGGTGTTTAGATGATTGTTCATCTGCTTCAGCTTGCTTAACTTGTTTAACTAACTCTTGTTCAGCTCTAGCTTCTGCTTCAATAATAGTTGTTTGTTTTTCACGATCAGCTTTAGAAATTTCTCGTACTTCTTTGATATTTTCTTCTTCAACAGCTACCGTTTTTTCAACTGCAACTCGCTCACGAATTACATTGGCAATATGTTTCTTTTCTTCTTCAAGAACTTTGTCTTTTTCAATGCGTTGTAATTCTACTTCTCGTTCACGAGCAACAATTTCCAATGAACGGGCACGTTCGACGCGTTCTTCTTCGATAGCAATTGCTCTAAGACGATTTTGCTGAGCAACTTCAACTTCACGCAAACGATTTTCTTCACGCACTTCAATTTCTTGTTGTGCTTGGATTCTTGCTTGTTCCGATTTTAGACGTTCTTCTTCTTGTACTTTTAATGTTTCAGCTTGTTCGCGAGCTCGAATGGTTTCAATTTCGCGTTTTTGACGAGCTTCGGCATCCGCTTGTTGACGTTCAAGTTCTAATTTGGCTTCAATTGTTTCGGTATCTTTTTTCTTTAAAGCTAATTCAAGATCTCTTTCGCGTTTATTAGTTTCATCCTTATGAACAGCTGTGATCGAGGTAATTTTGTTAATACCTTCGGCATCAAAAATATTATCAGGATCGAGTGATTTGATTGGGGTTTGCTCTAAATAGTCGATAGCCACATCTTCAAGTGCATAACCATTAAGATCTTTACCAATTACATCAATAATACGTTCACGGAAATTCATACGATCTTCAAACAGTTTAGATAATTCAAATTGCTTACCTACTGTTTTTAACGCTTCTGAAAATTTCGCGCTAAATAGTGAACTTACCGCTTTTTGATCAGACGCTCTATCTACACCAATTGACTTAGCAACTTTTAAAACATCTTCAGTTGTTTCATTAACACGAAGATAAAAAGCGACACATATGTCAGCACGTAAGTTGTCTTTACAAATTAAACCATCTTTACCACGACGTTCTACATCAAAAGTAATTAATGATATTTTCATGAATTCTTTTTTGTAGATGACAGGGTAAACCAACGCACCTGTAAAATGCACTTTAGGTTTTGACGTCATGTCATTAACGATAAGTGCTGTACCTTGCGGAACTTTGATATAGAACGCTTTAAACAATAAGAAAAATCCAACGATTACCAGAAAGACTATTCCAACAATCACTAGAAAAAACATGATGGTATCAGTATTGATTGACATAATTTATTATTCTCCAAAAAAATATTTACTTTTCTATCCATTAAATTCTTTAACGCTAATAATTTCATAGCTGTTATTGGTTGTGTCATAACGTAGTAGAACAGCTTTATCCCCACGTTTGAATTGATATGAGCTCGTGCATCTAACTTGTAAAATTAAACCAGCGCCACCATCTTCGTAAATAGCTTCTCCTTTTGTTTCATTCACATAGCTTGAACGAATCTCAACAGTTTGCCCTAATAATGATTTATGATTATTAGTGCTTTCTAATTTACTGAACAGTGGCCTCAGAGGTTTTATAATAAATGCGGTAAGATATACTGCAGCAATAAAGGCAGTTACAAAAATAAAAAAACCAGCTATGTAATAAATTAGCAATAAATCACACAGAGGTAACATAAAGAAACGAAAGGCGAAATAAGAGATTGACCAACCTATTAATGAAATCAAAGTGACAATAAGTGTCATTGGGACTTTGTTAAAACCCAATTTCATCAATAGGCCTGTAAATCCTGATGGAGTATTTGGAATGTCTAATGGTATATCATCAACATCAACATTTAGTTCTACATCTAAACAATCAATGCTTAAAATACCAAAAGCAGCAACCAACCAATATAATACACAAAGTGTTAACAACCCACTAAATATGATTACTGGAAATGAAAAAAATATACCCCAGAAAAGCTCCATTATTTTCCCTTATATTAATTTTCCGAATTAACAAGTCTAAATTAATTAAATAATTTATTACGTTAACTATATTAACCTAAAATTTTATTTTATTAAATAGTTTGATTTTCTTGCTTTTCTTTTAATCTGGCTAATATTGCAGCAGCATTTTGGTTGCCTGATTTGATTCCTGCTGCTTCAAGCTTACTATCAAGCGTACTTTGATTTTCAAGCTTAGCTAATTCATTTTTTGCTTCAATGACTGCACTGTTTTTCTCTTGACGTTTTTTTATTCTATCTAAAGAATCCAGAGCTGTTTGTAATTTTGCAGTTGAACCGCCATATCGTTGTGCAACTGCTGATTGTGCTTTTTGAACGCTTTCAGTTGCTTTCACAATATCAACTTGCTGTTTTAAATTTCGAATATTGATTTCTGTTTGTGAAATTGATTGACGTAAGCTTTTTACAGTTTCAGCAAAGTAAGTGGCTTGTTGCTTATTGTTTTCAAGTTCGCTTTCAAGAAATCCAATTTTTTCAGACACTTCAAGTGCTAATTCTTCATTGCCACTTTCAAGAGCTTTGATTGCATAACTTTCATATTCATCAATTTTAGATTGTGTTTCTTTAACAACTTTATCTGCTAGTTTTTGTTGTGCAAGTATATTTGCTAATGATTCTTTAGCTTGTTTTAATTCACTGTCAGCATCGCGAATTTCTTGATCGAGAATTCTTAGAGCTTGAGTGTCAATGATCGCTTCTCCTGCTTCATTGATGCCACCACGAAGAGCTGTAACAAGTTTTTTGAAGATAGCCATGTTTAATCTCCTTATTATTTATATAAATTTAATTAGTTAAGATTGATGTGATGTTCATAAGCTTCTGTAGCTTTAATAACATTGTCAGATAAAGTTTCTAATTCATAGACAATATTACTTAAAAGTGAAGATGAACTTAACGCACCATACATAATGTAGTTGACCGAGCCGTCTCCAGCTTTTTCAATTGCTATTGTTGATAATGGAAATAGTTTACGAGTGCATAAAATTTCTTCATTGAATTGAGTTTTATTTTTAACAATATCAACTGGCCAAAGTAAACATTCAACAACAATTTGTTGATTTGATATACTTAAAAATAAAGGCAAATCACCATATTCATGCATAATGATATGCAAGCAAGCATCCACACCATCGATGATTTCTATACTTGCGTGGTTTTGCTTAACTAATTCTGATTGCATTAATTTATTATAAAGAGTTTCTATTGACCAAATTTCATTTCTTTCCATTTCATTAAATTCCTGTTTACGATTAATATTATTGTCTTTAACTAAAGACTGGCGAAATTGTTTTTCGATTTCCAATAATTTAGTTGTATTTTCAGGTAAAATCCAAACTTCTTTTTTGACCAAACCTTGTTCACGCAACCGTTGTCGGTATTGTTGCTGGTAAAAAGCTGAATTTTTGGTCTCTTTGGTTTTTTTCATAACGCCCGTTTGGTGTTTTGTTAAATTTATGTAAACCATATTACCACAAAAATATTACATGTAAATATCACATGTAATATTTTTTTATGAAAATTAATCCGTAATAGCGCATTAGAAGATGATGAGTATATTTTAAAATGTTTTTTAGAAATAGATAGTTAAACCTAAACTAGATGTTTTAATTGGTGTGGTAAACCTATCTGTTAGATAATTTGTTAGATTTATGTAAGCAATATTACCACAAAAATATTACATGTAATACTTTTTGGAAAAAAATAACCCGCATTAGCGGGTTAGAAAATGATAAATATATTTTAGATATTTCTAGAAATCAATATTTAAACCTAACTGGAATGTTCTACCTGGTGCGGTAAACATCTCTAGATATTTATGATCTGATGTACTGTATAATTTATTATTACTGAGGTAATCCCAATATTTTTGATCAGTAAGATTGTAGATTCCTCCGCTTAGTCTAATATTATTGGTAATATTTATATAACCTGTTAAATCAACAATACCGTGACCAGCGATTCTAAAATAATCATCAGATGAGTCTTCAATTGGTTTGCCTTCGTTGCGATATGTTTCGCGGGAGGTGGCATCAGTTTTCTTACCTTTTTGGAATGTTGTTGTTAAGGAAACACCATAGAATTTATTCGGATCATCCCATGATAAACCAATAGTACTTTTTAATGGGGCAATAGTATCCATCTCAATGTATTTATCACCTAAATAACTTGATTTTGATTTACCTTTGTTATAGCCAATTGCGAAACGTGCGCTTAAACCATTGAGTGATTCTACCCAAGTACCAATATTAAATTCACTATTTAATTCTGCACCAAAGGTATAAGCTTTGTCACGGTTCTCAGATTGATAAACTAAACGATTGCCAATACCAACAAAATTTTTCCTATAACGCGTAAAAGCAATAAAGTTTTTGTACTTGTTATAAAAAGCAGATGACGATAACGTAATGCCTGATATTGGTTGACCTTTTACACCGAGTTCAAAATTGTCGCCCGTTTCAGTTTTTAAATTAGAGTTGCCAACAAGTACATACATAGTGCTGTGCGCTAAATAAGAGCCATATAATTGGTTCTGATTTGGCATTTGAGCGCTACGTTTATATTGTAGATAAGCAGTGAAATTAGGATTAATATCATACATTAATGCCATTGATGGTAAAATTTTGAAATCACTGTTACTACTATATTGTGTACCTAATTGATGTGAATTAACATTTGATACTGACATGTTTTCAAGATTGCGTGGCTTGGTATTTTGATAAATTGCTCTGACACCAGGTACTAAATAAAAGTTATTACTATTGTTGGTATTAAAGCTAATGCGATCTTCAAAAAATCCCCCCAACTGATAACTTTTACTATCGGCTTGTGGTTTGGAATAATCACCGTCTGGGAAAGTATCGACGTATTGTGATTTAGCTGATGTAAAGAATGGCGATTCATCTTCACTCCATTTACCATTTAAACCAGCGCTGATTTTTTGGTTATCAATTTGTTTTATTAAAGTAGTAATAAAATTATATGATTTAGTATCATAGTTGGTTTGAGTATAAAAATTACCTTTGGATTTGTGCTGCAATTTTGTGTCATCAAAGACATTAGTCCGTTGGTAATTTAACTGTGTCGTTAATGTGTCAATCCAACTAATATTGGTAGGTTGCCATGTATCTTTAATTGCTAAGTTAAAGCGGTTATTTTTACTGCGTTGATGGTCGAGTGATTCAATGTGTTTACCTTTTTGGTCCCAAGTATCATAATGGGAATTTTTAGTTTTATTATTATAATCGACAGTCGTATTGAGTAAATGTTCTTCTGTCATTTGCCAACCAAAGCCAGCTAAAATTGAGTTAGAGTGCCAATTTTCTGGATAACTGCTTATTGAATCACCGTGATTTCTTGTTTGTTGTCCATCTCGACGACTTAATACAATAATGCCATTGAGGTGATCATCTCCACCAGCCATAGTAATTCCTTGATGATAGCTTCTATCTGAACTGTCATAATTGTTTTCGAATCCAAAATAACTGGTTTTACCTGGATATAGATAATAGCTAGCCGTTTTAGTTTGGAAGGATACCGAACCGCCTAGGGCATTATTCGCATTACTTACAGATGTGGCACCTGATTGAATATCAACTTTATTATACATGTAGGTATCGAGGTAATCACGACCAATACCATAAGAACCGAAACCTGCCCGACCCACTGAATTAACTCGGCCTTGTGCTATAGGTAATGGCATACCGTCAACATCAATTGATACGCGGTTAGCATCTAGACCACGAATATTATAGCCACTGAAACCTCCTCGGTCCCAACTACTTTTACCGGTACCTGAACCTGAAATATTACCTGGAGCTGAAATGAGTGGTTGATAACGCATGAGAGTACCAAAATTAGTACCGCCGTCACGGCGGATATCATGTTCGGATATTTCAGTATTTGTACCTGGTTTTTTAATTGCTTCGTGAGCGGTCACAGTTATGACGTCGTAGTTTTCATCATCGAGTTTGCCCGTAGCCATTGCTGGCATGACAACTGTCAAGCCCAAAGCTAACGTGCTGGTTTTTTTAAATTTAGTGAAATTAATCATTTTAATCCTTTCAAATATAATAAACTAAATAAAATCATTCAGATTAATTAACAGTTAAGTTGATCATCTTTTAAATTTAATCAATCTGCTAAACAATTTTTTATTTCAGTTTTATCCTCAACAGTTATTGAGGATAAAAGCTGTCACAAAGAATCTTTGCAACTTCATCCACTCGGGGGCCAATACCAAATAGATATCCGTCATCAATGGTAATAATTCGGTGGTTTTTGAATGCTGCTGTTTCTGTGATACCTGGTATAGTGTCGATTTTATTAACTCCACCAAGTTGTTGAATTGAGTGGCTATTTAAAATAATAACATCAGGATTCATTGCAATGATTGATTCGGCTGTATAGCTTTTATAACTTTTATGTTTAGCTAGATTTTCACCCCCTGCAATAGTAATTAAAGCATCCGCTGTGGTGTTTTTACCTGCTACTGAATTGGTTCCACCCATGCTCATTAAAAATAAAACTTTGGCTTTATTGGGTTGCATATCTATTTTTTGTTGGATTTGTAAAAGATTATTCTTGATATGCTTTATTAGCTGTTGTCCTTGATCTGGTTTTTGTAGTTTGTTAGCTATTTTTTCAATATTTTCATAAAGTAATTCAACAGTTCCAGGCACACGTTGTAAAGATAAAACATCAACTTTAGCTTGAGTAACTTGACTAATAATATTATCGGGCTCTGCATCACTTAAAGTAATAAATAACGTTGGGTTTAATGATAAAATTCCTTCTATATTTAATAATTTCCAATAACCAATTTGGGGTAGAGTGGTGACGGATTGTGGATAAGTGCTAGTTTTATCAACGCCGACTACCTTATCCCCTTCACCCAGCGCAAAAACAATTTCGGTTAATGAGCCACCCGCAATAACAATTCTATCTTGAGCTGAGCTGATATTTATAAGCGCGTTGAAAGTGAAAATTAACAAAAATATATTTAATTTTGTTATGAAATTTTTCATTATTTACTTCCTGTTTGTAAATTTTAATCTCCGCGATAATATAGTGAAAATGAGAACTATTATCAACATAATTGTCCTTTATTCCTCATTTTTTTCAAGCAAAAAAAATTTTTCGTTTAACGAGATTTTTAACAATTTCAATATAAATAATCAGTTAAAACAAGTTGTAAAGATTTGAGAAATGGCTTAAAAAATAGACAAATTATAAAGAAAATGAATTCAAAAACATTTTTTTGTAAAAAAATAATAATAAATATATCAATATATTATAAAAATGGTTAATAAAAAATATTGATAAATGAAAATAATTATTATTTAATTTTGCAGTTTATTTAATTAAGAACGGTTGTTATGAAATCATTAGATGTCAGCGCTTTTTTTGCTCAAAACGCGACTTTACCTTTTAAAGATCGTTGGGCTGTTATGCCTTTACAGGCGAGTATTCCACTACCACCCCATGAAGTTACCTCTCAATGGGATACAATTCAATCAACCTCTCTAAAGGGTAAAAAAAGGTTGATTTATATTCATATTCCTTTTTGTGACATACATTGCCAATTTTGTGGATTTTATCAAAATCCATTAAGAAAATTTAATACTGAAACTTATATTAATTATTTATTAAAAGAGATATCGCTTGAAATTAATAATACAGCAATGCATTCAGCACCTATTCATGCTGTTTATTTTGGAGGAGGGACGCCTTCTGCTTTGGCAGCAGGGCAAATAGCACGCGTTATTCGCTATCTTAAAGATCATGCACCATTAGCGCCAGATTGCGAAATTACGGTTGAGGGGCGTATTTCTGATTTTGATGATGATCGTGTTGATAGTTATATTGAAGCGGGAGCAAATCGGTTTTCAATTGGTGTCCAAACCTTTAATACTGAAATTCGCCAACGATTAGGTCGTGAATCAAGTGAGCAACAAATTATCAGTAGCTTTGAACGTATTGCCGCTCGTGATAGTGTTGCGTTAGTTTGTGATTTAATGTTCGGTTTACCAAATCAAACCCCAGAAACTTGGCAACGTGATTTAGAAATTGTCAATGAATTGCCGTTAGATGGTGTAGATTTGTATTCGCTTAATCTTTTACCAACCACACCTTTGGCCAAAGGGGTCGAAAATAAGCGTATTGAAATACCCTCCATTACAGATAAAAGTAATTTTTATCATCAAGGTGCAGAATTTTTAGCTAAACAAGGTTGGGTACATTTGACCAATGCCCACTGGGCCAAAAATAGTCGTGAACGAAATTTATATAATTTTCTGATCAAGCAAGGTTCTCATTTTTTTGCATTTGGATCTTGTGCCGGGGGCCGATTAGGTGGTCAGTCATTTATGATTCATCGTGATTTAAATCAATATTATACCCAGCTTGATGAGGGTAAAAAACCAATTATGATGTTGACTGGTAAACCAGTGATAGGAGAATGGCTTTATCGATTACAAGCAGGGATAGAAAAAGGGCGTGTTGATTTAACTAAACTGACTGAACAATATCATCTCTTCGCACCTCTAATTAAACAATGGCATCAAGTAGGGCTTTTAGAAAACGAAGATTATTGTATACGACTAACTTTATCGGGACGTTTTTGGTCAAGCAATATAGTTCAAGCACTCCAGCAGTTATTGTTACAACTTAATAATCCCGAATATATTGAAATACAGAAAAAAATGGCTCAAGCGAGACAAGCTATGAATAGTCATCCTAGAGTGGCTAAATCAAATACAGAAAAATCTAAACATCCACATCAAATTTCATAATTAAAGGATACTATTATGACAGAAAAACCAACACTTTTAGATAATTTAAATGCTTATATGAAAACAGATCCAGAAGAGTTATTAGAAAAAATTGCTCAAGATCATCATGTTACATTAACACAAGTTATTCAAGCTTTACCTGATGCGAAAATTGTTGATGGCAGTAATTTTGATACGATCTGGGAAGAAGTTACAACATGGGGAGATGTGCTATTTTTAGTTCATACCGGTGATGTAATCGCTGAAATTTCTGGCGAATTACCGTCAGGATCTCACAGCCAAAGATATTTTAATCTTCGTCATCAAAAAGGGTTAAGTGGACATATTAAGGCTGAACATTGTCAATATATTGCATTTATTGAACGTAAATTTATGAAAATGGCAACTGCTTCAATAATTTTCCTAAATCACACAGGACAAGCAATGTTCAAAATCTTTGTAGGTCGTGACGAAAAACATCAATTAAAAGCGGATCAATTAGAAAAATTCCGTACATTAGCAAAAAAAATTAATTAATTATAAGTTATTAACAAAATGCAGACATTATTAATTTTTGGTGTAAGCCCTAAACAAGGTACAGGTTATCAAATTGCACATCTAGCCAAGCAATATCACCCCCAATGGCGTTGTATTGTATTGGTTCGTGATGCTAATTTTGCCAAACAATTAGTTAATCAAGGTATTGAGGCTCACGTTGGCGATGCAACTGATTGTGAATTAGTTAAAAAACTATGCGAATTAGCCGGTTGTGAAGCAACTATTATATCAACCTTAGGCGGTGAAACAGGTAATTATTCTGCTCAACGCGTGATTATCGACTGTGCTGAACAAACCGGAATTAAACAAATGATTCTGGTGACCTCTTTAGGTTGTGGTGATTCATGGGCTACGTTGTCTGAACGTGCTAAACAGGCGTTTGGTCGTGCTGTTCGTGAAAAATCATTAGCCGAGGTTTGGTTGCAAACAAGCAAATTAAATTTCTTGATTTTAAGACCGGGTGGATTACGTGATGGTGAAATGACACAAAAAGCTGAATGTTATTATCAACAAGAGGTGCATGGTTTTATTTATCGTACTGATTTGGCAAAAATAGTTATTGATAAAATTGTCAATCAACAAATTGACGATCATGCTTACAGTGTCGTCGATCCTAGCTTGAAAATAACCTATTAATTGGCTCAAGTTGAATGAATAAGTTAATACAGATAAGAGGATAATGGGTGGGCAAATATAGTCATCGTTCTTTATTATGGGGATTATTTGCCATTCTATTGGTGCTAATTCTATTTTCTGCAAATTCAGGCGCATTAAAACTAACTTTTGATAAACTAGTGGATATGTCGATGGATGATCCTTTATGGAACATTTGGTTAAATATACGAATACCACGAATAATATTAGCAATTATAGTAGGAATGGCATTAGCCACTTCAGGCGCGGTGATGCAAGGGTTATTTCGTAATCCTTTAGCTGATCCGGGTTTACTTGGTATTAGTAGTGGTGCTGCTTTAATGGTTGGGTTATCTATTTTGTTTCCTGCCATTTTTCCACCTATTATGGTCATGTATGGCAAAATGGTCGCAGCATTTGCAGGAAGCTTTTTTATCTGTTTATTAATTTATCTTTATAGCATAAATTCGCAATGTAATTTGGCCAAAATGGTATTACTAGGTGTTGCTATTAATGCTGTTATTGGGGCGGTTATGGGTTGCTTAAGTTATATTAGTGATGAAGCGCAACTGCGACAACTTTCTTTATGGTCTATGGGACATTTAGGTAAGGGCTCTTGGGATTTAGTTCTGGTTGCGTTATCACTTATTGTCCCTGCTTTAGTGTGTTTATTTAAGCTTTCTCATCAACTTAATATTCTTCAGTTAGGTGATGAAGACGCTCATTATTTAGGTATTAAAGTCAGACGAATTAAGCAGTATTTATTATTACTATCTGCTGTGCTTATTGGTACATCTGTCGCGGTGAGTGGCATGATTGCTTTTGTCGGTCTGGTTGTCCCCCATATGATTCGATTGAGAGTCGGTGCTAATCATAGCTGGTTATTGCCGGGTTCAGCACTAGGTGGTGCTTGTTTATTACTACTAGCCGATACCTTTGCACGCACTTTAATTGCACCTACTGAAATTCCTGTCGGACTTTTCACAAGTTTGATTGGTGGTCCTTATTTTATTTGGCTGATTTTAAAACATAAGTAATAGATGGTATTTAATAATGTTAACTGCTGAACATTTAACTTTTGGTTATGCTAATCGCACTTTAATTAACGATGTGTCTTTGAACATACAGGCCAGTGAAATTGTAATTATCATTGGTCCCAATGGTGCAGGTAAATCGACACTTTTACGTTTATTGACAGGTTATCAAAAACCAGCTTCAGGCGAATGTTATTTACTTAATAAACCATTATCACAATGGTCCGAAACGCAATTATCTAAAATTAGAACCGTTATGTTGCAACAAAGTCAATTAACTTTTCCATTCAAAGTGAAAGAAGTGGTGGCAATGGGGCGAGCTCCTTATGGTAAGACCAATTTTGAGCAAGCGGTGCAAGAAAGTATGCAACAAACTGATTGTTTAAAATTGGCAGACCGCGATTACCGTAGTTTGTCAGGAGGTGAACAGCAACGAGTTCAACTGGCGCGAGTATTAGCGCAATTATGGCAGCCTGAACCTACAGAAAAATTGTTATTTTTAGATGAGCCGACTTCCGCCCTTGATCTATATCATCAACAACATACGTTAAGATTGTTGAAACAATTAGTTAGCAAACAAAAATTAGCAGTTTGTTGTATTTTGCATGATCTTAATTTGGCTGCTTTATATGCTGATAAAATTTTATTAATTCATCAAGGCCGAATTGTCGAGCAAGGTGCGCCAGCGGATGTGCTAACGGTTGAAAAAATTCATCGATGGTATGGTGTTGAAACAGGGATTTTTAATCATCCCAATCATTCGTCAATACCACAAATTTATTTAAACCCTTAACGGGTAAATCTCGATAATCAATCATTCGCTGCATTTTTAATCAAAATCAGTATATAATTAAGCAAACTTAATAAATGGGGCTGATGATGATTAACGAAAATAGTAATAGTTCTATTCTGGTTTCAGATCTACTTGCAGCACAACCTGTTTTTAGTTGCCAATTGGATGGAAAGGGCAAAGCCAATTCTTTGAATGACAAAACAGAAGCTTCAAAGACCCAACCTTATTGGATACATCTTGATTTTGCTAAAAGCGAAACCATAAATTGGATCAATCAAACAAATTTGATTCCTGATCTTGTCAAAAATGAGTTGATAAAACCTAATCAATTTCCAAAAGAAATACGTTGTGATGCAGGGATTTTAGTCGTACTAAAGGGTGTTAATTTTACCCCAAATGAACTGCCCGATCCTATCGTTACTTTTCGTTTTTATATTACCGATAATTTAATAATCTCAACCAGACATCAAAAAATAGATGCTATTATTAAATTAAAACAAAATTTAGAAAAAGGAATTGGTCCTGTTGATGTTGCTGACTGGTTAATTCAGCTTTCTGAATTAATCTGTGATCAAGTTAATTTATCATTTGATGGTGTCCACAATAAAATTATTAAATTAGAAGATTTACTCTTAAATCAGCGAATTTTTTCGCATAAAGAAATAGGAAGAGTTCGTAAACAACTTTTCATATTACGTCGTCTACTTTCACCACAACGTGATATTTTTGTAAAAATTTCAACAGAACGAATATCTTGGATTGATGATAATGATCGCCAACGATTGCATGATATTTCAAATCAACAAAATCACTATGTTTCTGAAATTGATAGTTGTTTAATAAGAATTGGTTCAGTTATGGAGCAAATTAATAGCATTCTGGCTGAATCGACGAATAAACGTATTTATTTAATGTCACTGTTCACCATTATATTTACGCCAATTACTTTCATAACCAGCTTACTGGGTGTTAATTTGGCAGGTATCCCTTTTAATGAAAATGAATGGTCATTTGTGGGTTTAATTTTAGTGCTTATTGCTATTAGTATTGTTTCAGTAATATGGCTTAAGCTCAAAAAATGGTGGTAGCTGAAGTGATTTTTTAAATCTCTGAAGTTTTAATCAATTTTTATAAATTTTTTAATAACAATGGTGTTAAGTCGTTATTTGAAAGTGCGACTTGAACACTCAGTCATGCTTATTGGAAAGGGAATATTGGATCGGCTTATACAGATAATCTATTGCAACCAAGTTCAGTTGTAACTAATATTGTCTATTTCTTTTTTTAGCAAGCCAATCTAATCAAAATTTTCTTTGCAATATTCCAAAAATTTATAGTAATGATTATGAAATTCTGTTTACATTGAAAAAGAATAGCAAATTTTAATCGAGAATCTATACCCAAAAAATTACGATAAAATTATACGTTATAGTTTAAATTCGAATCCATTATGTTGACATAACAAACTGAAATTAATTGTTTCAAAATTACCCAAAGATTATCAATTACAATCTATTGATTAAAATGGTTATCAGGAAATTTTCGAACTTGAATGGGCTAAAAACTTATGTAACAATTTTAATTCATATTCTGAATTTGTAGAAATAGGTTTAGGATTTATTGTTTTAAAATATAATGTTATTTTTTCTAAAGCATTATCTTATTTAGTATATAATGATAGTATTGAAGTAGATACTTTAGCAAAAGAAAGAGAAAAGGGACTTACATTGACTTGTTCTGCAAATTTACTTTTAGCCTGTTTAGAATGTCAAGTACCAGCAAATTGGGATAGACATAATCGGGAATCTTTAAAGAAATTCACTAATTTAGGTTATATCTTAAAATAAACTCAATAATGCTTATGTCGTTTGGAATTTATGATTAATACTTATTATTATGCAAACTAATCAATCTTTTCGTTTATTTATTGCCGAAAAGCCCAGCTTAGCTAGGGCTATCGCGGATGTATTGCCTAAACCTCACCAAAAAATGAATGGTTTTATCCGAGCTAGTAATGGTGATGTGGTTAGCTGGTGTATTGGGCATTTATTAGAACAAGCGACCCCTGAAGTCTATGATGAACGATTTAAAAAATGGTCTTTAAATGATTTGCCTATCGTGCCTGAAAAGTGGATATTAATCCCCAAAGGAAATACCGAAAAACAATTAAATATTTTGGTCGATTTGATTAAAACAGCCGATCAGATTGTGCATGCGGGTGACCCCGATAGAGAAGGACAACTATTGGTAGATGAAGTGTTAAATTATTGCCAGCTTACACCCGAAAAACGTAAAACCATCCAACGTTGCTTAATTAGTGATTTAAATGCTAGTGCAGTTCAAAAATCTCTTGAACAGTTGCGAAGTAATCAAGATTATGTCCCTTTATCGACTTCTGCATTAGCTAGAGCTCGGGCTGACTGGCTTTACGGCATGAATATGAGCCGAGTTTGTACATTGGTAGGGCAAAGAAACGGTTATCGTGGCGTACTGTCCATTGGTCGAGTGCAAACGCCTATTTTAGGATTAGTGGTAAGACGCGATTTAGAGATAGCCCAATTTGTACCTAAACCGTTCTATGAAGTGTTTGCTATTTTGCAAACCAAAAATAATGAAACATTTAAAGCTAAATGGCAACCGAGTGAAGCTTGCGAACCTTATCAAGATGAAGAAGGTCGAGTACTCGTTAAAGCATTAGCTGAAAATGTTTGCCAACGGATTAAAGGTAAATCCGGTATAATTGATAAAGTAAGCAATAAAAAGAAAGAGCTTGCTCCACCAATGCCATTTAACCTGTCTTCTTTACAAATTGAAATGGCGAAAAAAAATGGGTTAAGTGCGCAAGAAGTGCTTGATATTTGTCAGTCATTATACGAAAAACATAAGTTAATTACTTACCCCCGTTCAGATTGTCGTTTTCTGCCTGAAGAGCATTTAAAGCAAATTAATGGCATAAAATCAGCCATTGAAAACAATTGTTCAGCTTTGCAAACAGCAATTGATAATGCTGATTTTTCATTGCGTTCCAAAGCATGGAATGATAAAAAGGTGGAAGCGCATCATGCCATTATCCCTACCTTACGTAAAGCCAAAATGGACAGTTTGTCCAATAATGAGCGGGCTGTTTATCAAGTTGTAGCAACCCAATATTTAGCCCAATTTTATCCCGCCTATAAATATTCTGAATTACAAATTGATGTTGAAATTCAAGGAGGGAAATTTATATCAAAAACCAATCAAATGCTTGATGAAGGTTGGAAAGTTTTATTCAGAAATAAAAACACTCAAATCGATAGCGATGCTGATGATAACAACAATGGTTTATTGACTAAGCTCATTAAAAAAGGGGAATCTGTCCAATGCATTGATACTGAATTGCTTAGTAAAGAAACTCAGCCGCCAAGACCATTTACTGACGCTACGTTATTAGCAGCTTTGACAGGGATAGCTCGCTTTGTAAAAGATCCTGAAATTAAAAAAATCCTACGTGAAACAGATGGCTTAGGTACGGAAGCAACGCGTGCAGGTATTATTGAGTTGTTATTTAAAAGGCAATTTTTAATTCGACAAGGTAAATCAATACGTTCTACACAAATCGGACAAAATCTAATTTTATCATTGCCAGATATTATGTCTATGCCAGATATGACAGCACATTGGGAATTACAGTTAGATGAAATTAGTAAGAAATCCTTTTCATACCAACAATTCATGTATCAACTTAATTCATCATTATCAAATTTAATTGATCAAATGAAAAATGCACGGTTGAATATTCATTCTTAACCCTCATATTAAAAAAACAGGATGAATCGCATCATTGAAAATAGCGTTTATCCTGTTTATTTATATCACTTGGTTATCAATCGATTTATTGATCAATTTTTATTTTATCGATTATTCTAACGTACGGCTGTTTGCGTATCTTTCTTCAATAATTTTAGCCAGTTCATTGTTTGCTCTTTGTAAAAAAGTTTCATTTTTTAAAATGACCAAATAGGTTTTCAATCGTTTGATTGGATCGAGTGCAAAACGATATGTAATAAACAAAATGATAAAAATAGTCAAAATCGAAATGATAATATTGACAATCCAAGGTGAACTAAAGATTCTATTAATATTAAATAGTAATAAGATAAGTGCAAAAATTAATATGATACCGCTAAGTACAACTTCTTTAATTGAGTAAAATGCTAGTGGTATTAAGCGATTTTTTTGAATAGTAAAATATTGGGTTAATAAATTTAATTGTGTCAGATCAATAATATTATTTACGTCGGCATTAACAAGTGACATAGCAATATTCTCTTTTTCAATATCACCTGATTTATAAAAACAGATTTTATCCCAAAGTAATTTTTTTTTGATATTACTTAAGTAGTCACGTTGATACTTTGGTTGAGATGTTTTTTCTAAAATATCGGCATATTTGATGAGGTTGTCGAAGTATTTACTGGATCTTGGCCTTTTGCATATAAAAGCAACACAAGAAAGTGTGAATATAATAACCAAATTGAACCAATTGTCATGGAGTAATTCTGAGATTTCCATTTCAATAATCCGCATTAATTAATCATTGTACAATTATATCTGATATCGGGTAAAACGTGTATTAATTCTATGCTAATTTTAATTTTCAAGCCGTTTTACGTGCTGTTTTTAAGCGAACTCGAAATATTTTTTTGATAACGGGTTGACTTACTTTTGTGAAAAGCGTATAACTTGCCCACCTTGGAGCTTTTCTTTCTTTTTTAACTATCAAAGCGGTTTAAAAATGAGGGTGAAGAAAAGTTGAAATCCAAAGGGTAGAGTTCAATTTACAGGAGAAATATGGACACTCAATCGGGTCACCCCAAACAGTGGGGAGATAAATTCAAACACATCATTGTCGGTTAATGAACCTGTCTAAATAGTTATTTTTTCAGTTCACGAGCCGAAATTGATAAAAACGGTAACGGTGAACGATATGCAGTTTTCTACATGCTATCACTCAAATTCAAAACATCATTGCGCTCTTAAAGTGCTTCTAAGGGTATTATATCTTACAGACAAGCATTTAGAGCCACCAAGTTGTATCTAACTCTTAACTAATTTTAATTCTCTAAAATTTTATTTTATGCCAAGCATTAGCTTGAATGGCTAGTTATTGCTTTGCGTTTAGATTTTAGCCAATAAGAACTGATATATGCCTAGTTATGATTTAACTTAGGAATAGGTTCCTTTTGTCTAAAAAGTATGGATAGGTACAGACTATGACTAAAAAAACATCTAAAGTAAAGACAGAAAATACTTCAAACATAAAAGCCCTTAAAGAGGCCCAAAACAGTCTTGATAACATTTTATCTAATTTCCAATCAAGTCTTTCTGGATTAACTCAAGAAAGCGCAAAATCAAGATTGGAACAATATGGAAAAAATGAAGTCGCTCGTGAAAAAGTACCTTCTGCTTTTGTCCAATTACTATTAGCTTTTAAAAATCCATTTATATTTGTATTGTTGACATTAGCGATAGTTAGTTTTGTTACTGATTACTGGTTACCACTACAAGATGGTGACGAGACCGATTTGACTGGTGTTATCATTATCCTCACTATGGTGACACTGAGTGGGATATTACGTTTTTGGCAGGAATTTAGATCAAACAAGGCTGCCGAAGCCTTAAAATCTATGATCCGAACCACTGCAACGGTATTGCGTCGAGCACATAAAGATATGAGCCCAGAACGCATTGAAATACCATTAAGTGAAATTGTACCAGGCGATATTGTTTATTTGTCAGCAGGCGATATGATCCCGGCCGATATTCGTTTGATTGAATCACGAGACTTATTTGTTAGCCAAGCAGTATTAACAGGGGAATCAATTCCGGTTGAAAAATATGACACATTAGGTGCTGTAACTCAAAAAAACAGTGATAATGTTGATGCTGCCGATATCGATAAAGATAATGTGCTAGATGTGAATAATGTCTGTTTTATGGGTACCAATGTAGTGAGTGGAACTGCAACTGCTATTGTGGTTGCGACAGGTGCAGATACCCATTTTGGTTCGTTAGCAAAATCGATAGTAGGCTCAAGAGCCGAAACTTCATTCGATCGTGGCGTGAACAGCGTAAGTTGGTTATTGATTCGCTTTATGTTAGTCATGGTTCCTATTGTTTTATTAATAAATGGATTCACTAAAGGCGATTGGGGAGAAGCAGCATTATTTGCTTTAGCGGTTGCGGTTGGTTTAACACCTGAAATGTTACCAATGATCGTGAGTGCAAATCTTGCCAAAGGTGCGGTAGGAATGGCAAAGCGCAAAGTTGTTGTGAAACGTTTGAACGCTATTCAAAACTTTGGTGCAATGGATATTTTATGTACTGATAAAACGGGTACATTGACTCAAGATAAAATCATTTTAGAACATCATTTAGATATTAATGGGCAAATTGATGCATCTGTATTACAACTAGCATGGCTTAACAGTTACTATCAAAGTGGAATGAAAAACTTGATGGATAAAGCCATCATCCGTTTTGCAGAAGAAAAGACCAGTGTTAAAAAAGTAGGTATTGGTTTTTATAAAAAAATTGATGAATTGCCTTTTGATTTTGTTCGTCGTCGCTTATCAGTTGTTGTTCAAGGCAATGATGATAATCATTTAATGATCTGTAAAGGTGCCGTTGAAGAAATGCTATCAATTTCGGATTTTGTCTATGAAAACGGAGAATATTTGCCATTAGACGAAAACCGTAAGAAAGCATTGATTGAATTGGCGCATAACTATAACAAAGATGGTTTTAGAGTATTAGCCGTTGGTATAAAAGACATTCCTGTTGCCCAGACTAAAACTCAATACAATGTTCAAGACGAAAAAGCTTTAGCGATTCGTGGATTTTTAACTTTCTTAGATCCGCCCAAAGAGAGCGCTTATGAGGCTATTTCAGCATTAAACGAACATGGGGTTGGCGTTAAAGTGTTAACAGGTGATAATGAAATAATCACCATTAAAGTCTGCCGTGAAGTAGGTTTAGAACCCGGTATTCCTTTACTTGGAACTGAAATTGAAACAATGGATGATGCAGAGCTAAAAGTACAGATTGAACAACGTACTATTTTTGCTAAATTAACACCATTGCAAAAATCACGAATAATTCGTTTATTGCAAGAAAATGGTCATACCGTTGGTTTTCTAGGTGATGGTATTAATGATGCACCTGCATTACGTGATGCTGATGTGGGGATCTCAGTTGATACCGCGACAGATATTGCTAAAGAATCGGCAGATATTATCCTTTTGGAAAAAAGCCTAATGGTATTAGAAGAAGGTGTTATTTGTGGCCGTGAAACTTTCGGTAATATCATGAAATATCTCAATATGACGGCAAGTTCTAACTTTGGTAATATATTCTCAGTATTAGTTGCTAGTGCGTTTTTACCGTTTTTACCTATGCTAGCAATACATTTACTTATTCAAAACTTGCTGTATGATATTTCACAACTCTCCTTACCGTGGGATAAGATGGATGAAGAGTTTTTACAAAAACCACGTAAATGGGATGCACGAAATATTGGACGTTTTATGATTTGGATCGGGCCAACATCGTCCATTTTTGATATCACAACGTATGCACTAATGTGGTTTATATTTGGTGCTAATAGTATTGAAGCGCAATCACTGTTCCATTCTGGTTGGTTTATTGAAGGATTGTTATCACAAACGCTGGTTGTGCACATGCTTAGAACACAAAAAATTCCATTTGTGCAAAGTACAGCTGCATTCCCAGTTATTGTAATGACCATGCTAATTATGGCAGTGGGTATTTATATTCCGTTTTCACCATTAGGTGGATTAATTGGATTGCAACCATTACCTTGGTCATATTTCCCATGGCTATTAGTAACTCTATTTAGCTATTGCTGTGTTGCTCAATTAATGAAACGCATCTATATCAAACGTTTTGGGCAATGGTTCTAGCTTCATTGATGACTATATAGGTGATGTCAATTTCACTTATATAGTAAAACTGTATCTTGAAATTATATTTATTAAAAATATCTTGTGAATCATACAATTACAACAAAAAGGAAATAACACATGAAGACACCACATAAAAACTTAATTGTACTAATTAAAAGCCGTAAACAAAAAAAGGCTCAACAACAATTAGCTAAAAAATAAAAAGCTTAATCACCAACATTGTAATAAAATCGTTGGTGTAACTATTTAAGTTGATATAAAATAAAAAACCCCATTAATTGGGGTTTTTTATTACACACTAATTTTCACATCTATTTATCAATTTATAATCACTATCTAATTAATTATAATTTTAAATGGTTATCATTGGTTTTTCTTAAAATATCATAAATTTCATCTTTCAGCTTTAATTTTTGCTTTTTCAATGCATCTATCGTTTCGCTAGTATCAACAGTAATTCCAGACTCAATATTTTTAATTTTTTGATCAAGTTCATTGTGTAAATCGAACAGTTTTTGAAAACGTAAATCGTTATTTTTTAATTTAGAGATTAATTCTCGATATTCTGGAAACATAACGGCTCCTTATATTGGCTAGATGGATAATAAAAATAGCGGTTACTGCTAATTCAGAATACAATATTATTTAAAACTTTAACAGTAAAAAGCATTTAATTGACAAAATTGGCCAATTGTTTTTATAACATCAAATATTAAATAACAATTTTACAAGAGGTTAATCCATGAGTGAATCGATCATCATCGCCAAAAGCCATGGCAAAGATTTATCCATCGTTGCAGCATTAGCTAATCGTCATGGTTTAATTACTGGCGCAACAGGCACTGGTAAAACAGTCACATTACAAAAAATGGCTGAAGGATTTTCGCAAATAGGCGTGCCGGTTTTTCTTGCTGATGTTAAAGGCGATCTAACAGGTCTTGGCGAAAAGGCTGTTTTAACAGAAAAATTAAAAACACGTTTAGACAATATAGAAGTTTTTAATTGGCAGCCTGATGCATCACCCATTGAATTATGGGATGTATTTGCTGAAAAAGGGGTCCCTGTTCGTAGTACTGTATCAGATATAGGGCCAATTTTACTTGCTCGGTTACTCAATCTAAATGATATACAGTCTGGTGTATTACAATTAGTTTTTAAAATTGCTGATGATAATGGTTTATTATTACTCGATTTCAAAGATCTGCGATCATTAATTCAATTTGTAGGCGATAATGCCAAACAGTTTACCACTCAATACGGTAATATTTCTTTATCGTCAATAGGGGCGATTCAACGTGGATTGTTAACACTTGAACAACAAGGTGCGGAGTTTTTTCTTGGCGAACCAATGCTTGATATTCAAGATTTAATGCTGGTAAATGCAGAAGGACGTGGAATTATCAATATTTTATCTGCACAGAGATTATACAATTCACCTAAATTATATTCTGTCTTCCTTTTATGGTTGTTATCCGAACTTTTTGAGCATTTACCAGAAATAGGCGATCCAGATAAACCAAAATTGGTGTTCTTTTTTGATGAGGCTCATTTATTGTTTAATGATATCTCGCCAGCATTATTAGAAAAAATTGAACAAGTAGTACGCTTAATTCGTTCCAAAGGCGTGGGTATTTATTTTGCTTCGCAAAATCCGACAGATATACCGGATACTGTTCTCGGGCAATTAGGTAATCGTGTTCAGCATGCCTTGCGAGCTTTTACACCGAAAGATCAAAAAGCGGTTAAAACGGCTGCGCAAACAATGCGTGCTAATCCAAGTTTTGATACTGAAAAAGCGATAATGGAATTAGGTGTTGGTGAAGCTTTAATTTCATTTTTAGATGAAAAAGGCCGACCAAATATGGTCGAACGTGGTTTTGTGATTGCGCCAGAATCGAAAATGGGCGCGATGTCTCCAGAAAATCAATCGGCAATTATTCAACATTCCCAGTATTATAATAAATATCGATCAACCATAGATCGTCAATCTGCTTATGAGATATTAAAAAATGGATTTTCATTAGATAACTTATCTAGCTCTCAAACCGATAAAAATAATCAAAACCTCAATAATGACGCTGAAAACCAACAAAATAAAAATAGTGGTGGATTGCTTGATTTTTTCAGTTCAATATTTTTTGGTTCGAAAGGCCCAAAAGGGGGACAGCATGATGGTATTGCCCAACAACTAGCTAAAAGTGCTACCAGACAAGTAGTTAATCAAATTAGTAGAAAAATCACCCGTGGCATATTAGGTGGTTTTAAAAAATAATCAATCAAAGTGTATATAATTTAAAAAAAACAGCATGATAGGAGAATTTTGATGTTAAAAATGTTTATGGAATGGTATAAAAAGCGTTTTAGCGATCCGCATGTAGTGTCATTAATGGCGGTTATTTTAGGCTTATTTATTATCATCTATTTTTTCAATAAAATTCTGCTACCTATCTTAATTGCCATCGTACTGTCCTATTTACTCGATAGTCCGGTTAATTTTTTACATAAACGAGGTTTACCAAGAACACTCGCCGTTGTGATTGTTTTATTACTGTTTATTATGGTGGTTTTTGTTGGGTTTATGATTTTACTACCGCTAATTTGGCAACAAAGTATTAGCTTGATAACCAATATCCCTAACATGCTCAATTTTGCTAATAATTTCTTAACTACATTACCTCAACATTATCCTGAATTAATTGATGTTGGGTTATTTGATTCCATAATTCAGGGTATCACCAGTAGAGTTGTGCAAACAGGAAACTCATTATTGCAATTTTCGATTGTTTCTTTATTAGGATTTGTATCTGTGGCAATTAACGCTGTTTTGGTACCAATAATGATGTTTTTTTTATTAAAAGATAAAACTAAGATCTGGGCCTATTGTTCTAAAATATTACCTAAGAATCGTACAATTTTAGATAAAGTTGCCGTTGAAATGGATATGCAAATCTCAAACTATATCGTTGGTAATGTGTTACACATTATCATATTAGCTGTATGCGTATATATTCCGTTCTGGTATTTTGGATTAGATTATGGTTTATTACTTGCTGTTTTGGTGGGCTTATCGGTATTGATTCCATATATTGGTATTATTATTTCAAGCATCCCTGTGGTTTTAATCGCTATCTTTCAGTGGGGAATAAGTCCTGAATTTAGTTATTTAATTTTCTGTTATGTTTTAATCCAAGCTTTGGATGGCAATTTATTAGTACCTTGTTTATTCTCAGAGAAATTGAATCTTCATCCTTTAGTTATTATTGTCGCTGTGATCGTATTTGGTGGATTATGGGGATTTTGGGGAATATTTTTTGCTATACCATTGGCAACATTAGTAAAAGCTATTATTAACGCTTGGCCAACACCTGAAGATATAAATAATAATAGTTTAAAAGAAATTAAAGCAGATTAAGCAATTTAATCTGCTTTAAAAATTATTTAGATTAATTTTTGAGATAGTCTAAAACAACTTCATGATGATCACTTGTTTTAAAATTATCAAAGACTTTTTCAATAATACCGTCTTTGTTAATTAAAAAACTTATTCGATGAATACCTTCATAGGTTTTACCCATGAATTCCTTTTCGCCCCAAGTTCCAAATGCTTGGGCAACTTCATGATTTTCATCAGAAAGCAAAGTAAAATTTAACAGTTCTTTTTCAACAAATCGGGATAACTTTTCAGGCTTATCGGTACTAATACCAAGGATCACCACGTCATATTTTTCAAAATCGTCAGAGCTATCTCGTAAATTACAAGCTTGCACTGTACAACCGGGTGTCATGGCTTTGGGATAAAAATAAATTAAAACACGTTGACCTTTGAAATCTTTTAAGCTGATGTACTCTCCATCTTGGTCAGGTAATGAAAACTCAGGTGCTTTTTCACCTTCTTTTAGTGGATTAACCATATAATATTTACCTATTTTAATAGTTTAATTTTTTATCTCTGTAATGTATTAAAAAATAGTGTCATTTTTTCAGTTATAAAATAAAGAATTTAAAAACTAAAAATTTAAGTTACTAAAAAAACGATTTGCTGCATCAATTGTGTGATTGATCTCCCTGTCGGTGTGTTTAATCGACATGAAACCTGCTTCAAATGCAGATGGTGCAAGATAAACACCTTCAGCGAGCATATGATGATAGAATTTTTTGAATAATTCAATATTACACTGCATAACGTCCTGATAACTGCTTACTTCACCAACAGTTGTAAAAAATAGTCCAAACATGGCACCAGCATAATTGACTACTAATGGTACATTATGTGTTTTGGCCGCTATTTTTAGACCATCAGCTAGCGCTGCTGTTTTATCTGTTAATTCTTGATAGACTCCGACATCCATCAGCTTATTCAAAGTGGTGTATCCAGCAGCCATCGCAACCGGGTTGCCAGATAATGTACCGGCTTGATAGATTGGTCCAGTTGGGGCCAATTGTTGCATAATGTCAGCACGTCCACCAAAAGCACCTACAGGCATGCCACCACCAATAATTTTTCCTAAGCAGGTTAAATCAGGCACTATGTCATAATAATCTTGAGCTCCGCCCAGCGCGACTCTAAATCCTGTCATTACTTCATCTATAATTAGTAGCGCCCCATATTCATCGCATAATGCTCGTAATCCATGTAAAAACTCTTTTTTCGCTGGCACACAATTCATATTACCCGCTACTGGCTCAATAATGATAGCTGCAATATCGTTAGGATATTGCTCAAATTGTTGTTTGACTGATGCCAAATTATTATAATCACACACTAACGTATGCTTAACAAAATCATTAGGCACTCCCGGTGAAGTGGGATGGCCAAAGGTAAGAGCGCCAGACCCTGCTTTAACCAATAAATAATCTGCATGCCCATGATAACAACCTTCAAACTTAATAATCTTATCGCGTCCGGTAAATCCACGAGCAACTCGAATTGCACTCATGGTTGCTTCAGTACCCGAATTTACCATGCGTAGCATTTCAATTGAAGGCATTAACTGTGTAACAAGATTAGCAACTTTGGTTTCTATCTCTGTTGGAGCACCATAACTTAAGCCATTATGAACGGCATGAATAACTGCATTGGCTACATCTGGATCGTTATGCCCTAAAATCATGGGTCCCCAAGAACCTACATAATCAATATAAGCTTTTCCATCAACATCATAAATATAAGCGCCATTGGCGCGCTCAATAAATAATGGCGTACCACCAACACCATTAAAAGCTCGCACAGGAGAATTAACACCGCCAGGCATTACAGATAATGCTTGATGATACAACTTTTCTGATTTAAATTTATCTAGCTTCATTAAGGTGACCTCTATGAAAAATTTTGTTGTATTTATTCATAAAATCAAAATAAATTCAAGTTAGCTATTAAAAATTTATTTAATAGAAGTTTTCATTTTGTATTTTCAATCTGCAAAGGTATATAATATCTCAATCAAATATTGGGAGAAAAAAATGAGTAATGCTTTTCCGATTAACTTTACAGATGCTGCCGCTAATAAAGTTAAATTATTAGTAACAGAAGAAGAAAATCCAAACCTCAAATTACGAGTTTACATTACTGGCGGTGGTTGTAGTGGTTTTCAATATGGTTTCACTTTTGATGAAAAAGTAAATGAAGATGATCTTGCTATCGAAAAAAATGGCGTTTCACTTGTTGTTGATCCAATGAGTTTGCAATATCTAGTCGGTGGTACTATTGATTATGTTGAAGGCTTACAAGGATCACGTTTTGTGGTAGATAATCCGAATGCGACAACAACATGTGGTTGTGGCTCATCTTTTAGTGTCTAATTAAACTACTGTTCTTCATTTATATCATCCATTTTTTCATAGCAAAATTGCCTTATTATTAAATGGCATTTTGCTAATGTAACCATTTAGAGCATAATTTTATATAGCAATCCTAAATAATTTTATGTTCTGATCTCCAAGCATAATCGAATTTGACGTAAATAATCTCATTACAATTTAACTTAAAAAAATATATGCCCATTTAATTTTTACTTTATTTTGGATATAAAAAACGTCATTAAAACCTGAAAAGATTAATAATTTGGCAAAATATGACAAACATTGAGCAATCGAACAATTATTTTTAATTTTTAGTTGACGATATTTTTTAGATGAGTAAAATGCACAGCATCAAAACGCAATTACATTTTGTAATAAGTTTTAAGCCCGGGTGGTGAAATCGGTAGACACAAGGGATTTAAAATCCCTCGGCCTTTTTGGCCGTGCGAGTTCAAGTCTCGCCCCGGGCACCATTTAAAGCACTTCTCATGCGGGAATAGCTCAGTTGGTAGAGCGCAACCTTGCCAAGGTTGAGGTCGCGAGTTCGAACCTCGTTTCCCGCTCCAATATTGTATTTAAATTCTTTAATAAGATGTTTTATAGATTTTAATTGATATTTTAGATTTTTATGAAAATAAGTGGATTTATATCATTTAAATTTATTAATATTAGATAGATTAAAAAGAATTTTTAAGTGCAATTAATTTATATATAAAATATCTTTAATTTTTACTGTTTTTAGGTATACAGCTTTTGAAAAATTCTAAATTTTTGTTATTTTTATATATAAAACAATAAAGTTTTCAAATATATAATGCTTGAAAGACATTGTATAAACAGTAATGTTTTCCACACATACTATCGTTATGTTCATTACATAAGGCTTGCTTTATTTGTGATGGTCTTATTCCGAAATTAGAAAAACATGTCCTGCTTAAGTGAGCAGAATCGGAAAATCCTTTATCATTGGCTAAGGTTGTCAGCGTTTCTGAAGAATCAAGAATATCAATCACATCTTGTAATCTTTTCCAAAGAAGATATCCTCTAAAGTTAATACCTAATTTTGAACGAAAAAGATGAAGAAATCGACTCTCAGAAAGATGTATTTTTGCAGCAATTTCCCTAGATGAAATTTTTTTTATTGGTAATGATGAAATTATAGATATAGCTTTATTTATCCTATTATCTTGATCATATAAATAATTTAAATCACATTTACACAAAAATCTATATACATGATAAATATCAATAGGTTGATTGATAGTAACAGATTTAATAAAATAGTTCGCAATTTTTAAAGTTTCTTCACTAGTAAGAATATAAACTGAGTTTTTTTCGGTAAAATGTGATAACAAATGATAGTAATTTGATTCAGGATCAACAAACAAATTGATAAAACAAATACCTTGTGCCTTTAGTTTATGGGGTAAATTTGATTGAACAATGAAACCAAAAACTTCTCTTTTTTCAGATTGTGTTTCTAATTCAAAAGATATATTGTGTAATGATACAGTTAGTTGAAAGCAAGGGTGGCGATGCCAATCTGTTGTGATATTGTATACAAAACATAAAGTTACTAAATTTTGCTTATATATTTTGATTAACGACTTTTCGCCGGACATATTTATTTATCCTTGCTTATAATTATTAAATGAATATCCTTTTACTGAAACCTGCAATATCTGAAAAAGTAATCTACTTTGATTAACCTAGTTTGCTCAAAGAATAACATATTTTATAGAAGTTAATCAAAAACAATGCTACATCATTTACTGGCTAACTTCTGATTTATATTTATTTGTGTAACTATTTCTTAATAAAGTTAAAAAACAATCCTAATTAAGAAGACATTCCACCATCAATTACTAAAGTTTGGCCTGTAATATAATTACCTCCACAACTAAGTAAAAAATTTACTGCCATAGCCACTTCTTTGGGAGAACCTACACGACCTAAGGGAATTTTCTTTATCATATTTTTATATACACTACCTGAAAGACCTTGAGTCATATCCGTTTCAATTAAACCTGGTGCTATTGAGTTGACTCGAATATTGAAACGGCCTAGTTCAATAGCTAAAGAATGTGTCATACCTATCATTGCAGCTTTTGATGCAGCATAGTTTACTTGTCCTATATTACCTTTAAATGCAGTTATTGAACTAATAAAAAGAATGCAACCATCTCCTTGGTTGATCATATGGGGTAGAAAAGCTTTATTAATTAAATAACCAGATAGAACATTATTATTCATTATTTCTGACCATGTATTTTCTTCAATATTTATGAATAAACTGTCTTTTGTAATACCTGCATTATTAATTACTGCATAGGGTGCACCAAATAATGAAATACATTCTTCAGCTAATAGGTTAACTTCTTTGGAAATAGACGCATCACATTGATAAGTATAGCATTGTTTACCCTTTGAATTCAGGTGATTACATAATTCTTCGGCTCGTTTCTTATTGTTTTTATAGGTAAAAACAACACGATAATCGTTATTAGCAAGTTCGGTTACAATTTCAGCTCCAATGCCACGCGATCCACCTGAAACAAAAACCCATTTATTTTCATCTGACATATCTAATCTTTCTCCTTTATTTGATTATAGGTTTTTATACCCATAATATTCATCGTTATTATTATCGATATTTTATTCTCAACCCAGACAGGAATAGTTAAACTAATTGATAATGAATTTTCTTGTTGTGCTACATCATTTATTATTAAACTATAACTTACGGTTTCTGAAATGTTGACCAAATTTAATTTGCCTATATCATTACTAACATAAACTTTGTGATTTGTGTGTAACAATAGAACATCATTACCAATAAATTGTTTTTGCTTTCCCATGAATTTTTTTAAACTTTCTGTAAATAGTTTAGATGCATGTTTTTCTAAATAAATCGAAAAGATAAGAGCATCAAAATATATCCATAAGAATGAAATTTCAGTGAATTTCTTCTGAAATTCACTAAATTTTTGTTTTATGAAATCAGAGGGAATAGTAAATTGGTGAGCATTGGAAAAATCAAATTCCTGCAATGTTTGGTCAAAATTATTTGTCTGAATTCTACCAATAAAATATTTTTTTGTTGATTGCATATCATTCAGTGAGAATGTTATTTTATTATCAGAACTTTTTAATAAAAGCTCATAATCATTATTTATCCCCAAAGGATAACGTAATGAAGAACTCCAACAATATCCTCCAACAAGTTCTTTCAAAAACAGGTCTGTGGTATGTTGCTTAAGGGGAAGCATTGCTAACATACCATGCACGGCTAAATCATTGAGACCAATCTGTCTAGCTTTGAGTACATCAAAATGGATTGGATTGAAATCACCTGAAAAATCGGCCCATTCTTTTACTGAATCTTTATCGAAATTTAATATCATTGCATACACCTTTTGAAAATAAGTGCAGTATTAGAGCCACCGAATCCGTAATTAACATTAAGAACTGATTGAATATTTTCTTTATAACGATGTTTATTTGGCACATAATCTAAGTCGCAATCAGGATCTGGATTATTTAAATGTATTGTTGCAGGAATAATATTCGTTTCTATCGATTTAATACTTAGTATCGATTCTAAAGCACCAGCAGCAGCAATAAGATGACCTGTATACGATTTTGTACTTGATATTGGTATTGAGTAAGCTCCATCACCAAATAACATCTTGAACATTTTCGTTTCATTGGAATCATTTAACTGTGTTGAAGTTCCATGAGCATTTATATAATCAACTAATTCTAAGTTAGATTGCTTTAAAGCATATTTGGCCGCATTATATTTACCCAAACAATCGGGAGCCGGACTTGTTACATCATAAGCATCCGAATAGTTCCCATAGCCAGTTACTTCTGCAAGAATTGTTGCTCCTCTGGCTAATGCTGTTTCATACTTTTCTAAACAAAGAATTGCCGCTCCTTCAGATAAAACAAAACCATTGCGATTTTTATCGAATGGGCAACATGCAATTTCGATATTGTTTTGTTCCTTACATAATGCATTAAGAATATCAATACTCCAAATATTAAAAACGTTATTTAAACTTTCTCCTCCACCAGCTAATATCATTTCAGCACGTCCACTTCTAATCATTTCAACTGCATCACCAATTGCTACTCCCCCCGTCGCGCATGCCGATACCGGAGTATTTTGATATCCACGCAGTTTCCAATTAGTCGCTATCATAGCGGTGCAAATACTATGCATACTTAAAATATTAGTTAAAGTGGAAGCATAACCATCTTTATTATAAAATACTGAATTTTCAGATAAAACATCATCTCCTCCCCATCCAGTTCCAAAAATGACTCCACAAGAAAAAGGTGAGTAATATTTATGTATTTCACTTATATCGTTTTTGAAAGCCATTTGTAGTGCTTCATTTGCAGCAATTAAGCCTAATCGACCAAAACGAGGTGTATTTTTCAAAATTCTTCTAGAAAATGAAGAAATATCTAATTCGAACGGAATTTTACCAAAAAACTTAGCAGTAATAGATTTATCGCTCAATTCATATTTAGAATATCCAACTTTATAATCCATTATAGCATTCCAAATCTCGTTCACATTTTTTCCTAATGAAGTCACTGCTCCATAACCAGTAACAACCACTCGTTGTTTAGAAGTTTCATTCGCCATTTTGATTCCTTAACTTTTTAAAGCTTGTGATACATAATCAATAAAATCACCAAGAGTATTAATATTTTTTTGCCCTAAATTTTCCATATTAATGGGTACTCCATATTTTTTCTTTAAAGCCACTTCGATTGAAACATAATCTAAACTAACTAAATCGAGCTCTGCTAAAGGTGTTTCTCTCGTAATTTCTTCAGAATTGACGTCTGTTAATTCACTAATTTGTTCTACAATAAAGTCAAATAATTCCATAAGTTCCTCTTTTTTAAATAAGTTAATGTGTAATAGTTAATTTTCTAAATAATGAATAAAGATGGAAAATTGCCTTATGAATTGCTTTTACAAATTTTCCTCATCCCTTAGATAATTAGGTTTGTTTAAATTATCTACAATAATTTGATTGAATATTTTGACTCCTATCTAATTTAGAAAAGTAGACTTCATTAAACTGGATGTTTTTTTAAGGTTAATAGCACAACAACCAAATTCTTTTGCCGCAGCAATCCGGTTAACAAAGCCAATTCGTTGAGAATTTAGATAGGATTGAGTTTTATCCTTACGAATAAAAATAAGTTTTTTGGTTTGAACCATTACTGGTACTAAAGGCGATATAGGATCAAAAATGGCTAGGTATCCAATTTCTCCAACTGGTACTTTTTTGAATAAATAATAAGGATCTTGAGCTGAAAAGTGTCTATATGGTGGTATATATTTATGATTATATTCATCACATAGTTTTTTATAGTAGGGATTATTTTTGAAATGACGTTTGATTGCATCTTTTATGAAGCAGAACTTTAATTGTTTTTGTTCAGGTATCGATAATTTATGTAACTTATCAACATTTGAAATCAAAAAACTCAATGGTTCAAAACCGAATTGCTGTGTTCTTTCATGTAATTTTGCAATGTCATTTGCTGTCATATTACTCCACTCTACTTTTCCATTTATTAGAATATTGATTTAAATATTCAAAGTCATTGTATAAATGGCAGAGTAATATTGTCTTGAATTAAATAGCTAATTTTATCTAAAAATTGCTTTTTCTAGTTTATTGCCAAACAATAATTATTAATAAATATATATAGTTATAAATTCAATTTTATTTTAAATTTGAATTTATATAACTTGTATAGCTAATTTATTCAAGTAAATAACTATTGAATTAAGATACGTTTATTCAAATATATTAAAGAGGGGGGATAACAAAGTGATTTATGATTGTTTAATTGTAGGAGCCGATTAGGCAAGCCAGAGCGAACAAAAAGATCTAACTAACGTATCGATAGATTTGGTAGAAGCATGTCTATCGTCTGGAAACATATATTAAGCAAGTTTATGGGAGAACTTAGATAATAGGCAATCTTATATTTCAATTGATAACTTGAGTCCTAGAGATATAATTAAATTTAAGGGTAGATTGGTGAACCTAGCCGAAATACTAGACAATACTCACCTCTACAAGATTGTTCTTTAACTAATACTAGTTTTATTCTTCTGCATCCGATAAATTTTTTAATTTGGCTGGTTTTGAAAAAAGAATTATGATCTATTGAATTAAAAAACCGATTAAAACTGCAAAAATAAAACTTTTCACACCAAAATTTGCACTTATGTACACTCCTATAGCATCCTTGCTTTGTTACGCACTAATTATTTAATGCTTCATGCGGTCTTTCTGTGTTATACATTTCTAACCACTCTTCGGTTATTTTTCTTACCTGTTCCAGATTTTTAAATAAATACAGATCTAATACCTCCGTTCGATATGTGCGATTAAATCGTTCTATATAGCCGTTTTGATAAGGACTACCTGGTTTAATATAATCTAGGGTTATTCCATGTGATTTTGCCTAGCTTGTAAATCTGTTTGAGGTAAATTCTGTGCCATTATCAACGCGTATTTTTAATGGATAACCGTGATATTGAGCCAGTCTGTCTAAATAACGGGTAATTCTACCTGCCGATAAACTGACCGCAATATCAATGCCTAATGCCTCTCGATTAAAGTCATCAATAACATTAAAAGTTCTAAATCGGCGGTGATTTTGAGAACTATCACTCATAAAATCCATTGACCAACATTCTCCCAAATGACTTGGTACTGATAATGGCTCTGGATAACGTTGGGGCAATCGTTTATTACGTTTAGAACGAATATTGAGTTTTAACTGACAATAAACTCGATAAATCCGTTTATGATTCCACGTATATCCCAGTTTCCTGATTCGATGAAAACACTTAGGAAATCCCCAACGTAAATGCTTGTCTGTTATTGACTTAAGTAACGAAATAATCATAGTGTCATCTGCCGATTTAGGTTGATAGTAGTAAGCACAGCGACTTAAATTCACAATAGTGCAACTCATTTTAATTGTTATACAGTATTGTGACTGTAATGTTTGTGCCCAACTCTTACGAACTGCCGTCGGCACTATAGCTTTTTTATTATTTCTTGCTGGAGCTGAGAAGTTAAACTTAATTCAGCATACATCTGTTTAAGTTTACGATTTTCAGCTTCCAGCTGTTTTAACCGCTTAATGTCCGATGATTGCATACCGCCATATTTATCTCGCCATTTATAAAAAGTAGAAACGGCCATACCATATTTACGGCAAAGCTCTTTAATAGGGATACCAACTTCAGCTTCTTTTAAAATGGAGACAATTTGGTGTTCCGATAATTTTTTCATATTGAAATTCTCCTTAAAAATATTATAGAGAATTTTCTACTTTTTTATGTACTATTTTAGGGGATAGTTACAATTGATCATTCTGTTTTAAAAGATAAATTATATATCATTAAAGGATTACACGACTCATTTGCTGTTTTCTATTTTAATCGTTTCAAAATTATATTGGTTCACAAGAAATCATTAGTTTGAACTTCATTGATTATTCTCACTTAATGTATATAACTTGTTGTATAAAAGTTTCAATGGAATTAAATGAGATTTTTTATCCATTTTTTCTATGTTTAAAATAGCGAGTTTTTATCATAATGTAGTAATAAAATTCCGAAAATAGTTCAAAAATGCCACATTGTTAATTTTGAAATTTTTTGCATACATAAAGATACATAAATTAAGTGGGAAATATAAAAATTATCTCCCACCTAAATTATAATATTTGACATTTTATTTTTTAATATTAGAGCAAGTATATTTTTACTCTTTTACAAAGTTTTCCAGTTAGTAGAAATCAAATCTAATAAGCCAGGAAATTCTTTTTCAATTTCTTTTCTTCTTAAAGTTGCCAGAGAGCAATTACCCTTATCTACCTGAGATATGAGTCCAGCTTCCCTTAAAACTTTAAAATGATGTGAACGTGTAGCTCTTGTTAATTGCAAACCAAATGAGGTGCAATGCCTTGCTGCTCCAGGTTCATCTTGAATGAGACTTTTTATGATCATTAAACGGTTTGGATCGCTAAGCGCTTTAAATATCTGAATTAGTTTCATCTTATTTTCAGGTTTCATTCTCTCATTTAATTTAAATTGTTTTATGACTAATGATGGTGACTAACGTCAAAAAAATTGACATACATAAAAAAATAGATTAAAAATAGAACGTTTGATTGCTGTAGAACCTATCATGTTAATAAGACAAGATTGCTAATCTTACTATAAAGTTATAAAAAAAACATTAACTTTTTAGTAAATTATTAGAAATATTGAAGGAGTAAATATGAATCTTACACCTGTTGCCAAAAGCAACGATATCTTCTTAGAAAATTGTCAAACGATTAAAAAAACAATCGGTTCACAGTTTAGCTATAAATGAAGAATTTTTAACTGACATGAAGCAATCATCTGACGGTCGCTATGTTATTGCGGCTCAACTACCAAGATCTCACATATATTTCTATGATGTAATAAATAGATATTATGATGCTACATTATTATTGGAAATTTTCCGTCAAGTATCAATTTGTATTACACATCGTTTTTATACTATACCTCACTCCACTAAATTTATTTTTAATAAAGCAGAATTCAATATATTAAATGATACTTTTCTGAACAATATAAGGATCCCCATTGAAGTTACTATTAAAGTAAATGTAGTCGATAAAAAAAGAAAAACGGTGTCAATAATTGGGTTAAATCTTGATATGTCAATTTATGTCAATAATTGTTTATGTGTCATCAAATTGATGGATATTACATGGATGTCGGATTTAGTCTGTAAGAAACTTAGAAACAAGCCTTTAATCTCACAAAATTTACAAGAAAATAAGATTGAAAACCAAATTTTATGTTCTGTAAAGCCTCCAGAAGTTGGCCACACTTTTCATAGAAATGTTGTTATTAAAGAATTAAAAGACAACTTTAATGAAATTATCACAAGCTTATATATTGAACAATCTTACCTAGGCTTATTTGATCATGAACTCGATCATGTTCTTGGTATGGTTTTGATAGAAATGCTAAAACAAACCGCGCTAATTGGTATAAAAAAATTATTAAACATTTATGCTCACAGATTAGAATTGATTGAATGTGATGTGATTTTTTTTGCTTTTTGTGAAATTAAGACAAAGACTGAATATTCATTAAATAAGAACGAATTAAAAAAAGAATTACTTTTAAATAAAGACAAAATTATAAAGGTTCATTTAAGTATACTTCAAAGTAATAAAGTAATTACCTCTGGAAGTCTTATGTTTAAGCACGTTAGTCTAATTAATTAAAATATTGCAAAGGTAGATGATCTAATGAATAAAAAAGTTTTTTGGTTTGATTTCGGCGGTGTTTTATCACCATCAATAACAGATTTATTTGAACAATACGAAAAAAAAACAGGTATACCCCAGAAAGCATTAAAAGAAGCTATGCAGTCTATTGCGGATGGTATGAAACTGCCGATATTAGCACTAATTGAAAATGCTGTAATAAATGAAGTTGAATGGGGGAGTAAACTAAGAAAAAAATTAACAGAGAGTTATCCTGATTTGGATACAACTTATGCACAGTTTGAACAGTTCGGCAAACAGTGGCTTGAAAATGTATCGCCCAATAAAGTTATGGTCGATAAATTAAAAACAATAAAAAAACAAGGATATCGTGTTGGTATATTAACAACCAATGTTATTGAATGGGAAACTTACTGGAAATCATTACTAAATTTAGATGGTTATGTGGATTATGTTCTTGATTCCTGCAAGGAAATATGTAGAAAACCTGACGATGCTTTTTTTGAAATAGCAGAAAAACGTGCGCAAGTTAATTCAACAGATTGTATATTAATTGATGACTTGATGGAAAATTGCATTGCTGCTTCAGAACGGGGTTGGAAAACAATTCATTTTACTGACAATGAAAACACATTAAAACAACTGAATAACATTATAATTCAAAATAATTTATTTAATAAATATTACCTTAGTGATATTCCAAATTATGAGCCTAAACCTGGATATGAGATTGTTAAACATGAAGATCCTTCCTCACCAGAAATTATTAAACTTACAAGTGGGCATGAAGCTTATCATATTGTTAAATATGACGATGTAAAAAAGGTTCTCTCGGATAGAACATGTATAAGAAGTCCATCAAATGAGCCTGGTGGTCCAAGCGTATTACCAACATCAACACCAAAAGAATTGTTACTTAATCTTGATTTTCCTGATCACACAAGGTTAAGACAGTTTGTTTCAAAAGATTTTAGTGCTTCTAGGCTAAAACATTTAGAGCATGAAATTTCTGATAGAACAACACATTATGTGACACTTATGCGTAGTAAAAAAGATGGATGGGATATTTTTAAAGATGTTTTAGATAATGTTTCGGCGGAAGTAAACTGCTCGCTTTTAGGTTTACCAATTGAAGATAGAGAATATTTTCGACCGTTAAGTCATACTGTTCAAATTGCTAATAAAAATGATGTTGAAAATTTAGTTGATAAGTACGCTCAGCTCTATAATTATGTTCTAGAACATGTACAAAATAAACGCGAACACGATAGAAAAGGATTAATACATCTTTTTATAGAAAGAAGAAATCAAACTACTCCTCCTTTGAATGATGCAGAACTAACAGCTTTATTGTTAGGTATTGTAATTGGAGGTGATCAAAATTTGTTGACAGCAATGACTAAGATTATTTATGGAATATTATCTCTACCTAATTACTGGAAAAATTTATCCAATAACAAATCTATTGTTCCTGATGTTGTTGAAGAAATGTTACGGTTAACAAATTTAGGCAGCATCTCCTCATTTCCTAGAATAACAACTAAAGAAATCCTCCTCTCGACCGGAAAAATACCTGAAGGTTCTGTTATCTATGCAGATGTTACTTTAGCAAATCGTGATCCTAATGTCTTTTTAGAACCACTGAAAATTGATCCTTTTAGAATTAATAAACGACATTTACAATTTGGATACGGAATGCATAACTGTATGGGACAAGAAATGGCTAGGCTTGAGATTTGTGTCGTTATTGACACATTACTTACATTGTTACCAGAACTAAAATTAGATCCAAAATTTATTGAAGATATATCTTGGGATGAAGGAGTTGTTTTGAGACGCCCTAACAAATTACCTGTACTTATTTAATTTTTTAACGAGCTGTGAAATATTTATTTAGAGAGCTTAAAAATGAATACAAAAATTGAAAATCCCAATACAGGCATAATTTTAATATCAATATTACTTGCTGTATTTGTAGTTCTAACATCTTCTCGGGAACAGCAATTGCGCTACCATTTATAGGTGCTAATCGTTCTGCTAACTCAACTTCACTACAATGGATTGATAATAGTTTAATCTGTTGTGGTGATCTTTTGCAGACATGTTTGGTCATAAAAAAGCGTTTATAATTGGTGCAACTATCAATACGATGGATTCTTTATTATATGCTGTGTCTATTAGTCCTTTAATAATTGATATAGCGAGAAGTTTTGCAGGTGTTGGAGGTACAGCTATATTTTCATTTGGAAATGCTATACTAATCAAAACATTTAATATGGAGGAAAAGAACTAAAACATTTGCATTTTTTGGAACAACGGTGGGCGCGTAGGCATTACATTTGGACCAACAATATCAGGTTTTTTGTTAGAGTTATTCAATCGAATAGCTATTTTCGTATTACATATCATTGTTTTAGCTAAAGTAATATTTATGACTCCAGCTATTAAAAATGACACTTCCATTAAACACCAATATCAATTTGATAAAATTGGGTCAATAATTTTTACCATAGGTTTGTAGCTGTTAATGTTTTCAATTAGTGAAAGTACACGATGAGGGTGGTTCAATATAAAAACATTAATACTTTTAGGTATAAGCTGTCTTTTAGGGATTATATTTGTGATTTATGAGAAATATAATACTAATCTCGTATTGAATCTAACTCTATTAAAAAATAAAAGATATTTAGGTTCGATTCTTGTTTCTGTTTTTGCTAGTTTTAGTTTTGTTACATTATTTACCTATTATTCGAGCTATTTAACAGGTGTAATACAGTTCAGCCCATCTTATGCAGGTATTGTTATGATTTAATTAACTTTTACTCTATTATTTTGTCTTTCCCTCACAGGAAAATTTGTTTCATTTGGGGTATCAGCAATATTTATTGTATTGATTAGCCTATCTTTAATGATTTTGGGTAGAATTCTTTTATTTTTAGTTGGAGGTATCGATGGGCTGTTACCCCTCATCAGTATTGCATTATTTATGATAGGGGCAGGAATGGGGCTCACAGCTGGACTTGTTGATGGATTAGCACTAAGTTGTGTTGATCCTGATGAGACGGGCATGGCTGCTGGCTTATTAAATACATTGCTTTTGGGTAGTGAAGCTATAGCCGTTGCTTTATATGGTTCATTATTAACAACTAATCTTAATGGTATATTACCAAATTTATTAACAAAATACAGTTCGTCAATTGATTTAATTGAAGATTGGATAAATGCTGTGGCTAGCGGGAATCTCACTGCACCACTGACTAATGTTGCTACAAATATGTATTCAATAATGCTTGATGATATAATTTTAAGTTATCATAATGCATTCAATTTTACCTTAGTTATGTTATCTCTAATATTCTCGCTCCGTTAGAGGCCGTAACACTTATTATGTCTACTTCGCAAGGTGCTTATATTATAGCAAAAGGATTGCAAGATGATTCCTATTTCCACTTAGCTATTAATACACTATTGAAAATATTTACTCCATAACAGCATGTTATAATTCAGATTTCTTTTGGCCAATGCCCAGTAGTTTCATATAACCACTTTAAAACACGTTTAGTATAGGAGCGATCATTAAGATATGAAAATAGCGTATAGAATAGTAGAAAGAGTAATGGAATAATCTGTGCTAACGGAAATATCCATAAAAAAATATTTATTATTACATCAAGTTTTTCAGATGGTAATATTACTAATAATATAAATGCAATTGGTGCAGAGATGGTATAAAAATACCAATAACGTAATAAAGTTTTTGCTTTTTGTTTACTTATCCAAACACAATGAGTAATTAAATAGCTTGAACCGTCGGTATGATTGAAAATTCCTTGAATTTTGTTATTTTCAAATACTAAGCTGAGTTTATCACCTGGTGCAATAAAAGTCGGATGGCAAAAATAATAAATAATAGGTATAAAATAATTAGTTAAATCATATTCATTGAATGATAATCTAACACCATTGAAATCAAATGATAACCTTGTTCCTCGAGAAATTAATGATGAGTTTATATTAGTAGCAATTCCTTCATATACAGGTAAGTCTGTTAATGAACAACTTAAGGTTTTGCGATTTTTTGAAAGCGGACTTTTCATAAAACTTAGATCACTTTGTTTTAGTCTATGATAACGCTTCCGTAGAAAAATTTGTTTAGGTAAAAACAAATTTATTAAACGAAATAAAGTTCTACAAATACACCACATCAAAATAAAAATTAGCCCAAAGAATAAAAATATTGTTATTAATTGAAGATCAAACCAAAATCCTATCAAGATAAGAAATGGCATAAGTAATATATAACGGTGTGGAATACTATAATGTAACTTATCTCGAATAGCCAAGTCTCCTTTCCATGAAACTAGCCAGTGAAGCCAAAAAGTGCCATCATTAAGTGCATGACAGCCAATATGGATAACATCACCTTCTTCCAAATTATCTAAGATGTTAACATCGATAAATTGGTATTCATAAAAAAAATATACTCCGTTATCAGTAATAATACGATAACAATTAGTAGTTTCATGAGGAATGCAATCATATTGATAAAATTTAGCAGTATTGAATTGGCAATTATTTTTCATTTTATATTCTTATTTCAGATCTTGAATCTACTTCTTTTCCTATTCGTCGTTTTACCTAAATAGTTGAAATAGTGGATTACTTCATTTTATAGCAAATTAATTTAATTATTGTACTTAGTTATTCTGAAATTTAACAGATTATTAATAGTGTAAATGTGAACAGCATTTAAAAAGTATTAACTTATACAATCCTTTTATCGAAAAAAGAAGATAATTATAAAAGACAATAATATGATGATAATTTTTGTTTTGATTGTCTCTAATTTCATTTCTAAATAAAATGTAGACGCAATGTTATTAATGGCTTTTGTAAATAAGTATTATGTTAAAAAGTTATTCAACTCTATTTATATAAATAACCATCATAATAAAACACCTATAGCCAGTTCATCAATTGAATTCAATAAAATTATTTCAATAAAACCAATGTAAAAAAACTTATTTAGTAATTTTTTTATATAAGTTTTTCAGATTTTTGTTCAATTTTATAGCTTTGTAATAAATAAAGTACCAACAGACTATAGAATAATGTTTTAGTCATGATGAGGACATAAAAAAGGATAGTCTTTCAAGATATAATTCTAACTATATTAAGGCAACTTATGCTTAGGAAATATATTAAAGCCCGATTACAGGGTAATTAAATAAACGTCATAAAATGAAAGGTATAAATTCAATAAACATTGACAGCTTTCGAGAAAAATTTTTAGATAATTAATCTACTTGCCTTTAAATAACGGTTTAACAAAGGTTAAAAGTTAAATCTTTTAGTTAAACTTAAACATAGAATACCATTATACAGTAGGTCATAGCTTATTTTTAATTTAATTAATAATCAGTTATTTATTCTAGTTTTTCATATAGGTTAATTATTTAAATTTAATTTAAACATAAAAATTTTTTATCTGGTTTATTTGATTATTTTTTTTAAACTCAATGTAAATCGGATTAGAAATATTTTTAATACTTACTTAATACTTTTGTAAAAATTATTCAGGAGTCTATACCGTTTCAATGTTAATTCTAAATCCATTTTATTATTAGAACTGAAATGTTTTATATATGAAGACAGTTTATTTAGATTATAAAGAATTGTTTTTACTTTTAAGAAGATTAATCGAAACAAAGTTCGTTGATGATTCTAATTTTAAGAGATTTTTTATCTAACTTAACTAACTTTTTTACATTTAAATAAAAAGCCACGTGATAGTTGGGTATCAGTTGATTTGATTCATTTTTATAAAGTTAAATACTTTCTTAGAATAAAGCAGGTTATCAAAAAACTCTGTTATTATTGAGGAGGTGGATTTTTTCTAGGCCTCTTTCTCTTATGTGACAATGTTTTACTATTTATAATTTAAATTGTAGGTAAAACTCTTAATAATCATAGAGTAAGTAGTTTAATTTTAGAAATCCTATTTTTTCCATTTTAGTAATAAATATTTTATAATACAAATAAATCATTGATTAGAGAGTAATTCACTCATGAATATCAAACAACTTAAATACTTTCAGATACTCGCTAAAAATCAACACTATACTTATACTTCAGAATATTTTTCCATTAGTCAACCAAGTCTTAGTCATGCGATTGCAGAATTAGAGAAAGAGGTTGGTATCAAGTTATTTCAAAAGAAAGGACGTAATGTAGAACTAACTAAAGAAGGCGAACAGTATCTCATCTACGTTAATCAAGCATTACAATCACTAAATGAAGGTGAACAATTTATTAAAGAATTAACTAGCATATCGCATGGGCATATTCGATTAGCTTTTGTTTATTCATTAAGTATGGGATATATACCAAAAATTATAAAAGCGTTTACTAGCTTACCTGAATATAAAAATATTTCATTTTCCTTTTATGAAGATTTGAGCGCAAATATTGTTCAAGAACTTAAAAGCAAACGTTATGATATCGGGTTATGTTCTTATTTGCATGATGACCCAGAAATAGAATTCACTCGTTTAGCTAAGCAAGAAATTGTATTTATTATTTCTAATGAGCACCCATTATCTAAGCGAAAAAAACTGGACTTAAAAGATATAGCTAATGAACCGGTAATTTTATATACCGAACGTAGTGGAATGAAAGGTTATTTGGATAATATCATTAGTGAATCAAGTGTCAAATTAACTAATGTTGTTAGTCGGGTTGAAAGTGAAAATGCAATGATTGGTTTAGTATCTATCAATTATGGTATTGGTATGATGATTAATGTATCTGTTCCTGAAGATGCTAATGTTTCATTAATACCGATGAATAAAAATCGCCAAAAACGAGACATCTATGTGGCGACGGTTAAAAATAGACCCTTAATGCCTGTCGCTCAAAAATTTTATCGATTTTTAACCCAATACTGTGGAGATAGTTTTTTTAATAATTAATTTTGTGCTACTATTCATTTAATTATTTAATAAATGCTGATATTTACATAGATAATTTAAATATATTTGTTAAATGAAAAACTTAAAACAACATATTTTGTTTTAAAATTTGATTAATTTTTATAGCTAGAATAATTTGATGAGAAAAAAATGACATCTTTAATTAAAAAAATTAGCTTAAGCAATAGTGTATCCATCGAACAGTTAGGTTTCGGTACTTTTAAAATTGTTGATCAACAGGAAGCTAATAACGCTGTCATGACAGCCTTAAATAATGGTTATCGTGCATTTGATACTGCCCAGCTTTATAATAACGAAAAAATACTGGGTGAAGCTTTTGTTAATTCAGGTGTTGCAAGGCAAGAACTATTTCTAACGACTAAAGTAAGTAATCTTAATCAAGGTTATGAGCAGACGTTAAAATCTTTCGAACAATCCTTAAAAGATTTACAAACGGATTATCTAGATCTTTTTCTAGTCCATTGGCCATTGAAAAATCATTTCTTTGATACTTGGAAAGCCATTGAACAACTATATGAAACTAAAATGGTTCGCGCAATTGGCGTTTGTAACTTTCATCAATCTCATTTTGAATTGTTGAAAACTCGTGCAAATATTAAACCTATGATTAATCAAATTGAGATTCACCCCTATTTAGTACAAAAAGAATTAATAGAATATTTAAACAAAGAACAAATTGCGATTGAAGCTTGGAGTCCTTTGGCTCGTGGTCGTGTTGTTGATGAACCATTATTGATAAATATCGGTCAAAAATATCAAAAATCATCTTCACAAGTAACGTTACGTTGGCATGTTCAAAAAGATCTTATTGTCATTCCTAAATCGGTTAACCCTCTGCGTATAGCTGAAAATATGCAAATTTTTGATTTTGAATTAACTGACACCGAAATGCAGCAAATTGATAGTTTAAATGAAGACTTTAGAACAGGTCCAAATCCTGATGATGTTTATCAGAAAAATGGTTTTTAAAATTTTAGATGTGTAATCTATAACACATTATTTTTTAGAATAACATTAATAGTGATATTCTATTTAATAATAATAGATTACATATTGTTTTCTCTCTTATTGCTAAAAAATCCTATTCTATAAATCAATTCTCATAACTAAATTACCCCTTAATTTAATTAATTTTTTTTGGATATTGAAAGCTAAGATTATTTCTTATTTCAAATGTATCGCAAACAATTCTTCATAAAATAATTTTATCTGTAAAAAAATATTTACATATACCTTTTATTTAATGCTTTGATATATTGGAAATTTATAAAATAATTTAACTTTGTGTAAATATTTGTTGCATTTATGTATATTAAGAATAACATATAAGTGTATTATGTTATTGAAGTGAGATTATAAAAATGAATAAAACAATCTTTCTCGTTGGAGCTCGAGCGTCAGGAAAAACAACAATGGGGCGCTTACTTGCTGAAAAGTTAAATTACTCATTTGTTGATACAGATGTTTACCTATATGAAAGTACCCAAAGGACCGTTGCTGAAATAGTTGAAAAAGAGGGTTGGGAAGGTTTTAGAAAGCAAGAAAGCCAAGTTTTAAAAGACGTCACACAGCCGTGTCGAGTTATTGCAACAGGTGGTGGAATGATTTTAGCTGACCAAAATCGTCTACATATGCAAAAAATGGGTATTGTATTCTTCTTATCTGCTCCTGCAAAGATTCTTGCAGAACGATTAATGAAAGATCCTAATATGGCACAACGTCCTTCATTAACAGGATTATCAATTGTTGATGAGATGGAAAAAATACTTGAAGAACGTCATCATCTCTATATGGATTCTGCAAGTCATGTTATAAATGTAGATTGTCAGGAGATGCAAATATTAGGACAGTTTCTAGAAGTACTCAATATTGATTAATGAATTTGTACTTTTTTACATTATGAAGTTTTTATCATCATTCAAAATGATGATCCTCCATTTATTCTAATCTAACATAATTATATAAATAACTTATTCTTTATTAACTACAATTAATTAATAATACTATTAGTTAGGTTATTTTTCTTTTATTCCGGCACTTTTACCGCTAATATTAAATCAGTTAGTTTTGTAATGTTTTAAATTTATAATGGAATATTAACTGATGAACAATAATATTAACAGCCCTTATTCGATAGCAGGATCTATCTATGCTAATTACATTATTGAAAGTATCGCTTTAATAGTAATTATGCAATTTTCTGAAGAAATATCGGCTCAACTTAACACTGACCTAGTTGGTGTCGGGTTTGTGGCTTCTGGAATAGGATTTGGCAAAATATTGTTAATGTTTGCCGGTGGCATATTATCCGATAGGTTTGGTCGCAAACCATTTATTTTAATGGGAATGTTTTGTTATATTATCTTTTTTAGTGGGATTCTTTTTTGTCACAATGCAACTGTTGCCTTTTATTTAGCAATGTTTATTGGTGCAGGAAACTCTTTTTTAGATACGGGTTCAATGCCAGCATTGACCGAATGCTTTCCTAGATCAGCAGGTACCGCGAGCGTTTTAATTAAAGCATTCATCTCAATGGGAACCCTAGTTTTACCCTTTATTGTTACTATATTTCATACTTATCATTTGTGGTATGGTTATGCTTTCCTATTCTTTATTGCTTGTATCATTCTTAATTCGTTACTACTCGCGCCAAGAAAATTTCCTTCTAAAAATACGGTTATTTGTGGTAATGAAGGTCATAATGACTATTTTATTGGTAAACCTAATATTTTCTTTGAAGGTATTTTATTAATCATTATGGGCTTTACCACTACAGCAACTTTCGTGATCATTTTACAATGGTTACCGGCAATTGCAGAAAAGGGGATAGGGATGGATCAAATGGCAGCCAAACAGTTAATCAGTTATTACAGCACGGCTTCAATAATTTCCGTTTTTACAACAGCCTATATTGTTAAAAAATTCATAAAACCTATTTTTTGTATAATTATATTGCCTTTACTTTCAGTGTTAACTTTATTAATTTTTCTTTTTAATCTGAATCCAACTATGAGTTTAATTGCGGCAATTGGTATGGGATTAACTGCCGCAGGTGGTGTATTACAACTTACCTTAGTTGTTATGCAACAGCTATTTCCGGATCGTAAAGGCTTTGCAGTCGGAACAATGTATACTTTAAGTGGCTTATCATTTATTGTCATCCCATTAATAGTACCGAAATTAGCCATGACAAATGTTAGCTATGCAATTCTAGTCGATCTTGTCGTTGCACTATCAAGTGTAATATTAGGCACAATTGTTTATTCACGTTTCAAGAAAGTCATTGATATGAAGAAAATTTGATAACTATCCACATGGGAATTAAAAAAAGCGTCTTATTGTAATAAGATGCTTTAACATTCATAATCAATTCATTGCGAAATAATTAATATAATCGTTACTCACTTTTTAATTATTATAAATAATGCTTTTTTAGGTAGCTATCTAGTATCGACAATAATACTAAGGATACTTTCTAATCGTATCCATCCCGATTTCAGGGCTATTGATAGCTCACATGCCAAAATAGGTTCCTATTTTTTATGTCAATCTTATTAGATAATTTATGGAATATTCATACTTTTCTTGAATTAACACTCGATTTAAAAAAAAGCTTATGGCTCTTGGTATAATTTCTTAGAGCAACAATTACATCACAGTTAAAAACATAAAAGATACTTTCTTCTCAATTGTACATCAATACATTGCATTATTATTTTAACATTTGGTTTTGTTATGTTATCGATATGAATCCTCTATTAAATTGTATATTTATATAATGTTATTTAATAAATTATGTTTGGACAGTTCAAAATGATTAGCCACAAAAGAAATTTATCACTCTTGTGGCTTATTATTTGTGAATTATTTTTGATAATAATTACTTAATTTAGTTTATGATTCGGTAGTTCAAAAAGCTTATGATATCTAGCAATAATTACCGATGCTAAAACTGTTCCTAATACAGCAATAAATGCATCTAATAAAATGATATTAGCGATACTGGATTTTGAAATAATCCCAGTAATAACCGGTATAGAGAACGTTGCTAAACTAGACGAGGTGAAGAAAATACCAAGAACTTTACCTTTACCTTCCGGATAAAATTCTGACATTGTTGTTAAAGCTAATTGAAGAACGCCACCTGCGGCTGTAAATCCTAAGATAAAACCACCCGCCATACATAACATTGGTGAAGGGAATAAGAATAAAACAAACAGCATAATTGCTGATAAACAAGGATAAACAAACACAATATATACAGGGCGAATCAAGCTTTTAACTAATATTGAAGTTAGAATCACACTTGTTAATGTACCCATTGCATAATAACTTATAGTTTGAGCCGATGCAGAAGGACTCATCATTGCAACTGATTCAGAAAATTTAGGTAACCAAATTGACACTAAATAAAATGTTGCGGTTGATGTATAACCAATAATAATAAAGCAAATACCTTCGATCCAAAAGTTTGCTTTTTGTTTTAATTTTGGTAATGGTTTTGTCTCTTTCTCAATTGATTCATCTGCAATTTCTTCTGCTGCTGGTTGTTTATGATTTGGAAATGGCATTTTTAATACAGCTAAAGCATTAAGGGCTAATATAGCAACACAGAATAAGAATGACCAACCATAATAAGCTTTAAAAGCGATAATCATGGTCATCACAATCGGTAATACAAATTGCCCACCAGCAATGGCTGCTTTAGTTAAAATTGATGCTGTACCTGTTGCCTTAGGAAATGATTCCATCAATGCAGGATAAGTACCCGCATCCAGTGTTGAGTTAGCAATACCACCTAAAATAGCAAACAAAAATGCAACTTCTAGATTAGGACTAATCAGAATGCCAAGCAAAAATCCTATATAAAATAAACCGCCTAAAAATACGAAAGGTTTACGACCAAATTTATCTGATAATGCGCCCATAACAAACAAAACAATTAATCGTCCAATCCCCAAACCAGAGATCACATAAGCAATTCCCGCACTGTCGGTATTTAATTGATTAGCCAAATAATCCATATTTTGGGCGAGAATGATTGCTCCCATACCATGAACAAAATAGTTTATATATAAGCATATCGAGGTAGGAATATATTTATTTTTCATAATGCATCCTTTGTTAAATAATTTAATTTTGTATTTCATTCCAATTATTAAAATCGGCTAAATTTTTTTGATCATATTTTTTTATTTACAGGTCATTTAATTTATATCAAATCTATTAGCATCAAATTCATATTCATTATTTTTATTTATAAATCATAACAATATGTTCATTTTTGCTATTTAAATTAATAATTATTCTTAAATAATTTTTATGATTATTTGGCTTATTATGAATAAATTTATTAAAAAAATAAATTAAAATAACAAAATCTATAGATAAAATTATTTTATTGTTTTACATTATTAGCAACTTATTTTTTTAATTTCAGATAAATTTTTTAAAATTTCAGGAGGATTGTATGGCAATTGAACGTCCTATTGGGCTTGCTGCCTTGACAGTATTAGATGTATCTCCAGCAAATCAAGTCATTGTGGCAGCTGAAGCTGGATATACCCATGTTGGTTTAAGACTTATTCCAGCCACACCTACTGAGCCTGTTTATGCGACAGTCGGCGATACACCACTAATCAGAGAAGTAGAGAGGCGTTTAAAAGAGACTGGTATCAAAGTGTTAGATATTGAAATTTTCCGACTTAAACCAGATACACGTGTCATCAATTTTTTACCTGTATTAGAAACCGGGGCTCGTTTAGGTGCTAGTCAAGTATTATTAGCAGGTAATGATCCCGATAGAAATCGTTTAGCTGATAATTTTGCACAATTATGTGAAATTGCCGCACCATTAGGTATCGCAATCAATATTGAACCAATGCCTTGGACTGATATTCCAACGGTCAATTCAGGTGTAGAACTACTTAAAGCAGCAAACCAAAATAACCAAGGTATGATTATTGATCCATTACATTTTGATCGAGGCGCTAATATTCTGGATGACTTGAAAAATGTACCTAAGGATTGCTGGCGTTATATGCAATTATGCGATGGAACTAAAGAAAAACCTAAAGATACTGAAGGATTACTTTACCAAGCAAGAAATTATCGCTTATCACCGGGACGTGGTGGAATTGATTTAGTTTCATTATTAAAAGCTTTACCAGAAATGCCAATTTCAATTGAATGTTGTAATGATGAGTTTGCATTGAGTCATTCTCCAATTGAACGTGCAAAAATGTATTTAGAAGATACAAAAAAATTACTTAAACAAGTAGCTGAACTTAATGATTAAAAATTGGAGAGACGTATGAGAGCAAATATTGATGGTCATTTTTTATTAATTGGACTAATGGCATATCCAATTCGACACAGCTTATCACCGAAAATGCAAAATATTATCTATTCTAAACTAGACGTTCCTTACGTCTATTTAGCTTTTGAAGTGACACAAGAAAAATTACCTGATGCTATAAAAGGTTTACGAGCATTAGGTTTACGCGGTAGTGCAGTATCAATGCCAAATAAACAACTTGTATGTCAATATTTAGATAAATTAACACCCGCAGTTGAGCTTATTGGAGCATGTAATACCATCTCTAATGATGATGGTGTACTAACAGGCTATAACACTGATGGTATGGGATACATGCGCTCATTAAAAGAGGCCAACGTTGATATTATTGGAAAAAAAATGACATTACTTGGTGGTGGTGGTGCGGCAAGTGCTATTGCCGTACAAGCCGCGCTAGATGGCGTTAAAGAGATTTCTATTTTCAATCAACAAGATGAATGCTTTGAGAAAATTGTAGAAATAGCTAAAAGAATCAATGATAAAACAAATTGTAAAGCAACCGTCTATGATCTAGCAGATAAAGCCAAATTGCGTCAAGAAATCGCTGAAAGTGCAGTATTATGTAATGCAACAGGTGTGGGTATGAAGCCTTTAGAAGGGCAAAGTTTAATTACCGATCCTAGTATGCTAAGAAAAGATCTTGTGGTAACCGATTGTATTTATAGTCCGCGTAAAACTAAATTACTAGAAATAGCCGAAGCACAAGGCTGTAAAATACTAAACGGTATCGGAATGATGTTATGGCAAGGTCATGCACAAATTAAAATTTGGACTGGACAAGATGCCCCTATTGATTATGTTAAAGAAAAAATGGGTTTTAATGACTAACTATTTATTTAACCTATTATAATTAATATAAATATTAATATTTATATCAGTATCAATTATCCTCTTCGCAATTTTTATCGAGAGGATAAAAATAAATTAATTGGTGACCAGATGACAAAAATTACCGTGAAAAATTTAGATATTGGTGTTGGAGCGCCTAAAATTATCGTTCCAATTGTGGGTAAAACAGAACAAGAATTAGTAAATGAAGCTGAATTTTTAACTCAAATCGACTTTGATATGGTCGAATGGCGAGTTGATCATTTTCAACATGTTGATGATGTTGAAAAAGTAAAACAAACAGCAAACAAATTAAACTCAATCATTGGTCACAAACCAATTTTATTCACATTTCGTACCGCTAATGAAGGCGGCGTTTATCCTGCCTCAGTGGAATTTTATATTAATCTAAATAAACAGATGATTAAAAGTGGATTGATCGATCTTGTTGATATTGAAGTTTTCACTGGCGACAAATATGTAGAAGAAATTGTCGAGCTAGCTCATCAAAATAAGGTTTTAGTTATTGCCTCAAACCATGATTTTGATAAAACACCACCAAAAGAGGAAATTATAGCAAGATTACGCAAAATGCAGGATCTTGGCGTAGATATTCCAAAAATCGCTGTAATGCCACGTTCACGTGAAGATGTAATTAACTTACTTGCTGCAACAGCGGTAATGAAAGACAAATATGCGCATACACCACTAATTACTATGTCAATGGCAGGAAAAGGTGCGATTAGTCGTGTTGCAGGCGAAACTTTTGGTTCTGACCTCACATTTGGCGCAGCAAAAAATGCATCTGCACCTGGTCAACTTGATGTAAAAGACCTGAGATACATTTTAAATATATTACATAAAAGTTTAGCTTGAAAATTATAATTTTCTTATAAAAACTCAAATTGAGTACAAGTTAAATTATTGAAAGTCAAAAATATAAACTATTAAGTTGCAAAGATTAATCGTAAATAATCAGCGATTAATATAAAAATAATATTAGGAGTCTGTATGAATAACAATTGGTTAGGTTTAGAAGGTGATGTCTGTGTTATCACAGGTGCTGTTGGTGGCATGGGTGCAGAAATTTGCCGAGAATTTGCCAAACAAAAAGCAAATTTAGTACTCATCGATCTTGATGAAACCAAATGCCAAGATTATGCCACTGAATTAGCCAAAGAGTATGGTATTAAAGCGATAGGTTTGGCTTGTAACACAACTGATGAAAAAAGTGTTGACGATGCCGTTGCTTTAGTCAAAAAACAATTTGGTCGCTGTGATGTTTTAGTCAATACTGCGGCAATTTTAAAATTCTGTCCATTAGAAGATTTACCACTTGATGAATGGCAACTAACCATTAATGTCAACATGACAGGTTATTTCCTAATGTCTCAACGCTTTGGTCGTATGATGATCGAACAGAAATCAGGTCGCATGGTACATATCTCAACGGTTGCTTCGCATACACCCGAAACCTATAGTGGCGCATATAGCCCAACAAAAGCAGCTATTTCAATGCTATCAAAGCAAATTGCTGCTGAATGGGGACAATTTGGTATACGTAGTAACGCTGTTTGCCCTTGTTTTGTTAAAACACCATTATCGAAAAAATTCTATGAAGATAAAGAAGTAGAAGAAGGTCGTACGCGAATGATTGCAAGCCGTCGTATTGGTGAAACAATTGATATCGCTAATGCTGTTTTATATTTAGCCAGTAAACGTTCAGATTATTCTAATGGTACTGAATTAGTTGTCGACGGGGGTTATGAGATTATGTTGGGTGACTTAGTACCAAGACCAGGTGGACGCCGTCAGTTTGCAATTAATTCACGTAAAGCAAATAAAAGCTAAAATCGATCAATAAGCATATTTATAGATCGAAATCAGATCACCTTTCAACCAAAATACCACTAGTAAGTGGTATTTTTTTATTTAAAAAATGAATTAAAAATATAATAAACATTTATAATTTAAATGATAGCTAAATAATAATTTAATTAAAAATCAATAAAATATCTAATTTATTAATAATTAATATTTTTTTATTCTAAAATTTAATTATTTATAATTTATTAATAAATAAAGTTAATTTAATAATGTGCTTCTACTGTTAAATATATTTAATATGTTAATTTATAACATTAAATATTCAATTTGAAACAATAATTATTTATAGAAAAAATTAATAAATAAATGCAAAAATAAAGAATATATTTATTGATAAATTGTGTATAATAGAGTTAATCGAATATCAATTTAAAATTAAAAGTAGCACAACTTCAGAGTTGTGTGATGGTATGAGGGAGTAACATGAGCGATTTCTCTTCAATATTTCAACCTATCACGATTAAACGCACCACAATTAAAAATCGAATTGTAATGCCACCGATTGGAACTAACTTTGCAACCTTAAGTGGTGAATTTGTTGATGACCACATACAGTATTATGAACAACGAGCTAAAGGTGGAACTGGATTAATTATTCTTGAAAACGTCTGTATTGATTACCCATATGGAACTAATGGGACAACACAACTACGGATTGATAATGACCAGTATATACCAGGATTATTTAGATTTACGGAACGTATGCATAAACATGGCGCCACTGTCGCTGTACAAATTAATCATGCAGGTGCCTCTGCCTATTTTGGACGACTGAATGGCTTACAGCCTATTTCTGCATCAAATATTCCATCAAAAACGGGTGGTAATGCTCCAAGACCTATGTCAGTTGATGAAATATATTATGTTGTGAAACAATATGGATTAGCCGCATCAAGAGTACAACGAGCAGGATTTGATGCGGTCGAAATTCATGCAGGACACTCTTACTTACTTAGTCAATTCTTATCTCCAATATTTAACAAACGTACTGATGAATTTGGTGGGAGCGTTGAAAACCGTGCGCGAATAGTTCGCATGGTCATTGACGAAATTCGCAAACATGTTGGCCCAAATTTTCTAATAATGTTGCGTTTTAGTGCTGATGACTTTATTGAAGGAGGAAATAGTTTAGAAGATACGCTAGAAATTCTAGAATACTTAAACGAAGGCGTTGATATTTTTGATGTATCAGCGGCACAAAATGACACTTTATTTATGCAAATTGATCAAATGAACTTACCCGATGGGTGGCGATCATATATGGCGAAAGCAGTAAAAGACAAATTCAATAAACCAACCATTGCCTCAGGAAATTTCCGTGATCCAAAAATTATTGCTGATACGATAGCAAACGGTGTTTCCGATTTTGTTGTAATGGGTCGAGGATTAATTGCAGAACCTTATTGGGTTGAAAAAGTTAAAAATAACGAAATTGATACATTAAGACGTTGTATATCATGTAATATCGGATGTGCAGATCATCGAATTGCCAAATCTAAACCAATACGCTGTACTGTAAATCCAGATATCATCAGTTATGAAGATTATAAACGCTATCAAATAACCGAATCACTTAATGTTGTCGTAATAGGGGGAGGGACTGCTGGGCTTGAGGCTGCAGCCACAGCAGCCGAAGTTGGTTGTAACGTAACCCTATATGAAGAAAAACCATTTCTTGGTGGATTATCATCCATTATTTCACGTTTTCCTTATAAACGACGTATAGCGGATCTACCAAAATTTTTGATCAACCGTATCAACAAATTAGACAATGTCACAATCCATTTAAATACAAAAGCAACACCAGAGATGGTAGCAAGTCATCTCCCTGATCTGGTTGTCGCAGCCACAGGTGCTAAGGCTCTATTACCTCCTATTAAAGGATTACATGAACAGTTAGCGAAAGAGAATCGCAACGTCTTCTCAATTTTTGAACTGATGGATAATTTCGAATACTTTACTGATATTCCTAATAAAAAAATTGTTGTAATCGGTGGCGGAGCTGTTGGGTTAGATGTGGTTGAATATTTCTCTGAAAACAAAGCTAAAAGTACCACAATAGTTGAAATGCAGTCAGCATTAGCAAAAGACTTAGATATGATTGGTCGTTTATCAATGATGAGAATGATTGATGATAATCACGTCAATGTAATGTTAGAAACCACATTACAAGAAGTCAAAGAAGACCGCTTTATTGTTTCCCGAAATGGTCAAATTGAAGAGCTCGATTTTGACTATGGTTTTGTATGTTTAGGTTTAACTCCTGTATCTGAGTTTACTGAACAATTCAGAAAACATGCAGATAAAAACCACTATCAATTCCAACAAATTGGTGATTGCAAACAAGCAAGAAAATTAATTGATGGAATGCGAGAAGGCCGCGATGTCATCGCTGCAATTCAATCTATAGAAAGAAGCCGAGCACATAATATTCGTGGTGTGGATGTTAACTATGCTATTTAGTTTTTTCGACTTGTTTAGTTGGCAATAAAAAATAATCAAAAGAGAACTCAAAGCGAGTTCTCCTTTATATTCAATCTAAATGTATCACATCACTCAAAATTTATCTTGTTAGTTGCACAAACCTTTGAATGAGAGTCATGGACCACATCTTTAATGAAATAACTAGAAGAAAATTCAAAATCTATAAAAAAATATGCTAAAAATAATTTTGTAAGATTTATATGATCGATGTTAATAACTGCAAATTACTATCTTTATAAACCCTAAATAGAATTATCACAAAATTCCGTTATTGTTGAGGGATTGGATCTTTTCTAAACCTCTTTCAATTACGTCTCAATGTTCGAATATATTTTTACATTCATGTTAAATCAATGCCACTTGCTAGCTCTAATTAATTTTCTTCTACTTCGGAATAGTGGCTAAAATAATTATTTAATTATCATTCCTAATCATAAAGACTAGTATTTTTTATCTAATTTAACAATAATGTTGATATATTGGATAATTTGATATAACAAAAATAATTTTGTTGATATTATTTTTTAGAACAGAGAACTACGCCAATAATGATTAAAAAAGCACTTACAACATGAAACCAATTAATTTCTACATTTAAAAATACTATACTAAATAATCCTCCGGATAGAGGGATTAAGTGAGTATAAATTTCACCACGTGTAGCTCTAGTTTCTATGATCCCTTTATTCCAAAATAAATAAGCTAGCCATGATGGAAACAAAACTAAATATAACAATCCTAAAATTAAATCTGATTGTAGATTAGGATTAAAATTGGTGACAGGAAATAGAATAAAATAAATGATAGATATGGGTAATAATATCAATGCTCCTAATACAAAACTTACTGTAACAAACACATTCCCTGAAATAGTCTTATCTTTTATCCTCAAAAAAGAACAATAAAAAGCTCAACTAATATCCCAACTAATCGCTGAACTCATTGCCCATAAATCACCCTTATTGAGATTATTTAGTGTTTCTATATTGGTAAAATCGCCCTTAAAAACTAAATAAATAACCCCTAAAATGCTCAGTAAAACACCAAAAATATTATTCTTTGAAATATGATCATTAAATATCAGCTTATTAATAGCCAGTACCATACCCGCGTTGCAGACATATAAATAGCAACATTTAAAGAGGTCGTATAGTGTAAACCTATATAGAGTGTGATAGGGAATAAAACCTAACCAAAAAGTGATAAAAATAGTGTGGTTTTGAAAGATTTTTTAATTTTAGATAAATCATTGATAACTTGCTTATGATATAACAGATGCAGTAATAGGGCGGTTATAGCCCAACATCTTTCTGAAAGTATTATGGGATTAGAGTTAGCCACTAATATATGACTTACGACATAATTACCACCTCAAAAACAAGCTGCTAATGCGAGTAAGATATAGGCCATATTCATTTCCTGCTTATATAAATTTATTGAGTATTGGATTATTGACATTGATAAAACTTTGCGAACAAACAAGCACAGGTTTTTTAATTCTATTAAAAAATTATATTCTTTTAGAAATTGGTCTATTTAGTTGAAACTTCTTTTCTCACTAATTAGGTTATGAGACCTAGAAAAGGTTTATTTTATTCATTTATCATTTTGGATAGCAGTTTTAGTAAAGTTTCGCCATGCGAGACGGTTTATCATGGATTTTTGGTAGTTTCCCGGCGTTACTCCGAAATTTTGTCGAAATATAGAAATAAACCCACTAATATTGTCATAACCTAAATATAACGATATTTCTGTGATTGGTTTTCCAGTAGCAAGCAATTCTAACGCTTTTAACATGCGCAGTTTCTGACGCCATTGTGTGAAATTAAACCCCGTTTCATTTGTAAATCGACGTGTTAATGATCGTCGGGAAATGCCCGCCCAAACGCCCCAGTCATTGATTTTTTTATTATCACCAGGATTATCAGATAAAGCTAAAGCGATTTTTAACAAACGCATATCTTTTGGCATTGGTAGTGCTAACTCAACTTTAGGCATTGTCCTAATCTCGTCAAGGATCACGGCAATTAAACGCTTCTGTTCCGGCTCCAATTCTGAATTATGCCATGACATGGTTCGTGTAATTGCTTCGCGCAATAAGTCAGATAATTCTGAAATGTATGGTTTGACAGGTAGTTTAGTACATGCATTTTTTTGTATATAGATGCTCCATCCCTCAAATGGCCCATGCGATCTAAGAAGACCATGTTGTACATTTGGAGGTATCCAGACACAGTGAGTTGCAGGCACTACCCATTGACAACTTTCTGCTTCAATTGAAATTAAACCCTGTAAAGTACCGAGTAATTGTCCTCTCGAATGACCATGACGTTGTGTCACTCTTTGTGAAGAGTGACTGACTGTCGATACGATCATCGGTTCGCTATCAGAAGAAGCAAGATGTGGAGAAATAAGTGGCGTATTCATATATGGCCCCGATGGGATATTTTGTGGCTTAAATTGGCTAGTAAAACGCTATTCTACTGGCTATCCTAAAGTCCTCTGAATTAAATTGAAGATAACAAGTTAGCAATAAATAGATAAGTTGTAAATGAGCAAAATAATAGTTTTTTATACAAATCAATTGGTAATTTTCAAATTTATTAATTGATTAATAATCCGATTTTGAGAAGGAACAGATACATGAAAGGAAAGCATGTCTTATTTGGCATTAGCCCTTTTAATTCTAAATTTGATGAGAATTATATTAAGAGTATGTTGGAGTAGGAATTCATGCTTGTATTGGCGCTCAATTTGCAAATATGCAATTAAATATCGCTCTGCAAAAATTAGTATTAATACTTAAAAAATATAAAGAAATTACGCCACCAACATTCGATGGAATATATACACGGGGCGCAACTAAATATAATCTGGAAAGGGTTTAATATGAAACAATCGATTGACCTGACAACCGCCGAAAGGAAGTTAGTGTTTGCTATGACGCTATCTAGTATATTGCCATTATTAGATAGCAGTATTGTTAATGTTATTTTATCCTCAATTTCGAATGACATTAATACCTCTTATGCCTATATACAATGGGCTGTTACAGTATATATGCTTGCTTGCGCAGCCGGCATATTACTATCACCTTATATACATGAAAACTTTGGGCTCAAGAAAGCATGGATATGCTCAATTTTTGTTTTTCTTGTTGGTTCTATATTAGTTGGATTTTCCTTTAATCTGGCTTCTTTGATCTTATTTAGATGTCTACAAGGTTTTGGTGCAGGAATATTAATTCCTATTACTCAATCCACAATAGCGACTTTTTTTGGTAAGGAAAGACTAAAGCCGATTATGGCATTGATTGCTATTCCGTCAGTCTTTGCCCCTGCGTTAGGACCAATTTTTGGAGCGGTCATATCAGAACAGTTAAATTGGAGAATAGCTTTTTTTATCAACATGCCTTTGGTGCTTGTGGCTTTTTTCTGTGGTAGGACGACAATACCTGATAATAAAACGTCTAAATACAATATGAATATTTATGTATTTATGACATTTTTAATTGCTTTAATACTCTTTTTTATCTCTATTAAAAATCTCACTTCTGGGGGCTTTTTTGATATTTTTAATATTATTATGCTAGTTTTAGGTATTGGTTTAATGATGGTTTCGCTTATTACTAATAACAAGACAGACAGTAAATTGATTGATTTAAGTGCGTTTAGTTGTATTCAATATTCGTTTGCAATAATTATGGGATTTCTGACGTCACTTATCTTTTTTGGTTTTATGATTTTTTTTCCTTTAATACAAGCAATAAATGATAATATATCTATTACCTATATTGGTATGCTGCTTGCTCTACAAGGTGTAGGTGCTTGGTTGGCTAGAAAATTTATTTATAAATCTCTAAGTGAGATAAATTCATTTCTAATTATTGGCGTAGGATTAATAATATCAGCAATAAGTATATTAATAATTCAAGTTGGCGGGATCCCCTCTGAAATCATCGGTTTTATTGTTCGAGGTTCCGGATTAGGCGTCGCCACGATTGCTGTTCTCTCTTCACCATTCGAGTTTTGTGATAAAAATCAAATTAAGGACACGAGTGCAATCACACGAGTTATACAGCAAATTGGTGGTGCATTTGGAGGTGTATTATCAGGAATATTAATCCACTTCACTCAAGATCAGATAATATCAGTAAACTGCGCTTATCAGACAATGTTTTTTGTGTCTCTTACTTTTGGTCTTCTAGCGGTTATTGTCTATATTTTCTTTGGTCGAGTGAATATAAAGATTTAGTATACAAAAAACAGAACATGTGAATGAATTGTCCCTCTAATAGTTAGGCGACCAATTAACTGACCTATTGATGTACCCAATGGAATACCTATAGATAATGCTATTGGAACGCCTAGGATAACTATAATTGTTGCTCTATCTCTTTTATCATCCCTAACCATTTTTGTTGCATAACCAACCATCATTAACCACAAAAGGCCAGCAAAAACACCTGCAAAAAATATAGCTATTAATATCAGAATTATTGTTGATATATCTAAGAATCTATTTTGAAATCAACAGTTTTTAGATTTGTTGATTAGATTAAGAATTAGAGCAAATTTATAAAATTTTCCAATTTGTTAGGCCTAAGCATATTTTAGAATTAAGAGAAAGTTTTACGCCATACCTTTGGACTAACTTGATATCTGTTTTTAAAGTATTGTCTGAAAGATGTTGTATTATGAAATCCTGATAGCTCTGCAATTTTTTCTATTGATAAAGAGGACGTTTCTAACAAATCTTTACTACGTAACAACCTTTCATTTGTAAGCCAGCCCACTAATGTCATACCTGTCTCTTTCTTAAAGTGACGTGTAAAAGTGCTTCTACTCATAGAGGCTTTCTTGGCAAGTTCATCTATAGTATAGGTCTTGGTTAAGTTCTTTCGTAAATAATCCAAAAGGGCATTTATTTGTTTGTTATGGGCAGCCATTACGATTGGATACTCAATATATTGAGCTTGTCCTCCCTCACGATGGGGAGATGCAACCATTACACGAGCTATTTTATTTGCAATTTTACTACCATAGATTTTACGAACTATGTATAAGCAACAGTCTAAACTAGCAGCTGTTCCAGCAGATGTTATGACATGATGATCCTCTACATAGAGGGCATTATTGTCTAACGTTATTTCAGGGAAGCGTTTTTTAAAATCTATCTCAGCCATCCAATGTGTTGATGCTTTCTTACCATCAAGTATTCCTGTATATGCCAGTGCATAAGTTCCATAACATAGCCCCACTATTTGAGCACCACGTGTGTACGCTTGATAAATAGCATTAGCTAAACAAGGTTTCGGTGGTTTAGTGAGATCATTCCATCCGGGAATAATTATGATGTCTGCTTTTTCTAGTAATTCTAGCCCGCCATCAGATTTTATGGTCATCACGTCTTGAGTTTCATGTTTGTTATTTCCTATAGAGACAATTTTTAAATCAAATAATTTATGTTCTTCAACTTCAATATTAAAGATCATATAAGGAATTGAAAAATGAAATGGACTAATATGTGGGTAAAGAACTAATGCAATGTAAGGTAAATTCATAATATTTAAGCTTATAAACTTAGAACATATAATTTGACCCGATTATTATGATAATTGATGAAAATGTCAATGGTTAGTTATTCAAACTAATTCAATAATAAACACACTAAATAATTATTGAGAGGTCATATTTATATGAAAACTAATTTAACTCTGGCTAATAAAACATCTAATCTGAATTTTAAAAGCAATACTAACCAAGTTTTAATTCAGCAAATTAGAAATGCAACATTGAAGATTAGCTATGCGGGGACTATTTTTTTAATTGATCCTATGTTAGCACCAAAGGGGGCTTATCCTGGTTTTGAAGAAACTTATCGTAGTGAGTTGCGTAACCCCCTAATTGATCTACCATGCACTATTTCAGAAATAATTAAAGATGTTGATGCAATTATTGTTACTCATACACATCTCGATCATTGGGATGATGCCGCGCAAGAATTCATCCCTAAACATATACCTTTATTTGTTCAAAATGAACAAGATGCTGATTTAATTCGATCACAAGGTTTTATAAATATAAAAATATTAGATAACAACACTCTGTTTAACAATATTCATTTAAGTAAAGTAGGAGGTCAGCATGGTACAGACACTATGTATGCAGTACCTGATCTAGCAAAGCGATTAGGTGATACTATGGGGGTTATTTTTCAGGGGAAAGATATTAAAACTCTTTACATTGCAGGTGATACTATTTGGTGTGATGAGACGACTAGAGTAATTGGGAATTATAAACCGGAAATTATTATTTTAAATACAGGTTATGCACGACTCAAAAACTTTGATAAATCGATTATCATGGGTAAAGATGATGTCAAACATGCCTATCAAACAGCGACTAATGCAATAATCATTGCAACCCATATGGATGCTGTTAATCATGCAATGTTGACACGTAAAGAGCTTCATGAATACATAACTAAAGACGGGATTGATGATAGAGTGCTTGTACCTAATGATGGAGAAACTATTAAAATCTAACCTAAATCATTATTTGTAATCTATCTTTAATGACTACAATTTAAAAATTTCTATTAATTAACAAGGTACTTTGATAGCGAGATAAATCAGCCTAAAATAAATTATTTAAATCAAGTTTAATTATATCTAGTACACTATTAGCGTTATTACTGATGTGATGATTAATATTTTGGCGCAATTGAGCCAATTATATGTATTGCACAATTTCAAATTTCTGCAATAAAATAAATTATTTAATAATTAAGAGTTCGCCTTGTTTTCGGTTGTTGTAGTACCAAATCACTAAGAACATTATTGTGTATTTAAAGTCACAATAAATATCAATATAAAGAAAAAGGATATTTGACGACCAGCTAAAGTGTACTTTATTAAATGGTAGCTTGCTATTTTAGGCTTTTTACAAAATTTTAATGTCTAACTTTTTTACCATAAATTAAAATAAATTGTGTTTTCAGGAATAACGATAAAATTTGAGAAATAGAGAAAATTTATTAAAAAGTCATGTAGTAAAAAAATTTAATCAATAATTAATACAACCCTCATATTTAACTTGTTAACTTATCTGTGTGGAACATAATTAAATCCGAGGGTGGATGATTGTCAATAGTCTCCACTATGACAAATCATCTTAATATAAACTATATTTACAGAGCTTATCTTATGAGGTTGCTAGCTTTTTTCTAAACTTCATAACTTTATGTCTATTACCACAAACTTTCATGCTACACCAGCGTCTTTTGTGGGCTTTTGTCTTATCATAGAACCACAGCACACAGTCTTTGTGCTCGCAGTGTTTTACTAAACTAAAATCTTCTTGCGCGATTAGCTTTGCTGTAGCCTCTGCCAAAGGAGCTAAAACCTGTTCTGGACTATGTTTGGCATAATGATGAGTGACGATAAGCGATTGGTTAGCATCATATTCTAAATTTAACCATCGACTAGCTTTGTGCAAAAATGCATTTAATGGTTCAATATCTAAACTATGCCCTTCTTTTTTTTGTTGTATAAGTACTCTTGTTATTTCTCTTAGCTCTTTAGCTTTTTCAAGTAATGCTGACGAGGAGTGCAAATCATCAGGAACTAAAATGCCAGCCACTTTGATAAGCCAATAGATGAGTTGTTCTGTTGAGCTCCAACGATCAATCAAATTGCCATCTATTTTAACGACGGTATTTATCATGTTAAGCGCGTCGTTATCTCCTACCAATGCTAAATCATCTAATGTATTTGTTTTCATATTCACATACCTTTTTTACAAGGATATTGTAACCCTTAAAATACGCATTGACAAGTTACAATAAATTTAAATATTATAAATAACCCTTTAAATTTGGATTTAGTGGTTACAAAGCGAGGCTTTTATGGTAAATTATATTCATCATCCGATTCAATATAAGTACGTCAATATTGAAGATGTAAACATGTTCTATCGGGAAGCTGGGGAAAAAAGCTTACCTACTCTTTTACTATTACATGGCTTTCCTAGTTCATCGCATCAGTTTAGAGAATTAATTCCTTTACTTGCTGATAAATTTCATCTGATTGCGCCTGACTTTCCCGGTTTTGGTTTTACTGAAGTGAAAGACACTGCCAACTATATTTATAGTTTTGATAGTATAAGTAAAACACTCATTAAGTTCGTCGATGCTTTAAATCTTAAAAAATATGCAATGTATGTTTTTGATTATGGCGCTCCCATAGGTTTTCGTCTTGCTTTAACTTATCCTGAAAGGGTAACAGGATTTGTATCCCAAAATGGCAATGCTTATTTGGAAGGTTTGGGTAGTGCTTGGGATCCAATAAAGGCTTACTGGGATCATCCAACAGAGCAAAATAGAAAAATTATTGAAGACGCGATATTGAATTTGGAAAGAACGCGTGGGCAATATATACATGGAGTACCATCGATTGAGAGCATAGCGCCAGAATCCTATTATTTAGATACATTTTTGTTTGAGCGTGGAGCTAATAAATCTATTCAGTTAGATTTATTTTTAGATTATAAAAATAACCTAAAAATGTACCCTTTATTTCAACAGTTTTTTAGAGATTATCCATTGCCGTGCTTAATTATTTGGGGAAAACATGATTTATTTTTTATACCTGCTGGCGCAGAAGCTTACAAAAAAGATAATGCTAATGCAGTGATTGAATTATTAGATACAGGGCATTTTGCATTGGAAACGCATGTAGAATATATCGCTAAAAGAATCCGTGAAGTAATTTTAAAGTGATTATAAATTAAAACTAAATAAACAATTCAATTATTAGTTACAAAACTTGCAAACTGTATTCAATTAATCAAAGAAAACTTTTTTCAGTTATCTGTGTAATTTAGAATTATTATTAATAAGTGTTATGACTAATTCTCGCATTAATTGATACGGCGCTAAAATTAACTCACATCTTATCGATATCGTTTTATCACGTTGTTTAAGGGGGATACCGAAAGAAAATCAATAAGAGTACATAAACGATTAAAAAGAAAAATATAATTCAGAGATTAAATCACTATATGTTTTTTTGTAAAAATTATTCAGGAGTCTATACCGTTTCAATGTTAATTCTAAATCCATTTTATTAGTAAAATTGAAATGTTTTATACATGAAGACAGTTTATTTAGATTAAAAAAGAATTGTTTTTACTTTTAAGAAGATTAATCGAAAGCAGGTTCGTTGATAATTCTGATTTTAAGAGATTTTTTATCTAACTTAACTAACTTTTTTACATTCAAAGAAAAAACCGCATGATAGTTGGGTATCAGGTGGTTTGATTCAATTTTATAAAGTTAAATACTTTCTTAGAATAAATCGGGTTATCAAAAAATTCCGTTATTGTTGAGGGATTGGATCTTTTCTAAACCTCTTTCAATTACGTCTCAATGTTCGACAATTTTATGATTTTCAACGCGGAAAATATCACATACTTTATTCACATTGTCATCAGCGAGAGTGCATTTATGGAATAGATAAACCATATCGCTTTCACTGCACATATTAATAATTTCAAATTTTGGTTTTAATTGAAGAAACCCTTTGAAAAACTCAATAAAAGCTTCGCGACCCGTTTCAACCGTAGGGTTGTGTTGGATATAATCTTCGATAACATATCAGGGATTTTATCAATTTCACCATTGATAAATACATGTTGGTAAAATTATTTAACTAACTCTTTATTCATCATAAAAACATTATTATTTTATTGATAAAAGAGTTTATTATGAGGAAACTTTTTTAAAGTTAAGTATATAGCTCTTGCTATAAATTATGCAACTCGATAATTATTAACAATAAAGATAGTTATTGTTTAGTGATATACCACACCACTATCCTAGAATAGTGGTGCAAAGATTACCGAGAAGTTAAATGATAGCTTTCAGTAAGAAGTTCAAATATTTCTTCATTGGTAAGTGTTCCTGAAAGAATGATACTAATCCAATGTTCTTTATTCATATGATAAGCGGGCAAAATACCTTCTTTTTTTCTCAACGATCCAATATATTCGGGTCTCGCTTTAACATCCAATACATCTACCTCTTTGTCATCTTTGAGGCCTAATTTTGTACCAGGCACATTCATCACAATCGCGAACCACTTATCACCATCATCGTGATGCCGTAATACTGCATACTTTGGTAAATTTTCCCAAAGATAATTCGGTTCAGCATGAAACTGTTTTTTGGCATACTCAAATAACGTTTCTCTTTTCATAGTGACTCCTTGGAGTATTAAATAGGTGATTAGAATAATTACTTTACATGGTGGAACTGAACAGTTTAACTAATGGTTAACAGTTTAACATTAAATATGCGTTAACGGACTAGATGTAATAGTTAATGATTTATTTATTAATAAAATTCATTCGTGCAAGGATAAAAGTCTTAATATTAAATCAAAACTATCATGAATCATCTCATCATAAAGTGATTTATTTTCTTTATAAACAACGCTGATATTGATTAATCCCTCTAATATCACCATTAGTTGGTTGGTTAAAGTTGTCTGTTGTGGCGTTTTGGGCAGTTGGTCATGGATCAGTTTACGGATGAATTCTTTATGTTCAATCACAAGTTGTTGTACCGCATGATCGTTATGAATTTCTTCTTTAGCTCTAACAAATAAGCAACCATTAAAATCGTCTTGATTAAACCAATCGAGATGCCATTTGAATATTTGCATAATTGACTCATAGTGATCAAGATCAGCAATTGCTTCAGTGAGTTTTTGTTTAAAACGTGAATCTCTTATTTTCAATATTTCAAAAATTAAATTATCTTTATTACCAAAATATTTATATAGCGTTGTTTTAGAACAACCTGATTGATCTCTAATTTCATCCACCCCAACATTGCCAAATCCTTTTTGATAAAAGAGTTGCTCGGCGGTATCTGCTATTAATTTAGATGCTTTTTTCATTTTTTATCCAAAGTGTTTGATATGTGAACAGATCTGTACTAATATAAAAAGTGAACAGAGTTGTTCATTTTCAGGTTTGCACTCTTACTTTCACTCATCGAATAGGATAAAGAATAATGAAATCATTTTTTTTCAGCAAGGAAAAGTTGCCGCCAAAGCCCAGAAATATTGAATTATTACAGAGCTTAATTGGTGGTTTTGTTTCTATATTGTTTCTTATTGGTTTTAGTCAGTTAACTCATTACACCTTTATAATGGCGCCTTTTGGGGCAAGTTGCGTAATATTGTTTGCGGTATCTCAATCACCATTAGCTCAACCCAGAAATGTCATTTTTGGACATTTAATTGCCGCTTTTGTTGGATTAGTTTTTCTTAAACTATTCGGTAGTAATATCATTATTGCAGCATTAGCCGTTGGAATTGCAATTGTTTCTATGCAATATTTTCGAGCGGTACATCCACCTGCGGGTGCTAATCCTTTAGTCATTTTATTAACCGCAGATAAAATAGATTACGGTTTTAGTTTTCTATTATTTCCGGTATTATCTGGCTCAGTAATATTGGTTATGATTGCTTATTTAGTTAATAACCTTTTCAATAAAACCCATTGGCCTATCTATTGGTTGGCTTTATTTGATAGCAAAAAAGAGCCTTAACCTTTTTATAATGATTTAATTATTAAAATTAATATTCTCTATCTATGTTTAAATGATTTTTATTGTTCTAGATAGAGTTTAAAATAGTTATGGTATGCGATGTTTACCATACAGCTTTTTTAACGTTACCTTTTTTATCCAAGTAATTTTTGATGATGTTATGCTTAAAAGAGGTTAATTTTTGCGATTTGCTATTTAAATAACATTTTGTTTATCTAAGTAAACAGCTTTAGAATGTACAATAATAAGTTTTGTTGTGGGATATCAAGATTGTCGTAAACAATCATTATCATCAACCATTTCATCAATAGACGGCAAAATAACGTTGATATTAAAACCATTTGATATAAAACCAATCGCTAAAAAAAGGGTTTTGATAAATATTTCTTAACCGATAGGTTATCATTTTTAAGTAATAATCATAAGAAATAGATGTTATTATATTGATTATTAATATTAAAATTATTCAATATGGTCTTAAAATTTTTTCTTTATCATTTAAGAAATCGATAGTTTTTATTATTCACATTTTTTTTAAATCGGATTTAGAGTAAACTAATATTGCTTTCATTAAAGTTCAAGTCACTATCCAAAAATTAATAATCATTTATTTCCTATAGATAAAAATTTAGTTTGCTCCTGATACTTATTTTTTAACTGTCATTTATCTGCTTATACCTTGTTGCAAAACTTTTAATAGATTTTAAACGGATATATTCTTGGAGGTTAGAAATGTATTTACTTGAAATGGCACCAAAATTTTTAGTTGCTCTTATCATTTTACTTATTTACGTTAAATTATCGGGCAAAAGCCAAATAGCACCTATGTCACAATTGGATCAAGTTGGTAGTATGGTTATTGGTGCATTAGTGGGGGGCGCACTTCTTAATTCTAATGTTTCAACATATCAATCCGCGGGTTTAGTTATTATTTGGGCCGGGCTGCTTTTATTAGTTCGATTCATTAAATCTAAAAATTCACGATTAAGAGATGCCATTGATGGAGAACCGATTCAACTTGTTAAAAATGGCCAATTAATTAGTGACAACTTTATTAAAGCCAATTTACCCGTTAGGGATTTTGAGACGCTCGTCAATATTCAAGGTATTTGTGCTTTTAATGAATTGAAACAGGTTTGGTATGAATTAAATGGTTCACTAACAATTATAAAAAAAGGGGATAAAGATATTGCTGTGCTGGTGATTGAAAATGGAGCGATCAGTGAAGATAATCTTGAACAGTTACATAAAAGCGAGACATGGCTTAAGCATGAAATCAAAAAACAAGGATATGATGATATCAAGGATATTTTTTGTGCTGAATGGTTTGATAATAAATTACTGGTTTATCCTTATGACGATGTTCGCAAAAAAAGTAAAGCTCACCAATCATAAAAAATTATTTCATAAAAGCGAAAAAGAGGGAACAGACATTTCCCTCTGATTAAGATCATCGAAGTTGACTATCTTTGCTGCCACGACGGTTATATAGACTCGCTGATTTGGCTAATTGTTTATCAATTTCTTGTTGACATGACAAACAATATTGTACGCCAGGTAGTGCCTCTCGTCTCGCTTGCGCAATAGCATCGCCACACTCAACACAAAAATGAGCACTTATAGTGCCATGTTTTAATTGCCGTCTTGCCATTTCGATGGCATCTGCAATAGTGCCTTCGATTTGTTGATTAACAGCATCATCAGATGCCCATCCACTTGCCATAAAATAGACTCCCTAAAAGTGTAACGCTATAGTGAAAATATGGTGTTTTTTTAATCTATTTCAAGTAATATGATCAACGTATAATTAAAAAAGCATGACTAGAACGTGTTGATACAGGGTAATAGTGAATGAATTTGTCAAAAATCATTTAATCAGGAGATTATTATGCAACAATATGAACAAGCAACATTTGCAGGTGGCTGTTTTTGGTGTATGGTAAAACCCTTTGATCAGTATGAAGGCGTGGTAAACGTGGTATCAGGCTATACAGGCGGACATGTTGAAAATCCAACTTATCGACAAGTTTGTTCGGGCGCAACCGGGCATACCGAAGCCGTACAAATAACGTTTGATCCTAAAGTCATCAGCTACAAAAAATTGCTCGACATCTTTTGGCAGCAAATCGATCCTACTGATGCTCAAGGTCAGTTTGCTGATAGGGGGGATTCTTATCGACCTGCCATATTTTATCATAACGAATTTCAACATAAGCAAGCTTTAGCATCAAAGCAAGCTCTGCAAGACAGTGGACGATTTAGTAAACCAATAGACGTGGCAATTGAACCTGCGGTAAAATTTTATCCAGCAGAAGATTATCATCAAAATTATTACACAAAACAACCTTTACATTATAATGAGTATTATCAACGATCAGGGCGAAGCCAGTTTATTGCTGAGCATTGGTCCAAAAATAAATAGGATACATAGTTTATGGAAAACTACCCAGAGTATAATAGCAAACAAAAATGGCTCCACTGGTTAACTTTTATACTAGTGTTTATGGAATTTATCTTGCTGACATTTAAAGTGACTCTGTCCCAATACTTGGGCGGGATGTTTATGGTTTATCTATTTCATAAATCATTTGGGATAGTGATCGTTATGTTAACCATTTTGCGTTTCATTGTTATCACGGAAGAGGGTCTGCCCGATGTTTTACCGAAAGATCGGAAATTCCAGCGCATTTTTTCAAAATCAACGCAAGGATTTTTCTATATTTTATTAATAATTGTACCTTTATCTGGCTACTTAGTGAGTAGCCGTTCACTCAGTGTATTTGGCCTCATTTCGCTTCCAACAATTGATATGACAAATAAAGTATATCAATTGTTTCATGTTATACACAAAGTAAGCTCATACTTATTAGCTGTTTTGTTTATTTTACATATAGTAGGTGTTTCATATCATTATTTTTGGATTAAAGATAAAGTCCTACAATCGATGTTAAAAGGAAATTAGTTATCATTGATTATTCCTAAATAAATTAAATAGGTTAGGTGATTTATGAATAATACATTAAAAGAAAAAGCGATATCACGATTAACACCCATGCAATACTATGTAACGCAACAAAATGGTACCGAACCACCGCATGAAAATGAATTCAATGATAATCATCAAGAAGGGTTGTATGTGGATGTTGTATCGGGCGAACCGTTGTTTACTTCATTTGATAAATTCGATTCAGGATGTGGTTGGCCTAGTTTTTCTAAATCGATAAATAACGACAACATAATTGAAAAAGCTGACTATAGTCATGGTATGAATCGTGTCGAAGTACGTTCAGCAAAAGCCGATTCTCATCTTGGCCATGTATTTAATGATGGTCCGAAAGCGTTGGGTGGCTTACGTTATTGTATTAACTCAGCAGCCTTACGTTTTATACCGAAAGATGATCTAGAGTCCGCCGGTTATGGGCAATATTTGAATCTTTTTAAAAATACTTAATGCGTCCGCTCAATACTAAAATTGTTTAGGATGCATTAAGTATCTATTATTTAAATTTTAACTGTTTAAATAAACTGATTATCGCTATTTTTAGTAAATTCTAATGCTATTGTTGTTATCAATTAACCATTCTTAATTATTTAATAAGGAATGCCTTTATATGATTTTAACTATTTAATTATCTGTTTATTTATAACACATCGTATCCATAAGTATGCTTAATTTTTTCTTTTGAACAAAATATAGCTGATCAAAAGAAATACTAAGCTAGTTACCATCGATCCGATGATAGGATATATCCCTATTACAATGCTGGCTTGAGCAAATAGGTTATCAGCGATATAGAAGATAAATCCAAAGCTGATACCAATAATTACTCTTACTCCCATTGATACGCTTCGCAGTGGTCCAAAAATAAAGGACAATGCAAGTAGCATCATAACCGCCACCGAAAGTGGTTTGATTAATTTCTTCCAAAAAAGTAAATCATAATTTTTAGTATCTTGACCTGAGCTTTTTAAATATTGCGAATATTTGTATAGGCCAGAAGCAGAAAGAGAGTCGGGATCAAACGCTACAATGCTTAATTTGTCAGGGGTAATATTGGTTTTCCACTCCATCGTAAGTAAATTGCTAGTCTGAATCTTATCGAATTGAGTTAAATCGCTTTTTTCAATTTGCGATAATGTCCAAACATTCTCATTGAATATACCCTTATCAGCATGGGTTATTGACAATAATTTATTGTTCTCTACTGAATAGATATCAATGTTAGATATTGAGCTATCACCATTAACATGACCGATATAGATATAATCATTGCCATCTTTCGCCCATAGGCTGCCTTGTTGTGCCAGTAATGAACTGCCATAGAGTTTTTCTGAACGCATATTTCGTGCAGTTTGCTCACTAACAGGCGCAACCCATTCGCCAATAGCCATAGTGATAAGCACTAACGGTAATGCTGTTTTCATTACCGCTAAGGCAATTTTGAAACGGCTGAATCCTGCCGTTTCCATCACTATCAGCTCACTACGGGATGCTAACATACCTAATCCAATTAAAGCACCAAGTAAAGCAGCCATTGGAAAAAATACTTCTAAATCTTTCGGCACCATTAATAAAGAATAGATACCCACAGCAAACGCATCGTAATCAACTTTTATCTTTCTAAGTTGATCAATAAAACGGATTATGCCTGATAAGCTGATTAATAAAAACAGGCTAATCCCAATAGTACTTATAATAGTTTTACCAATATAGCGATCTAAAATCGAAAACATCCTTTTCTCCTTTATGATGCAATATATTTCAAACGAAGTTTACGCATAAATAAGTTATCCCAACAATTTAAAATGATGGCAAGAATAAAATACCCTAGATTGATGATATAAAACCATAAGGCCGGATCCAAACGCCCCTTACCTGCATTAGCTTTAATTGAACTGGCTAATAAAAAATAGACCAAATAGAGCAACAATGCAGGAAGAATTTGCGCTAATCGTCCTTGTCTAGGGTTCGATACGCTAAGAGGAATAACTAAAAATGCCATGAGAGGAACAGAAATAATAAGTGTTAACCGCCAATAAAACTCGGCTTCTGCTTTTGGTGTTTTTGTTTTATATAAATCTGTTAAACCAAGTTGTTGAACATCGATTTTTTCATCACTATTTGAATCAAGTTCTTTAGGTTTAATAATACCCATATAATTATGAAAGTTTGATATACGAAAATCTTTTAGTTGCGCAGTCCCCTCGTAGCGATTGGCATCTTCAAGTGTGATAATTTGATTACCTTCTGCATCATTTCCAGTCTTCCCCTTATTGGCGATAATAATTGAAGGTCGCTGATTATTCGTAGGATTAATTTTAGCAATAAATACATTTTCCAAATTATTTTTATCGACATCACCAATATAAATCACTGAATTTCCATCTGGCGTTTGTTGAAATTGACCCGCTAACAGACCCGCTAAACTTGGATTAATTTTGGCATTTTCAACTAACTGGTCTTGCTTTAAGCTTGACCAAGGTCCAAACCAAAGACAGTTAATTGTGGTTAACGCGCAAGTGAAGATGCAAAGAAAAAAGACTACTTGATAGTTTAAATTCTTTTTCACACCACAGGCATGCATGGCTACCATCTCACTATCCGAATATAAACGTCCAAAGGTCACTAACACACCCAAAAACAAGCTTAATGGCAAAATCAAATCCGCCATATTTGATACGCCTAATACTAGCAAAGGCATGATTAAATCACGTGGAATATTTCCTTCTATAGCGCTAGATAAAATTCTAATTAACTTTTGAGAAAAGAAAATTAGCAATAATATAAATAATATTGCACCTTGTGTTTTTAATGTTTCTTTCACTAAATATCGACGAATTATCACATTTTACCTATCTTCAAGTTTTATAAATGGGACTATTATAATAGGATTTGCTTTGTTTAGTTATCTTTTTGTTGCTATCGCTAAATGAACGGATAGAATGTTACACATCATCATAAATTTCATAAAAAGAGAATATCTATGGAAATTTTAATCAAAAACAGTACTTCAATTACAAAACCAAAATCAGAATGTTTAGTTATTACCGTCAATTCAGATAAAAATCAATCAGATACAGTAAAAGAAATTGATAAAGCGACTAATGGCTTAGTCAGTCAACTGATCAAATCGGGCGATATTAGTTGCGAACTTGGTAAAACCACTTTTTTATATTCCTGTTCATCAGAATTAAAGCAAGAACTTTTGTTTGTTGGTTGTGGAAAATTGAAAGAATTTGACATCAACCAATCGAAACAAGTTATTGAGGCAGTAGCCAAAGAATTATTGGCAAAAAAAGTCAAAAGTGTGAATTGGGATTTGTTAACGGTTAAATCATCGGTCAATAGTGAAATTGTTAAGCAACTTCCACAAATTATCAATAATATGACCTATTGTTTTGATCAATTCAAATCCAAAAAGTCTCCAATTCCAGATTTGAATAAAATTACCTTAATTTTCAATGATAAAAAGCAAAGTGAATCTTTAATAAACGGTTTATTACAAGGTCAAATTATTGCTGATGCAATTAGTACCACAAAGACAATTGCCAATATGCCTTCAAATGTTTGCAACGCGCAATATTTAGCTGATCAGGCTAAGCAATTAGGCAAAAAGCACTCATCTTTAAAAGTTTCATGCTTAGGTGAAAAAGAGTTAGCTAAACTAAATATGAATGCTTATTTAGCGGTAGGTCGTGGCTCTGCAAATGAATCGATAATGACAATCATCGAATATTACGGTGCAAAAGATAAAAAAGCCCAGCCTTATGTGTTTGTGGGTAAAGGTTTAACATTCGATTCAGGTGGTATTTCAATTAAACCTTCTGCCGGTATGGATGAAATGAAATATGATATGTGCGGAGCTGCAACCGTGTATGGTGTGATGCAGGCAGTCGCTGAGCTTAAACTACCTATTAATGTCGTAGGGGTAATGGCAGGATGTGAAAATATGCCTGATGGCAATAGCTATCGACCAGGTGATATTTTGACGACTATGTCGGGAACTACGGTCGAAGTTATTAATACTGATGCGGAAGGGCGCTTAGTATTATGCGATGCTTTAACCTATGTTGAACGTTATAAACCAAAAACTGTTATTGATATTGCAACTTTAACCGGTGCATGCATTGTTGCACTAGGTCACCACTATACAGGGGTGATGGGTAACAACAAAAATTTAATCAATGAATTAGTGTTAGCATCCAATAAAGCGGGTGATAAAGCATGGGAATTACCGATTGATAATGATTTCCAAGAGCAGATTAAGTCAACTTGTGCAGACATTGTCAATGCTGGCGGTCGTGATGGCGGAACAATTACCGCAGCGTGTTTCTTATCACGGTTTACCGAAAAATATCACTGGGCGCATTTAGACATTGCGGGTACAGCTTGGCAATCAGGTGCTAAGAAAGGTGCGACAGGTCGCCCAGTTGCAATGTTGATTGAATACTTATTAACACAATAGGTTGATCATTCTTTTATATGAAAAAAGTGATTTTTTATCTTTTAGAAAACCAAAAACCGGCGAGTGAATCAGGTGTTTTATACCATGAAAAACTCGCTTGTGAAAAAATTGCTGAAATCTGGCAAGCGAATAAAAGAATCTTAGTTGCTTGCCAAGATCAACAACAAGCGGAACGTATAGATGAATACCTTTGGCAGCTCGATACCGACCATTTTGTACCACATAATTTAGCGGGTGAAGGTATGAAAGGCGGTTCGCCTGTCGAAATTTGTTGGCCACAAAAACGCAGTAATGGCAATCGGCATATATTAGTTAATCTGCAAGAGCAGTTTCCTGAATTTGCCGCAGTCTATTCTGACATTGTCGATTTTGTGCCAGTAGACGAAAGATTAAAAGAGTTGGCAAGAACAAGGTATAAATTATATAAAGAGGCTGGATTCAATTTAAAAACCATACCCGTGACTTGCGAGTGATTTTATACCATTGCGAAATAATATAAAGGCAATGGTATAAACTTTTTAGATTTGGTGATGGATCGATATTACGCAGGATTAATGCGGTGATGGCAAGCTAAAAAAATATTTTATTGGTTATAAGCAAAGCAAGTTTATTCGCTATTGGAGTCTATGGAAAAGCTCTAACATTATTTAATAGAGGTAAATTTTATTTTTGCTCAACAGAGTAATAATCGCCAATAAATTATAAATATTATTAATTTTATTAGAATTAATCTGATTGAATATCAGGCGAATTAAGCTATAATGCGATCTTTTTAAAAAAGATATAATTGTAATGATTATCGGTTTTATAGGTGCAGGTAAAGTTGGTTGTACGTTAGCAAAGTACTTTTCATTGTGTGGCTTTAGCATTGCTGGTTTTTTTAGTCGAACTTATGAACATGCACAAGAAGCGAGTGATTTTACGCAAAGCAAAGCTTATTCATCACTTGGTGATTTAGTTAACGATTGTGATTGTATCTTTGTTACTGTATCTGATAGTCAAATATCAGTTGTTTGGCAAGAACTTTGTCAATTACCTATTGCAAACAAATGGATAGGTCACTGTAGTGGTTTATTAACATCCCATATCTTTAGCCAAAATAAGATTGTTCATCCTTTCGCTTTTTCATTACATCCTTTATATGCCATTTATGATCGGTTTGGTTGTTATTCTGCCATGCCTGCTGTCTCTTTTACACTTGAAGCCAATCCTAAAGTTATTTGCCAATTACAAGCTTTGTTTACCCCTTTGAAAAATCCTTTAGCAGTCCTTTCTGCCAGTAAAAAGCCTCTTTATCATGCAGCCTGCGTCATGCTCAGTAACCAAGTCATTGCTTTAGTACAAATAGGAATAGAATTGCTGAATCAATGTGATTTAAACAGTGAATTTAGTGAACAAGCATGGCATCCGTTATTTTTAGGTAATGCCAATAATACCTGTAAACTAGGGGTGATTAATGCTTTAACTGGGCCGGTTGAGCGTGGTGATATTGATACTATCAAACAACATATAATGGCTATGCCAGACGAATTAAGACCGATATATAAACAATTATCAACTATTTTACTTAATATTAGTCGACAAAAACATCCGAATAACGATTATCGACAACTGGAATTGGAGCTGTTTTCGTGAAAAAAACTATTTTAACCTTACAACAACGCAAAGAAAATCAACAAAAAATCACTATGCTAACGGCGTATGATTATACAACTGCCAAGCTTATGGATGAAAGTGGGGTCGATTGTTTACTTGTTGGTGACTCTTTAGGAATGGTCATGCTGGGCTACGAAAGTACAGTATCGGTCACTATGGAAGATATGATTCATCATTCGAAAGCTGTGGCAAAAGCGGCTAAAACAGCTTTTGTGATTACGGATTTACCCTTTATGTCTTATCATACCTCCGCCTATGATGCTGTCTATAATGCAGGACGATTAATTCAAGAGGGTCAGGCGCAAGCTGTAAAACTTGAAGGAGGGCTAGCGTTTTGTGAACACATTAAAATGATTACCCAAGCATCGATTCCTGTTATTGCTCATATCGGTTTAATGCCGCAATCTGTTTTAGCTTTAGGTGGTTATAAAGTTCAAGGTAAAGATTATCAAAACGCAAAAAATATTGTGCTCGACGCTTTAGCCGTTGAACAAGCTGGCGCGGCTGCCATTTTATTAGAATGCGTCCCTGCCAAACTGGCTAAATTTATTACTGAGCTTGTCAATATTCCAACTATAGGTATTGGAGCGGGTGCTGGATGTGATGGACAAGTGTTGGTTTATCAAGACATGCTGTCAATGTATGATGGCATATCTTCAAAATTTGTTAAATCCTTTGCACCCATCGGGGAACAAATGAAAAAGGCGTTTGGTGATTATTGCCAAGAAGTCAAACAACAACAATACCCTGCATCGATTCATGAATTTGCAATGGATGATGAAATTATTCAAAATCTGAAAAGTGAATTTTTGAATAGCAAAAAAGGATAAAATAATGAAAGTTGTAACAACGATTAAAGAGGTGCGTGAGCATGTCCACGCTTGGCGACAGGCGGGTAATAGCATAGGTTTAGTGCCGACAATGGGATTTTTACATGAAGGTCATCAAAGCTTAATGCAAGCTGCTAAACAAGATAATCAAAAAGTTATTGTGACTATCTTTGTCAATCCTATTCAATTTGGTCCTTCAGAAGATCTTGCCAGTTATCCACGAGATTTAGAACGCGATAAATTCGCCTGCGAACAGATGGGTGTCGATCTGATTTTCTGCCCAGACGTCAGTGAAATGTATTCCCCTAATTTTAATAGTTATGTTGATGTAAATGGATTAACAGAAGCTTTATGTGGCAAAAGACGTCCAGGCCATTTTAAAGGCGTTTGTACGGTCGTGACCAAATTATTTAATATTGCTCAACCGGATCGAGCTTACTTTGGACAAAAAGATGCCCAACAATTAGCAGTAATTAAACGTATGGTAACGGATCTGAATGTTAATATTGAAATTATCGGTTGTCCTATTGTACGTGAATCAGATGGACTGGCTAAAAGTTCCCGCAATAGTTATTTATCTGAAAGTGAACGAGCTGCTGCGGTTTGTCTTTACCAAGCAATTGAATGTGCAAAAGCTATGATCAATAAAGGTGAAAAATCAGTGAGTGTGATTACCCAAACCATGCAAGAGTTGATCAGTAAACAACCTTTGGCAAAGATTGATTATATTGAGTTTGTCGATTTAGCTACATTAAAATCGATTGATTTACTTGCACAAGACAGTTTATGTGCTTTAGCGGTTTATATTGGTAAAACACGGTTAATCGATAATTTTATTTATCAACAGGATTAATTTAACTATAAATTCAAACGGATTAAAGCCAAATTAAAAAGCCTGACTCCGGTTTAATATCGAAATCAGGCCTTACAAGCCGCTTAATAAAAGTGTCCAACTATATGGGGGTACTTCAATAAGTGGTTTTTTATATCAATTATCAATCTGATAAAGTTTTAATCATATATTAAATCAACGAGTTTATTACTCTGCTAATTTATTGTTTGGTTATTTTACTGTAGAATATAAGGCATTTTTATGCCTTGAATTAGGATTTATTCATCAATTATGAAAAATACGACTTATAATCCACAAGAAATTGAACAACCTATCTATAAACATTGGGAAGAAAGCGGTTATTTCAAACCCAATGGCGACAAATCTCAACCAAGTTACTGCATTGCCATTCCACCTCCGAATGTAACAGGTAGTTTACATATGGGGCATGCATTTCAACAAACCATCATGGATGCATTGATTCGTTATCATCGTATGCAGGGTAACAATACCCTTTGGCAATCGGGTACGGATCATGCTGGTATTGCTACTCAAATGGTTGTTGAACGTAAAATTGCCGCTGAGGAAAACAAAACACGTCATGATTACGGTCGTGAAGCATTTATTGATAAAATTTGGCAATGGAAAGCAGAGTCAGGCGGTAGTATTACTAAACAAATGCGTCGACTAGGTGATTCTGTTGATTGGGATCGTGAACGATTTACCATGGACGAAGGTCTATCCAATGCCGTAAAAGAAGTATTTGTAAGATTATATCAAGAAGATTTGATTTATCGTGGTAAACGTCTAGTAAACTGGGATCCTAAACTTCGTACCGCCATATCGGATCTTGAAGTCGAAAACCGAGAAGTTAAAGGCTCAATGTGGTATTTACGCTATCCACTTGCTGATGGCGCTAAAACAGCAGAAGGCAAAGATTATTTAGTTGTTGCCACAACTCGACCAGAAACACTTTTAGGCGATACGGGGGTTGCAGTTAATCCAGAGGATCCGCGTTATAAAGATTTAGTTGGTAAATATGTCATATTACCATTTGTAAATCGTCGTATTCCGATTGTTGGTGATGAACATGCCGATATGACTAAAGGGACTGGTTGCGTAAAAATCACTCCTGCCCATGATTTTAATGACTACGAAGTAGGGCGTCGTCATCAATTACCGATGATCAATATTTTTACTTTTGATGGTGATATTCGTACACAAGCTGAAGTATTTGATACCAATGGCGAAGCATGCACTCTTTATGCAACAGAAATTCCAGCAGAATTCCAAAATTTAGAACGCTTTGCTGCGCGTAAAGCCATTGTTGCTCAATGTGAAGCATTAGATATACTCGAAAAAATTGAGCCACATGATCTTACGATTCCTTATGGCGATCGTGGTGGAGTGGTTATTGAACCTATGTTGACTGACCAATGGTATGTTCGTGCCAAAGTACTTGCTGAACCCGCTATTGATGCAGTAAAAAATGGTGACATCCAATTTGTACCAAAACAGTACGAAAATATGTATTTTTCTTGGATGAATGACATTCAAGATTGGTGCATTTCTCGTCAATTATGGTGGGGGCACCGAATCCCTGCTTGGTATGATAACCAAGGTAATGTTTATGTAGGACGTAACGAAGCAGAAGTTCGACGCGAAAATAACCTAGCTGACGACATTGAATTATCACAAGATGAAGATGTACTTGATACTTGGTTCTCATCTGCGCTATGGACATTTTCAACCTTAGGTTGGCCAGAAAATACTGATGATTTAGCGACTTTTCACCCAACTAATGTATTAGTAACGGGGTTTGATATTATTTTCTTCTGGGTAGCCAGAATGATTATGATGACAATGCACTTCATCAAAGATGAGCATGGTAAACCACAAGTCCCATTTAAAACTGTATATGTTACAGGGTTAATTCGTGATGAAGAAGGGCAAAAAATGTCTAAATCTAAAGGTAACGTAATTGATCCTTTGGATATGATTGATGGTATATCATTAGCTGATTTGTTAAAAAAACGTACTGGCAATATGATGCAACCACAGTTGGCTGAAAAAATTGCTAAACGGACTGAAAAGCAATTTCCTAATGGTATTGAAGCCCACGGTACGGATGCACTACGCTTTACTTTAGCAGCACTGGCTTCAACTGGGCGTGATATTAACTGGGATTTAAAACGCTTAGAAGGTTATCGTAACTTCTGTAACAAATTATGGAATGCAAGCCGTTACGTATTAATGAATACTGAAGAACATGATTGTGGTTTTAAAGGCGGGGATTTAGATTATTCACTATCAGACAAATGGATCTTAGCAGAATTTAACCAAACCGTTAAAGCCTATCGTGAAGCATTTGACACTTATCGCTTCGATTTAGCTGCTAATATTTTATATGAGTTTACTTGGAATCAATTCTGTGACTGGTATTTAGAACTTACTAAGTCAGTATTAGCTAATGGTGAACAATCTGCACAACGTGCTGCTCGGCATACGTTGGTGACCGTTCTGGAAGCGTTATTGCGTCTTGCACATCCAATTATTCCGTTTATCACAGAAGCAATTTGGCAAAATGTGAAAGGGCTAATGCATATTAAAGCTGACACAATTATGCTACAACCAATGCCAGCATTTGATGAAAAATATATTAATGAAGAAGCGGTTGCTGATATTAATTGGATTAAAGATGCTGTTGTTGCTGTACGTAACATCCGTGCAGAAATGAACATTGCACCGAGTAAGCCATTACAATTATTGATTCGCCAAGCTTCACCGACAGTTCATCGTGTTGTAAGTGATAATATTACTTTTATTAAAACTTTGGCTAAACTTTCTGAAATTGTCTTGCTTGATGAAGGTGAAAATGGTCCGTTGTCTGTAACTAAATTGGTTGATGGGGCAGAGCTACTTATACCAATGGCGGGATTAATAAATAAAGAAGATGAATTAGCTCGTCTTGAAAAAGAGATTGCTCGCATTGAGGGAGAAATAGCCCGCATTGCAAATAAATTATCAAACGCTAGTTTTGTTGACAAAGCACCTGCTGCGGTGGTTGCTAAAGAAAAAGAAAAACAGCAAGGTTACATTGATGATAAAGCCAAACTGCAAGAGCAGTATGTAGCAATCAAGAATCTATAATCTTGATATATAAAATCTCTCGTTAATTCGATTAACGAGAGATTTTTTATTTAGCAAAAGCTTAAAATTTATAGCCTACACCAATCATTGCAACCCATGGGTCTAATTTATATTTAGCCGTTACTTTAGTATTTCCTAAATGCGTAGTTGCTTTAGTTTCAATATCAATATAACGTACTTGTGCATTAATGAGCCAATTTTCATTAATAGAATAGTCTGCCCCAATTTGTGCCGCTAAGCCCCAAGAACTATCAAGGTCTAAACCATGAAATCCTGCTTTTTTAGCTTCTCCACTGAGTTTTTCATCAAAGAAGAAAGTATAGTTTACCCCAACACCCACATACGGTTGAAATTCAAATTGCGAATCAAGAGGGTACCAAACAGCACTTAATGTAGGTGGTAAATGTTTAATTTTACCAAGGTGAGCGCCAGCCAATCCCGTTGAATTACCACCGCCAAGTTTAACTTGATGGCTAAATGGTGTTGCTCCTAACAGTTCAATACCGATATTATCCGTAATCATATATTGAAAATTTAAACCAAGTTGAGTGTCATTATCGGCTTTAGCTTTTAAATCACTTTTTGCCCCACCCACTTTCACATGATCACTTTTATCTTTTGGATGAACATAAACAGGTCCACCACGGACTATGATTTCATTCGCTTGATGTGCATAAGCCATTGAACTTGCTAATCCCATTGAAATGAGCATTGCAACAGATGATATTTTCATTTCTTGTCTCCTAATACTATCTTATAAGCTATAATTTAAGGATTATTGAATTAGGCGTTTAATTAATTTTATTAACTAATTGTCAATTCATACTGTTATTTATGTCATATTAAGTTAATTAAAGAATCGGTTGGATAATAATAAATTCTTTAATTTTATGATAATATCACATTTAATTTGATAAATCTGAGATTTAGCTCAAAATTTATGTAAAATCTATGGCTTGCATTAATCTTAAAGGTTAGATATAATAGAAAGAATAATTTAGTGGGTTGTTAGCTCAGTCGGTAGAGCAGTTGACTCTTAATCAATTGGTCGCGGGTTCGAACCCCTCACAACCCACCATTCATTAATCCATCCAAATTCAAAAACGTTCAAAAAACCTTTATATAACAAGCTTTCTAACTAATTTACTGTTTATCTAAGTTCAAGAAGATTTAGCGAAATTCAAACTTTTATGTTATATATTATGTTATACGCTCAAATATAACTTAAATTCGTATAACATGGCAAAGATTATAAAACCTCTAAATGATACTCAAATCAAGTCAGCCAAGCCAAAGGAAAAGGATTTTACTTTATCAGATGGCAATGGTTTATATTTATTAATTAAGTCTAATGGTTCTAAAATTTGGCGATTTAATTATATTAGTCCTGATTCAAAAAAACGCACATTAGTTAGCTTTGGAAGCTATCCAGAAATCACATTATTTAACGCAAGACAAAAAAGAGATGAATATCGTTCTTTAGTATCTCAAGGAGTAGATCCACTACAGCATAAACAATCTATACAAAACCAATCAAAAAAAGAGAAAGATAATACATTTTATAAAGTGGCTGAAAGATGGCTTGAGCAACAGAACTCAAGAGATATCACTAGTGGAACAATTAGGCGAATAAAAAATTCATTTGTTAATTATATTTATCCTAGCCTTGGCGATATACCCATCTCACAGCTAAAAGCAAAAGATTTTATTGAAGCTTTAAAACCTCTTGAATGTGCCGGTAAACTAGATACAGTTAAGAGGATATCACAACGAATTAATAGAGTAATGACTTATGCTGTTAACAATGATCTGATTGAATATAATCCAGCTGGTAAAATAGGAGCTGTGTTTAAAGTTGCCCATAAGCAAAATATGCCCTCTTTACCACCTTCAGAGTTACCAAGAATAATGAAAGCTATTTCTTTGGCTAGTATTGAATTGCAAACAAGATGCTTAATTGAGTGGCAACTACTTACAATAACAAGACCAATTGAGGCAGTATCTGCATTATGGAGTGAAATAGACCTAAAAAATGAATTATGGACGATACCAGCAGACAAAATGAAAATGAGAAGAGATCATACTATCCCACTAAATAAACAGGCGATAAGGATAATTGAGATTATGAAGCCTATTAGCGGTCATAGTGAATATGTTTTCCCAACATTGAAAGCACCTTTCAATAAACATATGAATAAAGAAACAGTCAATACAGCATTAAAACGAATGGGCTTTAAAGGTGAGTTAGTTGCTCATGGCTTTAGATCATTAGCATCTACAGCATTAAATGAACATGGCTTTGATTATGATTTAATTGAAGTCTCGCTTGCTCACGTCGATAGGAATGCAGTAAGAGCAATTTACAACAGAGCAACCTATTTAGATAAACGCCGTGACATGATGCAATGGTGGGGTGACTTTGTAGAACAGGCAAGCCAAGGAAATGTATCACTGTCAGCAGCTCAAAAATGAGCCTCTTGATTTTATTCATAGAACCAGATTTAAGCCAGTCAATTAGACTGGTTTTTTATTACCTATTATTTAATAAATACTTTATATATATATTTTAATAACACTAACAACACTAATAACATAATATAATTGATTTATATATATTTTTTTAAGTGTTATTAAAAGAAAGTAATAACATATATAACATTAAAACATATCATTAGGTCGGATTTCAAATCCGTGCTGATTATCAAAGTAATCATTCCAAAAGCAAACCATTCCTTTGGCTAGCTAAATACCACTATTTAGTGGGATTTAGGTTAATGTTTTTTTATACAGTAATGATATAATAATGCTCAATAATGTTTAAGTAATTAAATTAGTTACGCCTAGGGTAGCTCCCGAAAGTTCGAAACCCTAACGGACTGGCGTAACTTCTTTATTAGATTAGGGTGATCGTGTTTGAGGGAAACAATGTCTTTATTACCTAAAAGACCATATATAAATTTAGAACGTGCATGTAATGAATTAGGTTGTACAACTGATGACCTGGTTGATTGTTGGTTATCAGAGCAAATTAATTTTTATTATATACTTCAAGGTGAAAAAATAGTTATTAATTATCAATGTGATTATGGTGGTTTAGGAAACAAGTTTTTCCAATATGGAACACATTTTTACAATGATGATATCACTCAATTGTACAGCGTTAGAGTTCAGGGAAAAGATAATTATATCAGCGTTAAAGGAAAAGGATATGGTGCTTTTATTATTAGTCCTATGAAATCAACTAGGTTTGTTCATGAAACTGTTTATTTAATATCTCCTGATTTTGTTAATGAGAGAAAAAGAAATGGATTAATAACAGCAGGATACTGCCATTTATACCACCCCAAAACAAAAGATATTGTTATTATTGATGATGCATGTTCAATTTATGGATTAAAAGTTCATTTAAATAACTTATTTGTTATGCGTGAAGATATTGATAGATTTATTGCACCATTAGGATGCGATCTACCCAATGATCAAAGATATTGGATTAATGTTGCTATATATACTCAGAATCATTATTTACAACAAAATATCCACATTCCTAAATCAAAACTTGCATCTAAGATAGCTAATATTTCAGGTAAAGCCTATAGCACAGTAATGAAAGATTGGTTTAAAGATACTAACATAAAGACAGTAGAAGAGCTAAAAGGTACAAATAAACACGGGAATAAACCAGTAGATGATTTTGATTTATTTAACCCAGAAACAGGTGTAAAACTTAGCTTTTAGTAGGGGGTGGGAAATCCTACCTATCCCCACCACTGAAAACAAACTTCCATAAACGACATAATTACCTCATTAGTTAAACACAAATGAAATTAATGAGGTAAACAATGCAATTAAACACTCCAAAATACTATTCCCTTGATGAATTAGCATTAATTTTAGGCTGTGCTAAGAACACATTACGTTACGATCCAAATTTCCCCAAAGGTATTAAAGTTGGCAAGCGTCGAGTAGTTTACGATATGGCCGAAGTTAAAACCTATTTAGAAAGCAACCGAGTACAGTAAGGGGGCTTTCAATGTCATATTCAATCACTCCAGAACAACACAAAGCCATTAGGGATAAATACGGTATCCAATATGATCGCCTTGTTCGTGAAAATGAGAGATACAAAATTACTAGTATCGCCCGTTCAACAGCATGGCAACTTGAGAAAGACGGTAAATATCCATTAAGAAAATCATTAGGTGCTAACTCATGCGGTTGGTCATTAGTGGAATTACTTCACTGGATCGACAATCCGCCAACAGTTGAAAAGATAAATCAACCGACTAAACGCCGAGGGTTTGCTAATGGGAGCTATTAAGATGATAGTTAAACAAGATGAATTAAGCATCATAAAATTTGATGGCATCAAAGTACGAATTATTACTTATTTGGGTGAACCGTGGTTTATTGCTAACGATGTGTGTTTGGCGTTAGAGCATAGCAATCCAACCAAAGCAATTAAATCATTAAATAGCCTTGAATTAATGACCCTAACTTTAAGTTATAGTCATTCAGGCAAAAGAGGCGGGGCAAGAAAATTGTTAGCTGTATCTGAATCAGGATTTTACAAGTTGATCGCTAGAAGCAGAAAAGCAATTCAACAAGGAACATTTGCTTATCGATTTAGTAACTGGGTATTTGGTGAAGTTATTCCAGCAATTCGCAAAACTGGTGCTTATGGTGTGCCTTGGGCTTTCTTGAATGATCATGCTAAACGTGAAAAAGAATATCTTATTGAATCAAGCAAAAGAGGACGTAATTTAGAAGCTTGTAAAAAATGGAAAGCTAATTTGATAGCAGAAGAGCAAGCACTATGGAAAAAATATCAACCAGAATTGATTTAATAAAAAAGGCAACTTGTCACAGTTGCCCATATTCAATCACTAAAATCAACTAATTAAGGTAGTATCAAATGTCAATAGAACTAATTAAAAGCATTGAACTTGTGCCAAAGCGTAACGCGTTTAAAGCACGTTCTTATAATAACGCAGAGTTAAAAAAATGGGTAGATTTAGGAAGTGTTCGAGAGCATTTTAATTATTCGGAGCGTTTACGTTTACGACGTTTTATTTCATTCTTAACTGAATTAATGACAAATTGTGATGTATTTTCGTCTTCATTTTTGACGAGTTCCATTTCTGCGATTACTTCATGTGGAAAACGAATATCAACACGTTTTGATTTATTGTTATGTTTACCTGTAGCCATATTTTATAAATTGTCCAGTTGTTTGTACCGACAGTATATAACAAAAAAAAGCAATAAAAAAGGCTTGACTTGTCGTGACACCATAATTTATATTGTCGTTACACCTTTTAATTGTATAGGTGCAAAAATAACAATAGCTCATCGAGGTGCGAACTCTTTGAGCTATCTAACCACAATAACATTAACAGAGGTAATGATTATGGCTAACAGCTATGATAGCGCACACCTACGTGCAAGACAATCCAAACTATATAAATTCTATGACCTTTCAACCGCTCAAGTTATCCAAACTACAGCAACAACCGAACGACAAGCACGCAAAAATTTAGGCAAGCAATCGCTTATCTTTATCGCCAGAATTCGAATAACTCCAATCAGTGAACAAGCCGGAACGTGGGGAGGTTACAGTCATGAATAATGCTAATAACCACCGATTAATAAATAATATTGAAACCAAACTAGCACAAGCCCAAAGCATGATTAAGGTGATTTGGGATAATCACAATTATAAAGATGAGGGATTAGATGAGCCTTTTATTGATCATTGCGATACAGGTAATTTACTTTGGGCAGCTGGTGACTTAATCGAAGATGCTTACAAGGAACTATTAAATATCGATTTCAAAGGAGATGAGAATAATGCCTAATATTTCTTTAGATGCAGTTGATACTATCAACTCTAAACTCGATCAAGCTAACGCTATTGCAACCCTATTAATGTGTGAATGTAATGAAGATACCAAATTAAGTAATGAGTTACGCTCATATGTGCTTTGGGCTATATCAGACTTAATAACTGATTCTAAGAAACTATTTAGTAGTGAAACTGAATCTAAGGGTCGAAAAAATGAAAATAAATGAAATTACATCCCAAGCAGTAGATAAATGGCAATCAATCTTTAGTTCATTAGGTATTGTGGTGGGCAATGGTAAGCATTGTCCTTGCCCTGTCTGCGGTGGTAAAGATAGATTCAGGTTTGATAATAAAAATGGGCGCGGTACTTATTTCTGCAATCTATGCGGTAGCGGTGACGGCTTAGAACTTATCAAAAACTATTATCAATGCGACGCTAAAGAAGCATCGAGTAAAGTAGTGGAATGTTTAAATCTGTCTAATCAAAATAACCAAATACGGGAAAATCTCGTATTTAGAAAAATAGATTCTGAACAATTACATAATGATAACATACCAAATAATCCCGTATGTAAAAAGGTCGAGTATTTGCTATCTAAAGCAACATTAGGGCAATCTCAATACCTGACCAAGAAAGGGTTAACCTTTGGTTTGCCATTATTGGACAATGGGCGCATTTTTGCGCCTATGCTGAATTTTCATAATGAATACGCAGGCGGTCAATTTATCGAGCCAGACGGAAGCAAGCACTTAATGAAAGGCTCGAATAAAAAAGGGGCTTTTATATGGGTCAGCCCAAATTTGGGCAAGCCTGACGAGGTAAAAAAAGAGTTGCTCACAGCTAATGAAATTATTATTTGTGAGGGATTAGCCACTGGCATATCGATATCGGAATTCCGCCATCGGTCACTGGTGATATCTGCTATTGATGCAGGCAACCTTATTCATGTAGCCAAAGCTATTCGTGAGGTTAATTCTACCGTAAATATTATTATTGCGGGTGATAATGATATAGGTAGTCATAGAAACACAGGTAAGGAAAAAGCGATAGAAGCAGCTACGGCGGTAAATGGTTATTACACAATCCCTGACACTGATTATAAATGTGATTGGGATGATTATAGGCAACAATTTGGACTTGAAAAAGTTAAGCAATATTTTGATAGCAATATCAAAAATTCACTTAAGGGAAGTTTTTCCGAAATTAAACTAAAATCTATACCCGACTTATCACAGATGCAAGCCAGTCAGAAAGCTGATGTACTCATAGATCATTATGAGAATAATCTATCCTTAGATATGGTGACAAATGAGGTATATATCTATAAAGATAATGTTTGGCAAATGATTTCTGAAATGGATCTTAAACGTGAACTAGTCCAGTTGTTTCGACAATCAAATGCTCATTATTCAGAAAAAGGCATTAAATCGACCATTGATACAATGAAGCTTCAAATACCATTAAAAAACGAACCAGCGAGAAATTTAATAGGTTTTAAAAACGGTGTATTTGACCTTGATACTCGTACTTTTAAATCTCATTCAAAAAATCACTGGTTACAATCAATTAACAATGTTGATTTTATTGATAGTGTATCGAATGAAAATTTAGAGCATCATGCGCCTAATTTTTATCAATGGTTGTCACGTTCCGCTAAAAAAGACACTATCAAGATGGATGCTATAAAAGCAGCATTATATATGATATTGGCTAATCGTTATGACTGGCAATTATTTTTAGAAGTAACAGGCGCAGGTGGTAGTGGTAAAAGTGTCTTTGCTGATATTGCTACAATGTTAGCAGGTAAAAACAATACGGTATCTGCCAATATGGAATCACTTGAAAAGCCAAGAGAAAGATCTCTTATTGTTGGACAGTCGTTAATTATTTTACCCGATCAAGCAAAATATATCGGTGAGGGTAACGGTATTAAGGCAATTACGGGTGGTGATGATGTGGCTATAGATGAAAAATATAAGAAACCTTATTCAACTAAGATACAGGGGGTTATATTAGCGATTAACAATAACCCAATGACATTTAGCAATGATGACGGGGGAATATCTAGGCGGAGGGTAATCTTTCACTTTGGCGAGCCAGTTCCTGCTAATGAACGCGACCCAATCCTAAAAGATAAAATACGTGGTGAATTGTCTGTGATAATCCGTCATTTATTCAATTATTTTGAAGATGATAACAAAGCTAAATTACTGTTAATTGAGCAACAAAAATCATCTGAGGCAATTGAAGTTAAGCGATTAACCAATCCACTTATTGATTTTTGTAGTTATCTCTTTGCAACCGATAAACCTGACGGCATGATGATAGGAAAATACTCAACGCCAGTACAATTTAAGCGATTTCTATATCATGCCTATATTACATTTATCGAAAACAATAATCTAAAAAATCCATTATCACTCAGGAACTTTGTTAATGCTCTACCTGCTGCAATGAAAGAGTACGGCTTGGAAGTCATTATAAGAGCAAGGCATGGTGAGGGACGTAGGACTAACTTACATCTTGATTATGATAAGTGTAATGACTGGTTCCCTGATGCTGCGTTAGAAGAAAATAATATTAACTATAATAAAAGGTAACAAAATGAAAAGACTAATTGATACTAAAATTATGGCGATTGCATTAGATGAAATGTTGCATGATCCTATTAAAATAAATCAAATAACAAACGAATTTAGCAATCTAAAAAAGTATGTGCAAAACCAGCGTAAAATTTTGGATAGGAAACGAACTAATAATGAGTTAACTGAATTAGAGGAATATTTTATCTTCCCCGCTTTAGATGATGCTTATTTTTATTTATTAGATAGCCTAAAAAGTAACGCCAGACCTAGTGGCGAAATGAAGAGAATTGTTAGTGATATACCAAGTAGAATTGATTATTGGCTAATACAAATAAAATAATTCTGTTCTGATGCTTTCTGATTAATTTTACCTAATTCATTGAATTAACAATATTATTTTGTTTTGTTAGACTGCAGTTTGGGTTAATAGTATAACCACGAATTAGCGCAGATATGGCAGTCTAAAACCTAAGCGCAGCATCTTTCATAGCCTAATCGCTATTCCCACTTAAAGCCTTTCATATCTCGCTGTAAATAAAGAATAAATAAAGGTAAATAATAACGATATGAAAAAACTTATTGAATTACGTCAATTAAAAGCGACCAAAGTAGCAGAAATGCGCTCAATGCTTGACAAAGCAGAGCAAGAAAACCGCAGTATGACACCAGAAGAAAAGACACAATTTGATACTATAAAAGCAAAAGTTGAAGAGTTGAATACTGAAATTTCTAACTATGAAACTTTAGCCAATGAAGAGCGAAGTTTAGCAGATAAGAGCAAACCAGTAGATAAAAAGCTTACTAATGAAGAATTACGCAACTATATCCGTACTGGTGAGGCTCGTTCATTGTCTACTGCTGTACCTGCTGATGGTGGTTATACAGTAATACCTGAATTAGACAAAGAAATTATGCGTCAGTTATCTGATGAATCAGAAATGCGTGCGATTTGTACGGTTAAAAAAATCGGTTCAAACGAATATAAAAAACTGGTATCTGTAGGTGGCGCAGCGGTTAATCACGGCGAAGAGGGAATAGCTAGAACGGAAACCGCTACCCCAAAACTTGAAGAAGTATCAATCAAGTTATACCCGATTTATGCTTATCCTAAAACAACGCAAGAAATCTTAGACTTTAGTGATTTGGATGTCTTAAGTTGGTTAACCGATGAAATCAAAGATACTTTTGTCGAAACCGAAGAATTAGACTTAATTAATGGTAATGGCACTAAAAAAGCTAAAGGATTCCTTGCTTATCCGCAAGCAGCACAAGCCGATAAAGTGCGTCCATTTGGCACACTAGAAAAGATGACAACTACCGCAATCACGGCAGATAGTTTAATTGATTTACTTTTCAAACTTAAGAAGAAATACCGTAAAAATGCTGTATGGGTAATGAACTCAAATACTGCAGCAACATTACAAAAACTTAAAAATGGTAATGGTGATTATATTTGGCGTGATGGTTTAAAAGCAGGCGATCCTGATATGCTGTTAGGTAAACCTGTTCATTATTTAGAAAATATGAATGATACGGGTGCCGTTGTTGCGGTGGGTGACTTTAAACGGGGTTACTACATTGTTGATCATGAAACAGGTGTAAGAACTCGCCCAGATAACATTACAGAACCGGGATTCTATAAAGTCCATACTGATAAATATCTCGGTGGTGGTTTAGTCGATTCTAACGCTATCAAAATCTTAGAAGTATCTGCTGGTAAATAATAACAGGGCTATATGCCCTTTTGAGGTTGATATGGATAAGAAAAAATATGAAATCAGAAGTACCGAAGTCGTTAGGGACGATACTAAGCTAGTCGGTTATGTGGTGAAGTGGAATAGCCGTTCACAATTGATATGGGGTGAATTTTATGAGCAGTTCGCACCAAAAGCATTTAGCCAATCATTGAGTAATAATCCTGATATTCGCGCTTTATTTGAACATGACCACAAAGCCCTATTAGGTCGGACTATCTCTAATACCTTAATTCTGGCTGAGGATGATATTGGTTTGCGATTTCAATTAACACCGCCAGACACTCAATTAGGGCGTGATTTGCTCGTTAGTGTGGATCGTGGTGATATTCGTGGTATGTCATTTGGTTTTATAGCCACAGCTGAATCATGGGATTTTAATCAAGAGCCATGTTTAAGAACGGTAAATACTGCTGAACTATTTGAAATAACCGTCACGAGTATGCCGGCATACCAAGAAAGTGATATACAAATAGCCAAACGTTCTATGCTTGAAGCTAAAGCCAAATTTCAGCCTGATTTAAGTAAAGCATGGCTTGACCTTATGGAGTTATAAACATGGGATTATTTAGCCGTAAGAAGAAAGAGCAACGAAGCATGACAGTTGACGAGTTAATTTCTTATCTTGGTTTGTCTAATACAAATTCGGGCGAATATGTATCGCCTAGCTCAGCCGAGGCATTACCCGCCGTGATGAATGCGGTTACGGTAATCAGTGAAGCTGTTGCCTCAATGCCGTGTTATCTCTACAAGCTCAACAAAAAAGGCGAACGTGAACGCATATCAAGCCATCCTGTTGAATATTTGCTAAATGAGATGCCAAACACCAAACAGACACCTTACCAGTTTAAACGCACAATGATGCGCCACTGTTTATTAGGTGGTAATGCTTATGCGGTCATTCACTGGGGTAATGACGGGCGACCTAGTGGGCTTGAAAGTTTCCCACCTTATGCTGTTACTCCAAAACGATTGGGTAATGGGCGTTATGCTTACTCCATTGTCGATGAGGATGGTAATGTCACAAATTACTTACAAGATGAGGTATTACATTTACGTTATGCGAGTGATGACGGTTTTCTCGGACGTTCTCCTGTTACTATTTGTCGGGAAGCGATAGGATTAGGACTTGCCCAGCAACGCCATGGCTCATCTGTCATGAAAAACGGACTAATGGCAAGTGGTTATGTCTCTATGGCTGAATGGATGGATGATGCAAAAGGGAAAAAAGCCTTAAATGCATTAGAACGTTACAAAGGTGCAAAAAATGCAGGTAAAACACCAATACTTGAGGGAGGAATGAAATACGAGCAGTTAGGCATGAGCAATCAAGATGCCGAGTGGCTGCAAAGTAGACGGTTTACGATTGAGGACATAGCTCGAATATTTAACATTAGCCCGATGTTTCTACAAGAATATTCCCATAGTTCATATAGTAACTTTTCAGAAGCTACACGTTCATTTTTAACTTTAACGCTTAGACCATGGCTTACCAATTTTGAACAACAATTAAAAGATGCATTAATGATTGATGTTAATCATGATAAAAGCCGTTATCTAATTGAGTTTGATACATCGGACTTGATGCGTACCAGTCCAATAGATCGCTTTAACAGCTATAACATAGCGATTAAATCAGGAGTAATGAATCCTAATGAAGCAAGATTAAGAGAGGGTTTGCTACCTTATGAGGGCGGAGAAGAATTTAGCCAAGCGTGGAAGCAAACAGTAGAAGTTAAAAAGGATAATGCTGAATGATTATAGGGCGATTAAGACAGCGCATTATCTTACAGAAATTCGAGAGCTACCGAGATCCATTTGGTCAAATTATTAAAGGATGGAAAGATATTGCAAACGTATGGGCTGAGGTTAAAGCAGTAACTGGTAAAGAGCTTATGTTATCACAGCAAGAGATGAGCGGGACCACTATAAGGGTTTATATTCGCTACCGTAAGGATATTGATACCACTTGGCGGATTAAGTACCTGATAGCTGGCTCACAATATTTAAATATTAAAGCTGTATTACCTGACGCAAAAAGAACTTATTTAGAATTGTTATGTGAGGCTGGTTTAAACGATGGCTAATATTACCTTACAAGAAGTTAAGTTACATTGCCGTATTGATGACAGTGACACCTTAGAAGATAGCTTACTTCAAATCTATATAGATGCTGCTCTTGAAGTTTGTCAAAAGCATATAGGAAAATCATTTGATATACAGGAATTCACGCCAGCAATCAAAGCAGGTTGTCTTATGTATATAGCTCATCTATATGAGAACCGAGAAATGGTTAGTACTAACACCGTAAGCGAAGTGCCGTTAGCTATTTCTTCATTGTGGAGTATCTACCGTGACCCAGCTATCTATTAGGTGAATGATGCCAATACAACCATTAAAGAGATGTTCATATCCTAATTGTCGTAACCGTGTTAAATCAGGGCGATGTAATGAGCATAGAAGAGATAAACAGCAAGATAAAGCACGAGGAACAGCAGCACAACGAGGCTATAATCATCGTTGGCAAATATATCGAGCTGAGTATCTTAGGCATAACCCACTATGCAAGATGTGTAATGATAAAGGATTACTCACTCCTGCTACTGTGATAGACCATATCAAACCTGTTGAGGATGGACAAAGTGATCCTCTCTTTTGGCAAGCAAGTAATCATCAACCATTATGTCGAGACTGTCATAGCTATAAGACAAGAGTAATCGATAAACGAGGATTTGGGTCATCTTCATAATAAAGACAACTGATAGCAGTCCTCAGATATGATGAGTGGGTAGGGGGGAATGTTCAAAGAAATTCAAAGAGGCAAAAGACCACCACCCTCCTCAAATTTTTATGCACAGTGATTTTTTAGAAAGTAGAGAGAAAACAATAATATGAAAGCACCTAAATATTTGGATAAATTGGCAAAGGAACAATGGAAACTTAGAGCGGACCAGTTAGCTAGTCGTGATGATATTCAGCCTGCCGATTGGACTAATTTAGAATTGTTTTGTGTTAATTATTCTATGTACCGTAAAGCAATGGAAGATATTGCAAAGCGTGGATTTTCAATTGTTAATTCACAAGGTACTGAAAGTCGCAATCCTGCACTTAGTGCAAAGTCAGAAGCTGAAAAAATCATGATTAAAATGGCTTCATTGCTTGGCTTTGATCCTGTAAGTCGTCGTAAGAATCCAGTTGAAGCGAATGAGGAAGATGAGCTTGACCGATTGGCATAATTACGCATTATCGGTTAAAAATGGTGATATTCCTGCTTGTAAACGCTTAAAACAGGCAGTAAACCGCTATTTCATTGATTTGGATAATCCTAATTATTATTTTGATAGTGAAATTGTCACTAAATTTGTTTCATTCTCAAAAGTCTGTCCACACGTTAAAGGTCATTTAAGAGCTAAACCTATTGTGCTTGAGACGTGGCAGCAATTCTTATTTGCTAATCTGCTGGGATTTAAGCACATTAAAACAGGATTACGCAAATACCGTAGTGCTTATGTGCAAGTACCGAGAAAGAACGCAAAATCGACTACAGCAGCAATTCTTGCTAACTGGTTTTTAGTCATGGAAAAAGGTCAGCAAGATATCTATACTGCAGCTGTTAGCCGTGATCAAGCTCGAATTGTGTTTGATGATGCTAGACAAATGGCGATACTTAGCAAGCCAATAAAGAAAAGAGTCACCATTCAACAACATAAAATCATTAATTCTAAAAGTAATAGTATATTAAGACCTCTTGCCTCAAAAGCTTCAACGATAGAGGGAACTAATCCTAGTTTATCAATTGTAGATGAATACCACTTACACCCTGATAATGGCGTTTATTCAGCCCTTGAATTAGGAATGGGAGCAAGACCAGAAGGCATTTTATTTGCTATCACCACCGCTGGCAGTAATACCATATCAGCCTGTAAACAGCATTATGATTATTGTTGCCAGATTTTAGCAGGTGACGAAGTTAACGAATCGCAATTTGTACTTATTTACGAATTGGACGATGAAAGTGAAATTGATAACCCTGATTTATGGATAAAAGCTAATCCTAACCTTGATATATCGGTTGATAGTGGCGCCTTGGAGGACACGATTAAGAAAGCCAGAGGTATATCTTCCCAGTGGGTCGAAATGCTCACTAAACGCTTTAATATTTGGTGTAATGGGGCTACGCCTTGGGTAAATACTGGTAGCTGGGTTGCGTGTAAAGCTGATTATGCAGAAGAAGATTTAAAAGGGTTAGATTGCTATGCTGGATTAGATTTATCATCTACTAGTGATATTACTAGCGTCTGTTATTCGTTTCCTTTTGAAACCGAGGTAAGATTATTAACACGGCATTACATTCCTGAATATCAGCTTACTAACGTGGCTAACAAAAATAGAGAGATGTACCGTAAATGGGTTAATCAGGGTTGGATTCGAGTAACTAAAGGCGACTGTATCGATTATGACCAAATTCGTGATGATATTTTAAAAGACAGTGATCAGTTTAATATTAAGTTAATTGGCTTTGATGTGTGGAACGCCACACAATTGAGAACGCAGTTACAAAATATCGGCTTAGACGTTGAGCCGTTCCCACAAACATACGCACGTTATAGCCCAACATCGAAAACTGCTGAGGTATTTATTAGTCGTAAACGGATTAAACATAATGGCGATCCTGTTTTGGCTTGGGCTATAGGTAATGTAGTGATGGAAACAGATGCAAATGCCAACATCAAGCCCAATAAAAAGAAAGCAGCCAACAAGATAGACCCTGCAGTTGCTTTCCTCATGTCATTCGGTACCTACTTACTTGAATATGGCGAGATAGATATCAACCTATCAGACGAACAAAAACAAGCGTTAGACGAATTTAAAGGGATTGAGCTATAATTAATAACCTAATATTTGCAGGAGATAATAATTATGCCTTTTTCTAGAGTTTGTCCTTTTTGTAATGTTTTATCCACAATAACAAGAAGTGATATTCAAAGTGCTTCGGATTTTTTCTATAGAGATTTTGCAGATGATACTACTTATGGCCTACAAACTCATGTTATAACATGCCCATCACCGGAATGTAATAAAGCTGAAGTTTTTGTCCAAAAATGGGACACCAACAATGCAGAAAATATTCGTAATACTTTTATTAATTCTGAATATATAATTCGTAGATGGGATCTTGAACCAGAAGCGAATGTTAAGGTTTTTCCTAATTATGTGCCTGAATCAATATTACAGGATTATAAAGAGGCAAAATTAATTGTCAATATTTCTCCAAAAGCTTCAGCAACAATATCTAGACGTTGTTTGCAAACTATGATAAGAGATTTTTGGGCTATAAAAGATAAAAAATCTTTACATCATGAAATTGAAGCAATTAAAGATAAAATAGATACCAATATGTATGACGCTATTATGGCACTTAAATCTATTGGTAATATAGGTGCTCATCCAGAAAAAGATATTAATATAATTGTCGATGTTGAACCCGGTGAAGCAGAAGAATTAGTGTGGTTAATTGAAACATTAATTGAAGATTGGTACATGGTGAGACATGACCGCGAAAATAGGATAAGTAAAATAAAATCAATTAATACTGAAAAACAATTAGAAAGAAAAATAGATCCCTATTCAACTAATTAACAACATACAACACTATAATAACACGTGATTAATTTACTGATTATTAATAATTAATTTTGTTAGTGTTGTTAGTGTCATAAAATCACAAAAAAGAAGTTTTCTTTTAACTTTTTACTTTATTGTTAATAGATGTTATATTACATATCGGTGATAAGTTGAGTGGGTCATCAATATTTAATGTTATACATTATGTTATATGTTTAGCATATTGTTTTTATAATATCATTATATATCAATATGTTATCATTATAATTCGATTCCCTCACAACCCACCACTAAAAATCATCCTATTCAGTGATATTCAAGAGTTAGTAGCTATCTAGTTTACTTATCATTTAAAAATAATACAGATATAAAAAATATAGATATAAAACTCTAGCAGGTTTTAATAATATACCTTATAAGCTTACCAAATTGAACAATTCAAGCTTTTAAACCTGATTTATTGAAAGTTAGGAATAAGACTATCGTTTTAAACAATTGTGGGTATTAGCATGAATTCATATCTTCTTCTTTTTCTAGCTATTATTTGTGAAGTGATTGCAACTTCTTCATTAAAGTTATCCAATGGCTTTACTCATTTGGTTTTTTCAATCATTACTATCATTGGATACAGCGCTTCTTTTTATGTTCTTTCATTAGCATTAAAAACGATTCCTGTCGGAATTGCTTATGCGATCTGGTCTGGCATCGGAATTGTGCTTATTAGTTTAATTGCTTGGATTTTTATGAAACAGACTTTAGATCTTGCTGCTTTAATTGGTATGGGATTTATTATGTTTGGTGTGGTCATCATTAATCTCTTTTCGAAAGTAGCAGCGCATTAGAATATAAAAAACATTCGTTAAATGACACATTACTTAGTTTGGATCTCTTTATTTCGTAAAATTATTCGGCCAATTATTTCATATTGATAATATGACTGTTTCGACTTGTTTAGGATAAAAAATTAGGATATTTACTTTAATTTTTTTCGTGGAAAATTGCCTTTTTTATTCTGAAAAAGACAATACAGGATTAATAATAAACTTTTCTTTAAATCGAATTGTATTAAAAAACTGAAAGTATAGGTTCGTTGTTTATTATAATGACGAAATTTAAAATAGAGTTTTTTAATTATTATTTAAATTGATTTATTTTTTTAACTGTCCGAATGCAAAATTGCCATTTATCTTATTTATGGTTGGGATTAAAGCATTTCTAAAATCTTTTTATTTTTGTGGCAATTTGTTTTTTACTAATAACTATTTTTAATCGTCTAATTTCATTAAGCACTTAGAAATATCTTGGTATGCATGTGCAATAAAATCATGCTCGGCATTTGTTGCATCAATCAGTTTAATATCTTTGTTTCGTTGTTGTTTTGTTCCAATCCTAATAAAATTGTTACTACTACAATGGACATAACCCGCCAAATCCGCTTGCCCTGTAGCTTAGGTTACATTGTCACTCCTTTTTTCTATTTGATTTAATTCACTTTCTGAAAAAGTGCTAATTTGTGATATTAACTGTTTAGCAAACAAAGGATAGTTTTGAGCAACTTCTGGATCATCAATGTTTTTACATCGATTTATAAACTGTTCGATCAAATATGAATTATTTAAATCATGCAACAATTCAGTCATTCTGCGATAGATAATCTCATCGTAATAATTGAGATCATCAATATAATTAATTAGTAATAAATTAGCGATTTTTTGATTAATAGATTGATTATTATTGTTTTTCACTAATATTTTATGTGCAATAACACTTTGTTCGTCATTGCCTTCTAAAGCAATATTGATAAGGGTGGATAGTAACTGGCTTAATTGATCATCATTCAATCCATCATCATGGATTAATGTTAATGCGTTTGTTTGTTGTGATGAAGAATTGAGAGCAATTTGTAGTTGTATAAAAAAATCAGGACATTGTCGAAAATTCTGTTTCGCAATCAATAAATTTTGTTGAGCCTGATTTAAAGCAAGCCATTCATGGGCATTTGCAAGATATTTTTGCCTCAGTTTTCTTATTTCTGACGTTATCTCAAAGCAATCCTCTAGTGGTTCATCGGGTAATGCCCAATAATCAATAAGTTGCCAATGCTGAGCATAATCGTTATAAAGGATATTTAATACTTGGTGAATAATAGGTTGATTTTGATTAGGATCAGCGGTGAATAAATCATTACAAATATCGATACATAAATTCATTAATATGTGTTTTTGAAATGTTGAGTAATTATTATCAAGATAGGCAGACAAATATTTAGCTAACCATTGCGGTGTTCGATATTCGTTCGCTAATTCATATTCCCAATCCTGTCCATTACCGAGGGGGACTTTTAAATCTTGGCACAGTTTCTCAAGTTCATTCATAATTATGACTCAACATTATTGTTTATCCAAATTTTTTACATAAAATGATGCAAGAGTTAGGCAAAAAGCGCTTTATTTTAGTATCTGAATTTCATGAGGTAAACATATTTCATTTTTATAAAAAAGAAATTTTATCCATGTTTACTTCAATCACAGAGAGTTTTTTTAATTTAACTCTTATGCCATGTTCATTATCACTTGGCCATTAAACATATAACCATATAACCATACTCATCTGGTTTATTGGTTGCTAAGTAAATTTTGATTAATGATATGTTTTATAAGTGCTTCAATATCTCATAAATTATAAATGTTTGTGATATAAATTATGATTTAATGATTAATAATATTTTGTGGTTTAATTAACTGAGATTAATAAAATTTATCGCATTTTACATTTCTTGATTGTAGTCTAATGATTCTAACTAGATGATCGTTCCCTCATGTTGGTTAAACTATCCAAAAGAAAACCTTGGCTATACATTCATCTTGAATAATATAATTTAGAATATTTTAATGATGGATAAATGTTTACTTTAATCGAAACGGATAAATTATTTTATACATCAATCGAGAGATTGACTGAACTATCTAAAAATATTTTTTTGATATATTCAGTTAACAATGCAATGTTTTGATCAGTAAATTCAGCTGTCAACCTTTGCTCACCCACTAAATGTTGTTTATCCGCTTTAATTTCTACTGTTAGAGAATTTTTTTGTAAAAACAGATTACTAATGGCATTAGCAACTTCCATCGTTGAATTATTAGTTTGTATACCTATTGCATCATCAATTTCACCATCATCAAAGCGCGAAATAATTAAATAACGATCGGGTGATATGGGATGGTTGCCAATACCAACAATCAAGACGTCATTCTCGGTATAACAGTTTATAGTAGTAGCAAAAAAGCATGATTCTTTTTTCATATTTAATTTTTACAACCTCATCACATTAAACGAATTCATTTTATAAATAATTTGTTATTGTAAAGATATTTCTTATTGTCGTATCTGAATTTGTAATAAAAGCAATAAACTATCTTCAAATAATTAAACATCAATTGAAAAAGTTATTAATAAAAAATACTAAAACTTGCTGGAGTCTATCAAAAAACGATTTTTAGCTAATTTTGATTTCTTATTTGAGAAATCAAATGTTTCAATTTATATGCAATCTGTATCATATATTCTCAATCTTATAGTAGACTAACCACATCGAGCCTAAAATAAAATGTGCATTTTATCGCTTTTCGGTGATTTATTTATTTTATTGAAATAGAACTGATAACGTTAGCAGATTATAAACTCTTTTTATGTTTTAAGATCTACAAAAAAGCTCTACTTAAGTATATACTCTTTATCAATTTAATTAGTTTAACATGGCAAGTTTTTGTTATGCGTAATTCAAATAGCCTTATTTGTTTTCATCAATTTGTAAAGGATCATGAGTATGATTTTAGGTAATATTAATCATTTGGATTTAATCCCATATTTACCCAACAAAATTAAGCAATCAATCGAATATGTTAAAGATAATGTTAACAGCAACACGCCAGTAGGACGTTATGATATTGATGGCGATAATATGTTTTTTATGGTGTCTGATAGCACTTTGCGACATATTCATGAGGCTAATCCTGAGTTTCATAAAAAATACCTTGATGTACAAATTGTATTGGAAGGACAAGAGGGAATGGCAGTAAGCACCTTACCACCCCACACTAAGGTATTAGACGACAAATTAGCAGATAATGATATCGCTTTTATCGAAACACCCCCAGAAGAAACCATGTTAATATTACAGTCGAACGATTTCATCGTATTTTTACCCAACGAAGTTCATAAACCGCTCTGTACTATCAATAATAAGATTACAACGGTTCGTAAAGTTGTGGTTAAAATCGCATTGGATTATTTATAATTAGGTCAAGGATATAGGTACAATATGACTTTAAATATCGCTGTTATTGGCGAATGTATGATTGAATTGTCGATGAAACAAGATTCGACAACACGCAGTTTTGGTGGAGATACACTTAATACTTCTGTCTATTTATCACGTTTATTACAAGGTAAAGACTTTGCAATTCACTATGTAACTGGATTAGGCACCGATCCTTTTAGCCAAGAGATGGTTGATAGTTGGCAAAAAGAGCATATTAAAACTGATTTAGTACAAAGAATGTCAGATAAGATGCCAGGACTCTACTCAATTGTCACAGATGATCAGGGTGAGCGTTCTTTTTATTACTGGCGTAATGATGCAGCAGCTAAGTTTTGGTTAAAAACTGCCGAAACAGACAAGGTAGCTGAACAGATTGCTCAATGTGATTATGTCTATTTGAGTGGTATCAGTATTGCAATTTTAGATGCGGAAAGTATTCTTAAATTATTAGATCTTTTAAAAAGAGTTAAAGCTAATGGTGGCAAGGTTATTTTTGATAATAACTTCCGTCCACGTTTATGGAGCAGCCTTGATTTAGCTCGAAGTGTTTACAGCGATATTCTGAGTTTTACCGATATTGCATTTTTAACGCTTGATGATGAAGATTTGCTATGGGGTAAATTGCCTTATGAGCAAGTAATTGAGCGCACTAAAAACTTTGGTGTAACTGAAATCATCATCAAACGAGGTAGTGATAGCTGCATTGTTGATTGTGCTGAAGGTCGCTTTGAGGTGCCAGCTAATAAAATCGCTAAAGATAAAGTTATCGATACAACCGCAGCAGGGGATTCATTTAGTGCAGGTTATCTTGGTGCACGCTTAAGTGGGCGAAATCCTTCCCAATCAGCATTACAAGGCCATTTAGTTGCAGGTACGGTCATTCAATATCGTGGTGCGATTATTCCTTTAGATGCAACTCCAAAACTAATTGATTAATATAAATGACTAAAAACGGTCGCTAAAGACCGTTTTTATTTTAGCAAATAATCTTGTCAAAAAGTTTCAGGTTAACTATACGTTTGAGTATATAATAGCCAATAACGTGTTCTATTATATATGTGGTATATTTAATCGATTATTACTGGTATAATATACAGTTTATTTCTAATTCATTTCGTTTAAAACACACAAGAAGAGATCTATGTCAATCAAAGATATCGATATTCGTGGTGCGCGAACGCACAATCTAAAAAATATTAATGTTACTATTCCAAGAGATAAGCTGGTTGTAATAACGGGTCTTTCGGGATCAGGTAAATCTTCGTTAGCATTTGATACTCTCTATGCTGAAGGGCAACGACGTTATGTTGAGTCATTATCGGCTTATGCACGTCAATTTTTATCATTGATGGAAAAACCCGATGTTGATCATATTGAAGGTTTATCACCCGCGATTTCGATTGAGCAAAAATCAACTTCGCACAATCCTCGTTCAACAGTGGGAACAATTACCGAAATTTATGATTATTTGCGTCTGCTATTCGCTCGAATTGGCGAACCACGCTGCCCGAAACATGATTTACCGTTAGCCGCTCAAACGGTATCACAAATGGTTGATAGTATCATGGCATTACCGGCTGAAAACCGTTATATGCTGCTAGCACCCGTTGTGACTGAGCGTAAAGGTGAATTTGTTAAGTTATTTGAACAATTATCAGCGAGTGGTTATATTCGAGTCAGGGTTGATGGTGATGTCTATGATCTGTCTGATCCGCCGACACTTGAACTGCAAAAAAAGCATACTATTGAAGTGGTCGTTGACCGTTTTCGTATTCGTGATGATTTAAAACTGCGCCTAGCGGAATCAATAGAAACCGTACTTTCTATTACCAATGGGATTGTAAAAGTTGCCAATTTGGATGATCCACAAGCTGAAGAACATCTGTTTTCGGCTAATTTTGCTTGTCCAATTTGTGGTTACAGTATTTCAGAACTAGAGCCAAGATTATTCTCATTTAATAATCCAGCGGGAGCTTGCCCAGAATGTGATGGTCTTGGTGTACAACAATATTTTGACGCCAAACGCATCGTTCAAATGCCTGAGGTTTCGTTAGCTGCAGGTGCGATTAAAGGTTGGGATCGTCGTAATTTTTACTATTTTCAGATGTTAAAATCACTGGCTGAACACTATAAATTCGATATCGATCAACCATACGAAAAATTACCTGAAAAAGTGAAAGATATTCTATTAAATGGATCAGGTAAAACCGAAATTCAATTTACCTATTCAAATGATCGTGGTGATGTTGTTAAACGCGTTCATCCATTTGAAGGCATTATTAATAATTTAGCGCGACGTTACAAAGAAACTGAATCACAAACCATTCGTGAAGAGTTAGCTAAATATATCAGTAATCGTCCTTGTCCTTGTTGTCATGGCTCAAGGTTATGTACAACAGCAAGACATGTATTTATTAATGATACTAATTTGCCAACTATTAGTGATTTAAGTACTCAACAAGCAAAAGACTTTTTTGACAAGTTATCATTAACAGGACAGCGAGCACAAATAGCTGAAAAGATCTTAAAAGAGATCAACGACCGTTTGCAGTTTTTAATCAATGTTGGGCTCAATTATTTAACGCTTTCACGTTCTGCTGAAACATTATCAGGTGGTGAAGCACAACGTATCCGACTAGCTAGCCAAATCGGTGCGGGATTAGTTGGAGTGATGTATGTACTTGATGAACCTTCTATCGGTTTACATCAACGAGATAATACCCGACTTATTGATACATTAACGCATTTACGTGATTTAGGTAATACCGTTATTGTCGTTGAACACGATGAAGAAGCCATTTTAGCGGCAGATTATGTTATCGATATCGGACCTGGTGCAGGTGTACATGGTGGTGAGGTCGTTGCACAAGGTACCCCTAAACAAATTATGGCCAGTAAAACATCATTAACGGGTCAATATTTGTCAGGGAAACAAAAAATTGAAATCCCTGCAAATCGTACAAAAGTCGATAAGACAAAAATGTTATCGCTCATTGGTGCAACTGGTAATAATCTTAAAGATGTGACATTAAATATTCCTGTTGGACTCTTTACTTGTATTACTGGGGTATCAGGATCAGGTAAATCGACATTAATTAATGACACTTTATACCCATTGGCACAAAATGAACTCAATGGTGCAGAAAAAAGTGACATAGCACCTTATAAAGCTATTGAAGGGTTGGACTATTTTGATAAAGTCATTGCGATTGATCAAAGTCCTATTGGGCGCACACCTCGTTCAAACCCAGCTACTTATACGGGATTTTTTACTTCTATTCGTGAGCTTTATGCTGGTGTACCCGAAGCCCGAGCTCGAGGTTACAATCCTGGAAGATTTAGTTTTAATGTAAAAGGTGGTCGCTGCGAAGCTTGTCAAGGTGATGGTTTAATAAAAGTTGAAATGCACTTTTTACCAGATATTTATGTACCTTGTGATCAGTGTCATGGTGCACGCTATAATCGTGAAACGCTTGAAATTAAATATAAAGGCAAATCAATTAATGAAATTTTAAATATGACGGTTGAAGAAGGTCGTGAATTCTTCGATGCTGTACCAATGATTGCCCGCAAATTGCAGACGTTGATTGATGTAGGATTAGCTTATATTACCATTGGTCAATCTGCCACAACATTATCGGGCGGTGAAGCTCAGCGAGTAAAACTTGCCAAAGAGCTATCTAAGCGCGATACTGGTAGCACTTTGTATATCTTAGATGAGCCGACCACAGGTTTACATTTCGCTGATGTAAAACAATTACTTGCACAACTTCATTCACTCCGCGATAAAGGTAATACTATCGTAGTGATTGAACATAATTTAGATGTGGTTAAAACGGCAGACTGGATTGTCGATTTAGGCCCAGAAGGGGGCAATGGTGGTGGTGAAATCATTGCTGAAGGTACGCCAGAAGAGGTCGCAAAATCGAAAAAATCGTATACAGGTCAATATTTAAAACCATTGCTTGATAAGCAATAATGTAAACCAACGTTATTGTTATTACAAAAAAGTGAACCAAGGAGAGCATTTTGATATTACAAACATTATTGATGATCATCATCGCTTATTTCTGTGGTTCACTTTCTGGCGCTTTGATCGTCAGTCGAATGATGCATTTGCGCAATCCATTGGAGTATGGTTCACATAATCCTGGAGCGACCAATATGTTACGAATCAATGGTAAGCTTCCGGCAATGCTTGTACTAGTGTTTGATATGTTAAAAGGTACAATACCTGTTTATATTGCTTATCGGATCGGTATTTCACCTTTTTTCCTTGGTATGGTGGGCATTGCAGCATGCCTTGGGCACATTTTCCCTTGTTTTTTTGGCTTTCATGGTGGTAAAGGGGTCGCAACAGCATTAGGCATGATGATGCCAATAGGTCTCGATTTTACTGGCTGCTTTATTTTGACTTGGTTATTGGCATTATTCGTAACAGGTTATTCATCCGTTGCATCAATTGTTGGATTTCTTTTTGCCCCGTTGTATGTTTGGATTTTTAAAGCAGAATTAACGTTACCCGTTACAATGCTCTCTTGTGTTATTATAATTCGCCACAGTAGTAATATTATGCGACTTTTTAAAGGGGAGGAACCGAAAAGTTGGCTTTTCAAAAGCAAAAATAAACATTGAAATTATTGTTAATCAGCATTGGTAACGGTTTTTTATTTTCGTCATTTTTATCTCAACGGTTTTTCATAACAAAATATAATTAAATTGAAATAATAACGTATTTCTTGTTTTATAGATTTTTGAAACAAGGTATCATTAATACTAAATAAAATAGATGGTAACAAAATAGATTCATGCAAATTAGCCCATTATTAGACTCTCTTATGGAAGCATTTCGCTGTTTACCTGGGGTTGGTCCCAAATCCGCACAAAGAATGGCTTTTCATTTATTACAACGCAATCGACAAGGTGGTATTAAATTAGCTCATGAACTTCATGAAGCGATGATTAATATTGGTCACTGTAATGAGTGTCGAACCTTTACTGAACAAGAAACTTGTACAATTTGTGCCAATGTTCGACGCCAAAGCAGTGGACAACTTTGCGTAGTTGAAACACCCGCTGATATTGTTGCTATTGAGCAAACAGGTCAGTATAGTGGACGTTATTTTGTCTTGTTAGGTCACCTATCACCATTAGATGGCATTGGTCCAAGCGATATAGGTCTGGATTTATTGAAAAAAAAATTAGCATCAGAAGCGATTAATGAAGTGATTTTAGCGACTAATCCAACGGTTGAGGGGGATGCTACTGCTAATTATATCGCGCAAATGTGTGGTGAATTTAACGTTGTGGCAACAAGAATTGCCCACGGCGTACCTGTTGGTGGTGAGCTTGAAATGGTTGATGGTACAACTTTATCGCACTCATTTGTTGGTCGCCAAAAAATTGAATTTTAAATTGGTGATCCATAAGATTACCTTATGGATTACCTAAATAATTATCAATAAAATGTTTAGCTGGTTCGATAGAAAAGATAGAAGAGGAAATGTATGAAGTATAAAGCTGTTGCGTTCGATATGGATGGTACCTTATTAACAACTGACCGACTTGTGTTACCTGAAACGGCCGAAATGATCAAAAAAATCAGTTCGAAAGGGGTAAAAGTTATATTAGTATCTGGTCGTCACCATAGTGTTATTTATCCTTATTATTATCAACTTCAATTATCAACACCAGCGATCTGTTGTAACGGCACCTATTTATATGATTTTGAAAAACAACAATCATTAGCAGCCAAACCAATGACCAAAGAGCAGGCTAAAACGCTACTTAACCTAGTTCATCAATATGGTATCCATACTTTAATTTATACCGATAGAGTGATGACATATGAAGTGCTTGATGATCATCTTGAAGGATTTTTTAAATGGGTTCACTCATTACCCGATTACTTACAACCTGAAATCGACAAAGTAGAGAGCTTTGAAAAGGTTATTGAAGAAGCGAAAGCCGTATACAAATTTGCAACCAGTAGTCACAACATTCCAGTGTTACAAGAGTTTTCAAAGGCAGTTGACGCGCTGGGATGTTTTTCATGTGAATGGTCTTGGTCTAATCGTGCCGATGTTGCCATAAAAGGCAATACAAAAGGTAATGGTTTAAGTCATTGGGCTGCGCTTGAGAACATCGATCTAAGCGAAATTGTTGCTTTTGGTGATAGCTATAACGATATTAGTATGTTATCTCTTGCGGGATTAGGAATTGCGATGGGTAATGCCGATGAAGAAGTCAAAGCCAAAGCCAGCTATGCCATAGGTGATAATAATAGTCCAAGTATAGCAGCAGAATTAGAAAAACTGTTTTTATAATTAATACGCTGTGTTTGAAATTCTATATCAAGATAATGACTTAATTGCGATAAACAAGCCAAGTGGTTGGCTTGTGCATCGCAGTTGGTTAGATAAGCATGAAACAGTAGTGGTTATGCAAACATTGCGTGACCAAATTGGTCAACATGTGTTTCCTGTACATAGGCTTGATAGGCCTACTTCTGGTGTATTACTCTTTGCACTATCAAGTGAAATTGCTCGTTTAATGTCTGAACAATTTGCAACAAAGCAAATTGAAAAAACATATCATGCCATTGTGCGAGGTTATGTTGAAGGTGAAGCTATTATTGATTATCCATTAGTGGAAGAACTCGATAAAATTGCGGATAAATTTGCAGACACCAATAAACCCGCTCAAGAAGCAGTAACGGCTTATCGAGGAATTAGTAAAATTGAAGTTCCAATAAAAGTGGGCAAATTTGATACTGCTCGATACAGTTTTGTTGAATTAAAACCTAAAACGGGCCGTAAACATCAATTACGCCGTCATATGAAACACATTTTCCATCCTATTTTGGGCGACAGTAAACATGGCGATTTACATCAAAACCGTGCTTTTGCCGAATTTTTCTCGATAAAGCGACTGATGTTGCATGCCAGTAAGTTACAAATCACCCATCCAATCAGTCATAAACCCATTGTCATAGAAGCCAATTTAGAACAGCAATGGCAAGATATCCTATTGAAATTTATTTAATAAAATTGAATTTGTATAAAAGTTAGCTTGCAAATATTTTTATACATAGTATTATTCTAACGCTTTCTTTTTGATATCTCTATTGAAGAGAAAGTAAGCTATTACATGAATTTATAACAACACGATTGGAAATAAAAATGAAATTATTTGTGAAATTTTTTAGTGTTTTTTTATTAGCACTTATGATAACAGCATGCTCTTCGCAAGAAGATGGACCGGAAGGCGCTGCCAAAGAATTTATGTCTGCTATGTATAAAGGCGATCTTGATAAAGTTACTAGTTTGCTTTACTTTCCTGAAGAGAAGAATTCTTCTGATATGATGTTAATGGAAGGTATGGTAAAAAGCAAAATGAAAATGGCTGTCGATGAAGCTGCTGAGCTTGGCAAAAAGCATGGTGGGGTTGATAAAATTGAATGTACTCTTGTTAACTATACCAATGAAGAAAAAACAGAAGCAAAAGTTCTAGCTACTACTTATTTCAAAGATGGTACTAAAGATGAAGTACATGGTGCAACAACTGTTATAAAAGTTAATGGTAAATGGCTAGTAGCATTTAAAATTTAAATAGATAGTATATATTGATTGATATAATTGATAATAAAAGGGCAAAATAGTTTTGCCCTTTTATATTTTGGAAATTACTTTAATGAAAGTTTATCGTTTTATTCCTATTATTTTTATTCTATTACTCAATTTAGTTTGGGCTGATGAAAGGGAGCAATTTACGCATCAACATGATAATTTATCTTATAACATCAAAGTCGGAGATTGGATTTTTAGAAAAGGCGTACAAGTAGATAGTCTAATTGCTCATCAATTTAGTGGAGGTAAATTTTCCCATATTGGGATGGTGGTATCAATCAACCCAGATATCAAAATTATTCATGCCACTACTAGTGATGATGAGAATTACCCTAATCAGGTCATTATTTCAAGTTTTGATGAATTTATCACACCAGAACTCGCTGAAAAATATGCGATAGCAAGACCCAATTTTTTATCTGAAATTCAAAACCAGCAAATCGCTAATGAGCTTTTGACTAAACAAGGACAAGCTTTTGTTTTAGCTTCTCGCGAGGAACCTCATTTATATTGTACAACATTGCTGTATGACGCGATTATAAAGTACCAGCCAGACTTTACAGTTCAATGGCAGCATACCCAATTTCCTTTCTTTAGCGGTGATTATCTATTCCCGAGTGCTTTTGCCAATCATCCTGATATCACTTGGATCTATCATTATCCAACCTTAAATTGAGGCATTTTTTAAAAGCGAAATTACATGACAACTCATTGAATATTAATTGAATAAACTTTGACCGAGCTTGATACTTGGATTACACTAAGTATAAGATTTATTATTAACTAGATTCATTATGATCCCTAGACTATCAAACTCACCTCAACTTGATGAGGTTACAAAAACATATTTAATTGCTCTCAAAGAATCTGGCTTTACCGGTGATATAGCAAGCGATTATGCTTCGTGTTTGACTATGGCAACGGATAACAGTATTTATCAATTAATGCCACAAGCGATATTATTTCCTCGTTCAACTGAGGATGTTCAATTAATAACGCATTTAGCCAATCAAGACACCTTTCAAACTTTAAAGTTTACACCACGAGGGGGTGGTACCGGAACAAATGGACAATCTTTAAATAAGGGTATCGTAGTTGATCTTTCTCGTTATATGAATCGAATTTTAGAGGTCAATATTGAAGAGGGTTGGGTAAAAGTTCAAGCAGGGGTGGTCAAAGATCAACTTAATGAATATTTAAAACCGTACGATTACTTTTTTGCACCCGAATTATCTACTAGTAATCGAGCTACGATTGGTGGAATGATAAATACCGATGCCTCAGGACAAGGCTCGATGGTTTATGGAAAAACATCCAATCATGTTTTAAGCGTTAAAGCCGTATTAATTAATGGTGAGATCCTTGAAACAAACAAAAAAAGTATTACAGAAGTTGAGAATCTGGCTAATGATTCAACGATTTACCGCACGGTATATGAATATTGTAAAAATCATCGCCAACTCATTTTAAATAAATTCCCAAAATTAAATCGCTTTTTAACTGGTTATGATCTGAAAAATGTCTTCAATGATAATTTAACCGAATTTGACTTAACACGCATTCTTACTGGTAGTGAGGGTTCATTAGCCTTTATTACCGAAGCTAAATTAAATATCATCCCCAAACCAAAATATCGTTTTTTAATGAATATTAAATACGACTCTTTTCAATCCGCATTAAGTAATGCCCCCTTTTTAGTAAATGCTGAAGCATTGTCTGTTGAAACAGTGGATTCAAAAGTTTTAGGACTGGCTAAAGAAGATATTATCTGGCAATCAATTAAAGAATTAATTACCGATGTTATCGGGCATGATATGCAAGGTATCAATATTGTTGAGTTTGCAGGTAATGATTATGAGTTGACTAAAGGTAAACTCGATAACTTAAGTAAGCAAATTGACAAACTAATGATAAATCATTCCTTAGGTATCATAGGTTATCAAACATGTGAAAACTTAGATGAAATTGAGAAGATCTATGCAATGCGAAAAAAAGCGGTGGGATTACTTGGTAATGCTAAAGGAATGCGTAAACCGATTCCTTTTGTTGAAGATACATGCGTGCCTCCGCAGCATTTAGCGGAATATATCGCTGGATTTCGAGCTTTGCTTGATAGTCATCATTTGTCTTATGGTATGTTTGGCCATGTTGATTCAGGAGTATTGCATGTTCGCCCAGCTTTGGATATGTGCGTTCCTGAACAAGAAAAACTGATGAAAACTATTTCTGATCAAGTTGTCGCTCTAACTGCTAAATATGGCGGATTACTATGGGGTGAACATGGTAAAGGGTTTCGTAGTGAATACAGTCCTGCTTTTTTTGGTGAAGAGTTATATCAAGGTTTAAGAACAATTAAAACTGCTTTTGATCCCCATAATCGTTTAAATCCGGGAAAAATTTGTCCACCTTTAGGTGTTGATGAGGGCATGTTAACCGTCGATTCTACCACACGGGGCTTTTATGATCGCCAAATTTCATTAAGTGTTAAAGAAGTTTTTCACGGAGCAACAGAATGTAATGGTAATGGTCTTTGTTTCAATTTTGATGTGAATAGTCCCATGTGTCCATCGATGAAGTTATCAGGTAATCGAGTTTATTCACCAAAAGGCCGAGCAACCTTAGTGCGCGAATGGCTACGTTTAATGGTTAAATTAGGTATGACAGAACAAGAACTTAATTCGTTATTAACAACAAAACACAGTTCGTTAGTTGTATTTGCTAAAAAAATAGCCAACACCGTTAAAGCAAAATTTGGAGAATATGACTTTTCACATGATGTAAAAGATTCAATGAATCATTGTTTGTCATGTAAAGCGTGTTCAACACAATGTCCGATTAAGATCGATGTACCTGATTTCAAAGCGCGTTTTTTACAGTTATATCACACCCGTTATTTAAGACCTGTGCGCGATTACTTGCTGGGAAATATTGAGTCATACCTGCCTTTAATGGCAAAAGCACCACGCTTTTTTAATTTTTTTATGAAGATGCCCGTTACAGAATATGTGACTAATAAAACCGTGGGTATGGCCAGTTTACCTATGTTGTCTGTGCCAACATTAAAAAAACAATTGATTGGTCATAACACTGCAAATATCAAACTTGAACAACTACAGAAATTTTCACAAGAGGAGCGCGCTAAGTATGTACTTGTCGTTCAAGATCCATTTACCAGCTATTATGATGCCAAAGTGGTCTATGATTTTGTCTGCCTGATCGAAACGTTAGGATATAAACCCGTCGTTTTACCATTTGTACCCAACGGTAAAGCTCAACACATAAAAGGGTTTTTAAAGCAATTTGCCAAGACGGCACAAACAGCTGCACAGGTATTATCACAAATAGCTCAATTGGGTATACCCATGGTTGGGGTCGATCCTGCATTGGTACTTTGCTATCGAGATGAATATAAACTTATACTTCAAGATAAAGTCAGTAATTTTAAGGTATTACTTTCACATGAATGGTTAACCAATATTGCTGACCACTTGCCAAACAGCCCACAATTAAAAACAACTGATAGAGAAAAATGGTATTTGCTAGGGCATTGTAGCGAAACGACGCAATTACCCGCCAGTAATCAACAGTGGCAACAGATTTTTAAACAGTTTGGTACTGATTTACAACCAATCCGAGTAGGGTGTTGTGGTATGGCGGGCACTTATGGGCATGAAGTTAATAATCTTACCGCATCAAAACAGTTATATGAATTATCTTGGCAACAAGCATTGACCAGCTATCCTAAAGAACGTTGTTTGACAACAGGGTATTCTTGCCGTAGTCAGGTTAAACGATTTGATAAGTTTATTATGAAGCATCCGATCCAAGCATTACTCACTATGATGCAGATGAATTGATTGAAAAAATAGAAGAATATATAGAATACTACAACACCAAACGGATTAAAGCCAAATTAAAAGGCCTGACTCCGGTTGAATATCGAAATCAGGCCTTACAAGCCGCTTAATAAAAGTGTCCAACTTTATGGGGTCACTTCATTATTTGCGCTTTTAAAAGAATGATTGCAATAAGTTATTATTCTAAATAAAGATCTTGCATGGTTTTAAAATCTTGATCTGTAAAACCTAACTCTTGCTTAATGTAATTTGCTGGTGAGCCAGCCACTTTTTTCATTGTATCAAGAATTTCCATCATAAAACTGACGCGGGTATCGATTAAACTCAATAAATAACCGAGTACATCTTCATCATCGGTAATCTTACGATAGGCAGCCATTTTGATTTTATTTCGCTCTAAACGATTATCATGAGTCAGCATATAATCATAAATAATATCGGATTCAGATACACCTAACATAATTTGGATCAATAATACACCATATCCCGTTCTATCTTTACCGCCTCGACAATGTTGAAGACTTGGGCTGTTGTCGGCATCTAAAACGGCTTTTAACATTTGTCGATAGGCATTTTTAGATTTTTCACTTAACACAAAGTTACGATATTGTTCAAGCACTTGTATGCCATCGCCATTAACTAATTCTCGAGGAATATCTCTTAGTACACTCTCAATCAATGCTTGATCTTCATTGCTTGGGTCGGCTGCAAATTGAGCTGCAAGTTCCGCCGTTTGAGCTGATGCATCTAAATGAAACGTCTGTTTTTCCCCAATGGATGAATTAGGACTGGTTTTAATTTCATTAGCACTGCGATAATCAATAATTGTTTTAATATTTAATGCAGTAATATATTGTTGGGCATCGGGTTTTAAACCATGAAGATGATTGGAACGATATAATTGTCCCCATTTAACACGTTTACCGTTCGCACCAACATAACCACCAAAATCTCGGAAATTATTCAAACCGGTTATTGGTAACGTTCTTTCACCAAATATTAAGGGTGATTGACCTCCCTTTTCTAAAATGAAATAAATACGCTTTTTAGCTTGTAACGGATCATCAAAAATCACCGGACTTTGTACATTTTTGCCAATCAATGTTTTAGCTTGGGTATGGGCATTAGCCTCTTGAGTCCAATAAAGATCAACGGATTGTTGATCTAATGAATCAAATGTTATGACGATTTGTCCTTGATTATTACGCACTGCTGATACAGCTTCTTTATTTTGTTTTTCCATCGTTTTTTACCTAATTAATGTAGTATACCCAACATCGAAAGAATCACTCCAATCACCATTACTGCTATGATTAATGAAACAGTATATTTTCCTTGGAATTTTCTGACTAAATAAAACACACCTAAAGCAAAAAGGATAGTTAATAAATTCGGCATGACTTTATCAAACATATCTTGTACTTTGATTGACTGTTCACCAACTTCTATTAATAGGGGCGTTGAAACTTTAACGGTCGTGGCAATGAGAGAGCCGAGCACCATCACACCCACCACATTGGCTAAATTACTAATTCTTTGAATGATATTTGAATTTTTAGATTGTTCAATAAGATCAACCCCTTTATTGTAGCCATAGTGAACAAAGAAATATTTGGTGAAAATATTGACTAAATTATAAATAAAGAACATCAATATCGGTCCAATCACATTACCTTGTAAAGCAAAAGCTGCGCCGATACTGCCACAAATTGGCATCCAAGTGAATTTTAATAAGCTATCGCCCAATCCGGCAAAAGGTCCCATTAAACCCGCTTTTAATGAAATTACCGCATCTTTTTCTTCTTCTGTGGTTTTTTCTTCCATTGCAGCTGTAACACCCAATATCAATGCCCCAGCGTTAACTTGAGTGTTAAAAAACTCAAAGTGACGTTTCATGGCACGGATGCGAGTTTCTTTATCGGCATCTTTATAAAGCCGATCTAAAATAGGGATCATGCAATGTGCAAAACCGATGGTTTGTAATTTTTCATAATTAAAAGAAAAAGGTATGGTTTGTATACGCCAAAAGACACTATTGAGATCTTTTTTGGTAATTTTCTTTTCGTTATTCATAGATCATACTCCTCTTCAACTGCACTATTATTTACTGTAGATTTATCCTCTGTGTTACTACTTGAATTTTCATTCTTTTTACCAGCCATAAACGCCATGTCATATAGAACCGCAAACGCCAGTGCAATGAAAGTAATTGGGATAATCGGTAATTTAAGATAACTGGTTAATACAAAACCGAGTAAAAAGAAAAACCACATAGTCCCTTTTAAGAGCATGAGTAATAAAATACAGATACCCACAGCAGGAATTAATTTTGACGCAACGCCCATACCTGTAATGATATCTTTCGGAATCGCATCTAAAATGGTTTTAATTAAATCACTACCAAAATAGATTGCTAAGAAACAAGGTACAGCACGAATCAAGAACCAAACCGGTGTAGAAAAGTAATGAACTTTGACCAGTCCCTTATAACTCCCATTTTGAATACTTTTTTCTGCCAATGGATTTAGAAAGCAAGCAAAAGATCGCCAAACAATCAATAACTGCTGGCAAAGTATTGAAACAGGAAGCGCTAATGCGACACCTGCAGCAATTCCACCTTGAGTTGCAATGCCGAGCGAAACACCAATTATCGAACCTGCAACAATATCAGGTGCGGAATAGGCACCCACATTACCAATACCCATCCACATAAGTTCAAGAGTGGCACTGATTGCAAGTCCTTGAACCAGATCGCCCATAATAATGCCAGCTATCGTTCCTGTTAATAATGGTCGACGTAGCATTTGTGGACCAACATCATCTAATGAACAGATTCCCGCCCAAATGGCGACAAGAATAGCCTGTGTTAACATAGGTTAACCTCCAAATATAATTAATAAATAGCTAATTAAGACTAATTAATCAGTGTTTTGAGTAAAACAACGGGATCTTTGGGAACCATTTGAATCTCAACAATCACATTTTTTTCAATCAGATTTTTGAATGCTTGTTCTTCTTCAGGCGTAACGGAAACCGCTCGTGATAATTGATGGCGTCCTTCTTGCATGCGCATTCCGCCAACGTTAAGTTTTTCAAGCTCTAATCCTCCTGATACCAGCGCATCGACATCAATGCTGTTGGTAAATAACAACATAGTGCGTTTTTTGATAGGTGTTTTTTTGAGGATTTCAATAAATTGTTGAACGCCAAATACTAAGACTTTTAATTCTGGTGGGGCAGACATGGTTAAAACCGATTGTTGAACTTTATCGTTGGCAACTTTATCATTAATCACTAGAACTTGTTCAATATTATAATTTTTTACCCAAGTAGTGATAACTTGTCCGTGAATAAGACGATCGTCGATTCTTGCTACATTAATTGGCATATTGTTCTCCTTACAAATCAGTAGATTGTTCTCGTTGAGAATTTAGTACTTGTGCAACGTCAACACAGCTTTGCGGAAAAACTTCTTCAATGGCAGCTTTAACGTCGTTAAGTGATCCTTCTCGATTATTTAAAACTTCAAGCAATACGGGAATATTAAACCCACTAAATAGCAATACATCACCATGTTGTATTAATAGTTCACCGGCAAGATTACACGGCGTACCCCCCATAATATCAACGAGAATAATGACACCGTCACCTTTATTCAGACTCTGATAACTTTCAGCCATCTGCTGACGTAGATTATCAATATTGCTATCAACTAAAACCGATATTACTTTGATATCTTGTTGTTGCCCCATAAGCATCTGAGCACATTCAAGCGCACCTTGGGCAAAAGGGCCATGACTGGCTAAAATAATGGGTAATTGTTGTTCCATTTTCAGTTTCCTTTATCCAAACTACATTTAACAAAATGTAATAATGTTACTTTAAATTAATAAATATTTAGTAATAAAATTACATCTAAGTGAAAATTAAGTCATCCTTTTTTTTTTAGATTTTTAGGAATTTGTGAACTGGATCATGTTTAGTTAAAAAAATCGTTGAATAACTTAATGTTTTATTCATGATTTGAAAGGTTTAAACAATCCAATAAGAAAGGGAATGGGACAACATTAAAGCTTAATGAGTAAAAAGCGCTAATGTATCTTTGAGTAGAAATTAAAATAATATCTTTTAAAACCGTTATTTATGATGAGGATATTTACGTTTTTCGCGACTTTGAGTCTGCTCAAGCAAATGTTCATCATATTTTCGGATGAATAAATTGGTCAGTAACATATTCATAACCGATATTTGCGAAATTTTAGAACGAATTGGAATCAGTCGTGAAGCATGCTCCATCGAGGTAGTATGTAACACAATGTTTGCTAATAAAGATATCTGACTTTGCCCCATTTTTGTGATTGCAATAGAGGGCACTTTTAAACTTTCGGCAAGTTTTAATAGCTCCACACATTCTGGTGTTTCACCTGAATGTGAAATAATAATGATCAAATCATTTTTACCGAGCGTGCTAACAATACTTCGGCTGATATGCGAATCAAAATGGCAGTTAACATCTTTTTTAATTTTAATGAGTTGATACTCCAACTCTTTTCCAACTAAACCGCTACTGCCCACCCCAAAAATAACGATCTTGTTACTCGCTATAATCAAATCAATGGCGTTATCCAATGCGTTAAGGTTTACGATTGAATGGGTATCATCGATAGAAGATTTTTCCATAGCCTGAACTTTTCTATTCACATCTTGCAAGGTATCATTAAGATTAATGTCATCTTGTAAGATGTCCGTACTTAATTTTTGTGGTGATGATGAAATAAGATCAACTTTAAAGTCGCTAAATCCACTGTAACCGAGTTTATTGCATAACCTTAAAATAGTACTGGTACTGACACAATTGAGCTTAGCTAATGTCTGAATACTCATATTTTTTACTGCTTGAGAATTGCTTATAATGTACTGCGCAACCTCTAATTCTTTTACCGACAGGTCATTTTTTACTTCCCTGAGTTTCAAATTAATCATGCTCACCTCGAAATTGAAATACCTGAACGTCAGTATAGTAAATAAGTTCAAAAATTGAAAAATATTTTAAATTGCACACAAAGAAAGCAATCATTAATCTTAATTCAATTATTTAAACAATTATTTAAACTAATGATAGTTAAAATAATAGAATTGATTAAGTACTTATCTAAGATTTATTCGATTTATTATTAATTTTGAATAGGTAAACTAAACGATAACTTAAAGGGAAGTGGATATTAACGATGTGTTATTTTGAAAAGTTTATGGAGGCGCGTCCCGGAGTCGAACCGAGGTAGACGGATTTGCAATCCGCAGCATGGCCACTCTGCCAACGCGCCGTAGTGCTCTGTCTCAACAGGTGGCAAATAGTAGCATTGGCTTTATAAATCGTCAAGGCTTAATAGACTATAATTACAGCAGTCATAATAAATTGATTTAAAATGATGCATTTTTCTTGTAAAAAAGTTTCAGGTCATGCATGTGTTTCAGTAAAAAATCGATTTTAGGTCACAATTAATTGATATAAATTGAGTACAAAATAATTAATAAAAGTCGTAAAATCTAAAATTTGATTTAAGTGATGTAAACCAACAATCAATCCTTAGTACCATTGAGAGGAAAACGATCGCTTATTAAACGAGCTAATTATCAAAAAATTGACTGTTAGTAAGATCTAATTTTTAATCCGACTTGTTCTTATAAACTTTTACTTGAGTTGGAGAGAGTTAGAAAAATAGGGCGATAGCCTATTAACTATAATATTAAACGATAAGAGATGCATCACATTCATCAATAATTTCTTACAGGAAGTAAAAATGCTAAAAATCATCAATAGATCCATTTTTCTATTTTTATGCTGTTTTTTTGCATTGCAAGTCAATGCAAACCAAGTAAAGAATAATGCTAATATCCTACTAAGCCAAGAGACTATAAAATGGCAATTAGTTGCAATTGATCATCTCTCTAATGAGTCCATTGAACCTGAAATATTTCATAATCAATTGAAGAAAATAAAAAGCATAGTAATTAAAAGTGCAAAAGATAAATTGATTATTGATGAAACTCATAGCGTAAATTTAAATCAAACGCCCGATGACTTATCGCCAGCTAACCAGCGATTACTAAATAACATCTTGGAAAAATTAAATTTAACTTATCAGCAACAAGATTATCAACATTATACAATTAACACATTGCCAACGTTCTATGATCTAAATCAGTCGGTAGTCGTTATTTCCAATTACCTATTTTTGTTCACTAATAATGAAATTGTTTTGGCGTTCAAAATCAAACAAGAAATACAGCATGAATTAGCAAATATTGAAAGTAAACTGAATTTAACCCATCTACCATTAAATAATCGTTATTGGTCTAGTGAAAATGAACTTGGTGTTTTTACTCCAATAAATAATCAATTTAATTACTTTTTTAAAGGCAATATTGAAGAAAGTGATCTAATGCTTTTAAAGATAAAATCTAACAAAAAAATAAAATTGTTATTACTTTTTACATATAATGAAAATTCATCGGGTAATCTATCCCTAATAAGCCTGACAAATGATTTTGATGTAATTGACCGATTAGAAATTGGTGAAATCTATGAATTAGAGGATGGGGGAATCATTACAGAGTATTCTATTGATGCCAATTATCTCATTACACTCAATCAAGTCGAACACCGAAATAATCAATCACCCAAATTATTAAGTAAAACTTACTATAAAATGAATGAGGAAGGGCGGTTTATTCAAGTGCAATGATCATTAAGTTCTCTTGTATAAAAAACTTAGCAATAGATTCTATCTAAAACTAAAATTCAGACAAGAAAATAAAACGGTATAGACTCCTGAAAAATTTTTACAGATTTGATGTTAATTATTTAATATAATTGGATTTATCATTTAATATTCGTTTATCTATTTATAAATAATTAAACCTTATTGACGGTTTGTCAGAATTTTATAAAAAATGAAACGGTATAAACTCCTGAATAATTTTTACAGATTTGGTGTTAACTATTTAATATAATTGGATATTATCATTTAACATTCGTTTATCTATTTATGATTAATCAAACCTTATTGACTGTTTGTTAGAATTTTATAAAAAATGAAACGGTATAGACTCCTGAATAATTTTTACAGACTTGGTGTTAAATAGTTAATATAATTGAATTTATTATTCAACATGCGTTTATCTATTTATGATTAATCAAACCTTATTGACTGTTTGTTAGAATTTTATAAAAAATAAAACGGTATAGACTCCTGAATAATTTTTACAAATTTGATGTTAATTATTAAATTTAATTGAGTTTATTATTTAATATTTGTTTATCTATTTATGATTAATTAAACTTTATTGACTGTTTATTGGATTGAATAAAATGAACTATTCGGAATCGATAAAAGGGTATTTGTCAAAAAGTGTCAGTTTTTGCTTAGAGTTCAGAAAAAAATAGAGTTAACTAAAACAGTATATTCTTTGTTCAACTTGAGTGAATTAGTATTTCAACGCTTCTAAAATCAATTTAAATACATTTGAATGACCTTTTCGGCTTGGGTAATAGATATAAAATGGTTCATAGGTCATGGCAAAATCGGCTAATAATTCAACTAATGTTCCTTTTGCTAATTCTTCTTCTACTTCTAACCGACCCACCCAAGTAATACCTAAACCGTCTAATGCTGCCTGTTTACGGAGATGATTATTAAAAATTAATTGTGATGAAGGATGATAAATTAGAGTATTACCATTATCGTTAAATTCCCATGATAATTCTGCACCATGATGAGAAGAGATTCTTAATCCTATTAATTTATGATGATCTAAATCATTAATATGCTTGGGTTTTGTGGTATTTTTTAAATAATCTGGGCTGGCAACCAATGCCATTTTTAACGGCTCTGATATTTTTACTGCAACCATATCTTTAGCGAGATCGTCACCGATACGGCAGCCCATATCAAAACCTTGTTCAACAATATCGACCCAATTATTGTCGGCTTGAATTTCAACTTTTATTTGAGGATATTGAGTTAAAAAATCGCGCAATTTAGGATAAAGAATCATTTCTACCGCAAGACTTGTCGAATTAATTCTGATTGTTCCCGACGGCGTTTCAAGAAAATTTGCTAAGGCATGAACTTCGTCATTAATCGATTTGAATAAGGGGGCAACTTGCTTAAATAACTGTTCGCCTGCTTCGGTTAATGACATACTGCGGGTGGTACGATTAAATAATCGTAAATCAAGACGGCTCTCTAAATTACGCATACTATGACTCAGTGCCGAGGGAGAAATTTGTAAAGACTTGGCCGCTTTTGCAAAACTGCCCGCTTGGGCTATCGTTATAAAGTAATTTAGTTCATTAAAGTTATACATATCGGGTTGGATTAATGAATTTTATTCATCATACTATAAATCAATACCCTGTTTATCTCAATAAAATTACTGTTTAAAATCAGTTCATCAAAAGACTGTTATCTGTTTTTTGTTGAAACAATCGTTTACCTAAGTCAATTTAGCAGCAAGAAAGGAGGAAGTTATGGATTACATTAAACTTGGCACGTCGAACATTGAAGTGTCGCGATTTTGTTTAGGGTGTATGAGTTTTGGCGATCCAGCCAGTCAAATGCATGCATGGACACTTGATCCTGATCAAAGTGAAGCGATTATTAAACACGCTCTTGATTTAGGCATTAATTTTATTGATACTGCTAACACTTATTCGGCTGGTACCAGTGAAGAATATGTAGGACGAGCAATTAAAAGAAACATTGCCCGCGATAAAGTTGTGATTGCAACCAAAGTTTATTTTAATGAAGGTCATCTTTCCAAAAAAGCGATCGAGACAGAGATCAATGGATCACTTAAACGCCTTGGCACTGATTATGTGGATTTATATATTATTCACCGTTTTGACTATAGCACGCCGATAGACGAAACAATGGAAGCGTTGCATAATCTGGTGAAAGCAGGAAAAGTCCGTGCATTAGGTGCGTCAGCGATGTATGGTTATCAATTTCATAATATGCAATTAGCTGCTCAGCAAAACCACTGGACACAGTTTGTATCGATGCAAAATCATTATAATTTATTGTATCGGGAAGATGAACGTGAGCTCATTCCTGTTTGCAAGCAATTTAATGTTTCATTAACGCCATATAGCCCTTTAGCGGCAGGCAGATTGTCTCGTTTAGAGTGGAAAGCTGACACATTACGCAGTAAAACTGATAAGGTTGCTATCTCTAAATACGACAGTACCCAAAATACCGATGCCAATATTGTAAAAAGAGTTCATGAAATTGCCGAAAAATATAATGTAACTATGACACAAGTGGCTTTAGCATGGCAGTTTGCTAAAGGGGTTGCTTCACCTATCATTGGAGCAACTAAAACGCAATATCTTGACGATGCAGTAGGGGCATTGAAGGTTAAATTAACGCAAGAAGATGTTACTTATCTTGAGGAACTTTACATACCACATCGTATTATGGGCGCTTTATAACTCGAATTGAGTGATTGAAATTATTACCCTTAAAAAGGTTTGATATCATTTTAGGGGTAATTGTCAAAAAGCTTGAGAATAGCCTTAAGGTTTAACTCTATCTTACTTTTAATTAAATCAATATCGGTTAAATTTTAACTTGATATCAAGCCATCAAATTCAATTTAGAAAAATTTACCAGCAATTCTATAACAAAATGAAATAATTAATTTTTAATTTTGTTACGAAAATTACTCATCTTATGTCCTACTGATTTGAAAGAGTGATCATTTATCTCAGTACTATTTCGAGTTTCTTCAAACTTAACTATTTTCTATTAAATTTTGTTCGCATATAGCCAATTTGCATAATGATATAATTTTTTTGTATTAAATGATTGCTGCGCTAGTCACTATAATGTTAGTGGTAAGAATAATAAATATTATTTAGATATATTTAATATACTCAAATTTAAGGATTAATGATGCGAAGGATTTTTAATTTAGCCATTTTAATGTTGAGCTGTTTATTTTTGTTTGGTTGTGAACAAAAATCAAATTCAGAACAAGCCAATAAAACTGACAAAAAAGAGATCGTTGTTGGTTTACCGCCGAGTATGCACAATATTTTGATGGAGCGAGTGGTAAAACCAGAATTAGAACAAAAAGGTTATACGGTAAAACTGGTTAATTTTAGTTCTTTAAGAGATTCGAATACTGCGTTAGTTGAAGGTAGTATTGATATGAATGCAGCTCAGCATCAAGCGTATTTAGATGTTTATAATAAAGAAACGAATAACGACTTAGTATCATTAGTCCATATTCCATCCATTTCGGCTGCGCTGTTTTCACAGTCGCATCGGTCTGTTAATGAGATTGCCCCAAATCAAATAATTGCTATTCCAAATGATCCCTCTAATACCGCTAGAGCGCTGTTATTGTTGCAAAAATTAAATTGGATCACACTTAAACCAGACACAAAATCGGGTACAGCAAATATCAATGACATTGCTGAAAATAAGTATGACTTAAAATTTAGATTATTATTATCAGAAATCATACCCAGAACGTTAGGTGAAGTGGATTATGCCATTATGCCAGGAGGTGTAGCATGGTTAAGTAAGATACCCGCTGATAATGTTTTATTTCAAGAACAATTATCCCCTAATTTGGAGTTAATGGTCGTTGTAAAAAAAGAGAATTTAAATACGGCATGGGCTAAAGAGGTTAAAGCGATTTATCAGTCTGATGTTTTAAAAAGATTTATTAACGAAGATCCTGATGCTAAAGGTCGATTCATCTGGCCTCAACAGTAGATTAAATTATTGAAATTTTTTGCAGGGATAACGTTATTATTAATAGCAAAATATTTACTTAATCAGTTATTGTATATATTTATAGCATAATGATTATATCCAGTTAGTTATCTCTGTAACGAATTAGATAAACAGTGATTTGAAGTAGGTATTTATTAATATTAATGATAAAATTTATCCACATTAATAATAATTTTAAAATTTTAATACGATGAAAAAAATAAAATATACTTTACTTGTTACTTGCAGTTTAAGCTTGGTGGGCTGCTTTGAAAGTAGTTCACTCGATCGTTGGATAGATAATCCGACGGCTAATGAAATTAAATTGACTATTGATGATAATGAATTAACGATTCCTGCACAATCAGGCATACAATATAAATTTGATTATGGCAAACATACTTTAACGTATAACAATGATTCACTAAACTTCATTGTTAAACCCGCTAAATTTGGAATGGCAAGCTTTATTAATCCTACCCAAAGTAACTATTTTATTTATACTGTCGTATATTCAACTTCAAATATAAGTCAGGAAGAGTATGACAAACTTTCACAAAGAGCGATAAAAAAATTACCTATAATTGTCAATGGTGAAGAAGCAGAAATAGAACTTCCAACTGTCGAGATTAATGATGTATTCATCGATAGAATGGATACTAAGTGGGATTATTCGTTTGATGAACCTTTTCCTGAAGAGTTATTTGAAGAGCTAAATTTACCTAAAGGCTCGTATTATTACGATGACAAAAGAAAACTGTTTCGAGAAGTGGATTTTATTGATTATTTGAAAAATGATGGGGTAGAAGAAGCGATCAGTTTCTCTTATCAACCCAAAAAGTTCAACGAAACTACCAAACATGTCTTTCCAAATATTGATTTAACAGCCATAAAATGTGAAGCCGGTCAAACGTACATGAAAGAATTATTAAATGACTGGCATCATTTATTCACGCTAAAAGGTGGAGATTTTGCAAGTACTTATAATAAATTGACGTCTAATGACGCAAGTCATAAAAATTATGAATCAAAAAAATTGTGTAATCCTGAGACAGATCCAGACGGTACCTATGATAAAGCATTGACTAAAATTACTGATGCTATTCGTGATATTCGTGATGTGCACTTTTTTGTAATTAAATCATAATGCACTGATAATTTAGAAATTATCTAAACGATATTCTTAATCCACTCGTCATAAATAGGCGTAATATTATTTGTAATAATATTATGCCTGAATATTTTTTTTACCTTTCTTCTTTTATATTATGTAATGATTACTCATTAAATTTTTAAAAATGTGTTATATAAAAAGATGAAAAAATTTAAGACAAGTAATCAATCAACAATCAAATAAAAGTGTGATGAATATCTGATCTTTATTTAAAAACCATTAAGAAATATTATAATTTTGCAAGTGATTATGTTATTATTTACGCCATCTTTTAACAAAATTAACAAATGAATGTGATGAAAAAAATTAAATCTACTTTAACTCTTATTTGTAGTTTAACTTTAGTTGGCTGTTTCGACTCTACTTTTAGCAATAGTTCTGTTGACCGATGGATTGATAATCCTACTGCAAACGAAATAAAAGTCACTATCGACGACAAAGAACTCACCATTCCTGCAAAATCAGGCATTAAATATGCCTTTGAGTATGGCAAACACACTCTAACATATAATGGTGATTCACTTACTTTCATGGCAAAACCTGCAATATCAAACAATACTGGATTTATTAATCCAACACAAAGTAACTATATTTTGTTAACAACCTACTATACCAACAGTGATGAAGTCTATGATCAATTGATCAAGCCTTACCTTAAACTTATTCCAGTTTCCGTAAACGGCGTACCCGCAGAGATGGAATTACCAGTACAAATTTTTAATGATGTATTTATCGAAAAAAATAGTAATTCTTGGGATTATTCAGTCGATGAAGAACTGCCTGATTCCGTGACGGTTCGAGGTGAAAACCAATATCAAGCACAAAAGCGTAAAATGTACCGCGAAGATGATTTTCTTGATACCATAAATTCAGAAGATATCGATGAAAAAGTGAGTCTTCCTTACACGCCTAAAAAATTTTCTGAAATCAAGAAACATGTATTACCAACCCTTGATTTAGACAAAATTGAATGTAAAGAAGGACGCGAGTTTCTGGAATCACAGCTTAAAGATTGGAATAAATTTTTTACCACTAAGGGCAGTGAATCAGGTAATACTTATAAACAGTTGACTTCACACGAAACGTTCAAGAAAAAACATTCACTATGTTCTGGTCAAGACCCGCAAAATACTTACCAATTCACGACCAGAGAAATTGAAGACGCAATGGATGATTTGAGACAAATAAATTTCTTTGTTACCGAATAGGTGAATCTTTACCTAACAAACCAAAGCGATTATTAAATACCTAATAACGCTTCATAAGAACTTACTAAATGGGCATAAAATCAGTTTAATTTTATGCCCGTATTTTTTACTCTTATTTAATCTTATATAACGATAAAAATGTTTAGTCATTTTTTACTTCATAAGGTATTTTGTAATTTAATGCCTTAACTAAAGTTCCATTAAAACAACCAATCATGCAAAATTGAAATAAAATTATTGAGCTATATCACACAAATTATAAAAAAAGATTTATTTATTATTCATTCTAGATAATATTTATCAAAAGAATAAATGAAAGGAATATCGTATGGGTAAAACTAAATTAAAATTAGCCGCTATTATCGGAGCCGTAATTCTTAGTTCTTCGATGGCTTTTGCTTCACTTGAGGATGCAAAAGATTTAAAAATCATTAGTTATAATGTCTATAATGGCATGAAATTGGATGAGTCAGAAGGAAAACAAAAATTTATTGATTGGGCGAAAATGCAGGATGCCGATATTATTGCTTGGCAAGAAATGAATTTTTTTACTCGTGAAAAACTTGAAAAATTTGCGGCAAGTTATGGTCACAATTATGCAGTATTATTAAAAGAGGCACCAGATGATCCCGCCTCTTTCCCTGTTGCGATCACGTCAAAATACCCAATTGTGAATGTAAATAAAGTCGTTGATAATTTATGGCATGGCGCTTTATATGCGGATGTGGGTAATTATCATTTTGTAATAACCCATATGAACCCATTTTGGACGTCAAAAAGAATAGATGAGATCAACTTGATTATTGATTCAATCAAATACAGTACAGATCCAAAAGGTAAATGGATTATTGCTGGCGATTTAAATTCATTCTCCCCAGCAGACAAAACGGAATATGACAACAGCAAATTATTGGAAGATATCAAAGATAAACAAAAGAAACGACCAATCTTAGATAATCTTGTGAATGGCCAATTGAGTTATACGGTACAACAAAATTTACTGGATGCGGGTTATATTGATGCTTTAAAATTGAAAAACAAACAATTTATTTCAACTGCACCAACTAAAGTATTTTATGATCAGGCATCAACGCCATTGCGATATGATTATATTTATGTTTCTCCGAAACTTAAAAAGGATGTCATTGATGTTAAAGTTTTGAAAGATGAATTTACTGATACTTATTCCGATCACTATCCAGTACAAATGATCATTCATAATAAATAATAACAATACTACTTAACTTAACTTAACTTAACTTAACTTAATTGCTTAATAAGTCAGCCATACTGCAATAGTATGGCTTTTTTATATTCATCAGTTTTAATGCTAAAAGTGATAGGTTGTGATAAGACTCTCAAAAACAAAATGTAATTTAAAGTAATATTAATGTTTAGCAATTTTAACTCGCTAAATCTTTTTAAAGGATAAATAACGATGAAAAAAAATTTTTGGGTAGTTAGTTTGATTGGACTGTTTTCACTTTGTTTCAATGTTTATGCTGATGACGATCTGGTAAAAACACAATATCAAAGTTCGCCTAATAAAGTCTATGCCGAAGGTAAACAACCACAAATAACGGTGGCTAATTACAATATTGCTGGCGGACTTAGGAAGCATAAAGTGGATCTAGATTTAGTCGCTAATGCCATTAAAGCCATGAATGCTGATATTGTTACACTTGAAGAGGTCGATCAAAAAACCTCTCGCAGTGATGGTTTGGATCAGGCAAAAGTTTTAGCTGAAAAAACTGGAATGCATTATGTTTTTGGTAAAGCGACTGAAATGAAAGGGGGAAATTACGGCAATGCAATTTTGTCTAAGTACCCAATCGAAAAAAATAAAGTTTTTTTATTGCCATCGGGTTCTTTCGAGCAAAGGTCACTTATGCTTAGCAAGATTAATGTTCCCGGCTTTGATTCTCCTATTTATATCTTCAATAGTCATTTTGATTGGCATGAAGAAGATGAAGTGAGAATGTCACAAGCTCGATTTATTAATAGCATCGTTTTTGATGATCTTGATTTAGATGATGAGTTTCCTAATTTAGCAACGGGAATTATGATCTTGCTAGGTGACTTTAATTCTGTTGAAAGTGACAGGGTGATTAAAGAACTTGATAAATATTGGAATCGAGTTAAAAAAGATGGTGTTGATACACGTACTTGGCCAGCGGGCAATCCTGGATTAGATCTTGATCACATATTTACCAGTCGTAACCAAGTCTGGAGTGTAGAGCAATTAACCATACCTAATGATGGTAATGAGTGGAACGGTATTAAATGGCCATTAGTCAGTGATCATATACCTGTTATTGCTAAGCTAAAATTATTAGAACAATAATGAATGGGCGGAATGCCCATTTTTTATGAATATACGCAAGCACTGGATTTATCACTATGACTAATACACTCGTGCCTTGTATACAAGAAGCTAAAATAATGGCAACGACAATCGTCACAAAGTAAAGGGTAATTTGCTGTTTTGCTAATAATTCTTTGATAGTTGGCAAATCAATAATAGATTTTTATTTAAAGAAGATTGTTTTATAGCTTATCAGAAAAGTAGATGTTTATCTTCATACTCATTGGCAAAGTATAGTTTGTTTATTTTCAGCTTTGTTAACAGATATTTTTTTACTTTTTTACTTTTTTACTGGTGATTATTTGTTAGTGAAAAAGTTTCAACTCAAAATGATTATTATGAAAATCAATGATGTTAAGCAAATTAACTTAATTAAAGTTTTAAACAAAAAGCACTAACTTAGTTAAAAAAACTCAATATTGTGAGTCTCATCACATTGCACAATAAAAGCAAGCATATCCCTGAAATTATTAAATGCTTCCGTTTTTAATTACTCTTTACTTTCCTAACTGTAAGTTAATTAAATTAAATTTACTCAATCTGGGATTTATCATATCACATTTAATATTTCATTTTGTTAAAACCAAAAGTATTTATTGAGGAATATGAACAAAGTAGAAACTGCTATCACGATCACAATTTATTTTTTCTAACCCGTTTATACTACTTATTGAATTTGTTAATCTTTTCCTTAAGTTTTGTTATCGAAAGTGAGGTAGTAATGAAAAAATGTATGAAAAATTGGATAACTGTGGGGATATTGTCCACTCTGTGTTTACCCATCCATTCTGTTTGGGCTAAGGACTATCAATTGTCTGGGAAGAATACGACTATTAAAATTTCAGATAGTGCCAATCAAAAAAGTATTACTTCCTTAGATTTTATTAATGCTAAAAATAGTGATCAAATCAAGGTGAACACCTTGTTTGAAATTACACTGAGCACGGGTAAAAAATTGACGGATAAAGATTTTCAATTAAAAACATTAAAACAAAATGATAATAATTTAACGTTAACCTATACTGGTCATGATCTTAATGTTGAAACGTTATTAAATTTAAATGATGATAATCATTTTGCGAGTTTTGAACTGCAAATCACCCCTAAAACTAAATCACTTTCAATGACGGCTATTTCTTTGATGCCATTTCATTCACAAGCACCTTTTGTTTATGGTTCTGTGGTGAGTTCACCCATTATTAGTGATACCTTTTTTATCATTCCTGAAAATCCGCTAACAAACACTGTTGCTTATGAGGGGGGCGTTTCGCAAAAAATTCCTCAGGAAATTCCTTTACAAGCAAATCATACTTTAAGTTATAAAACCTATATCGGTACTTTTGAAACAGGTCAGTTAAGACGTCATGTTAACCAATTTATTAATTATGTGCGTGAACGCCCTTATGCACCTTATTTACACTATAATTCTTGGCTTGATATTGGTTTTTTTAATCCTTATACCGAAAAAGAAGCATTACTACGCATCGATCAGTATGGAAAAGAATTGGTAGAAAAACGTCATGTTAAGCTTGATGGTTATCTATTTGATGATGGTTGGGATAACTTAAAAGGTAACTGGGGATTTGGCAGCAATTTTCCTGACGAATTTAATAAACTAAAAAGTGCTTCAGAAAAATATCATGCTGCATTGGGTATATGGTTGTCACCATGGGGTGGCTATAACAAACCACGAGATACTCGTGTTAAAAATGCATCTGAATTTGGTTATGAAACAATGGATGGCAAATTGGCACTATCAGGGCCTAAATATTATGCTAATTTTCATAAACGTATTATTGAGTTAATTAATCAGCAAAATATCAGTATGTTTAAACTTGATGGCACAGGTAATGCTGATAAGGTTATTGCAGGTAGTGAATTCACCAGTGATTTTGATGCTGCTATCCATCTAATTAAGGATATGCGCAGTGCTAATCCTAATTTGTATGTCAATCTAACTACAGGTACACAAGCCACACCATCTTGGTTGTTTTATGCTGATTCCATCTGGCGGGGAGGCGATGATGTTAACTACTATGGCCCAGGTACAAAAGTTCAGCAATGGTTGACCTATCGTGATGCGGAAACCTATCGTTCAATTATTATGAAAGGTCCTTTATTTCCATTAAATTCGTTAATGTTACATGGCATTGTCTATGCTAAACAGGCCAAACATCTACAAAAAGAGAGCGACACTGATTTTGCTGATCAAGTTTGGAGTTATTTTGCAACGGGTACTCAGCTGCAAGAAATGTATATAACTCCTGAATTACTTTCAACTACAAATTGGGATACTTTGGCTAAAGCCGCGATCTGGTCGCGTGATAATCAACATGTATTATTTGATACACATTGGATTGGGCAAGATCCTACCAAATTAGCTGTTTATGGTTGGGCAGGTTGGTCAAGTGATAAATCAATTATTACGTTACGTAATCCGTCTGATAAACAGCAAGTTTACTATCTTGATTTACAAAATGATTTAGAACTACCTACCAATGCCGTTCAACATTTTCAAATCAATATTGATTATATAAGTAAATCTCATGCAGATAAACCAGCCAAAATTGACAAAACTGCAATGATAACATTAGCGCCATTTGAAACAGTGATCATGTCTTTAACGCCTCAGTAATCATAAAACACCTTATCTTACTTTGTTAAGGTAAGGTGTTATCTTTGAGCGATTAAATAGAGTATTAATTAAACTTGAAAAATTAGTAATTAAACAATAATAGATACATTAGATTATCAACAATCGTTAATAACCAATTTATATACATCGACAACCTAGAAAAATCCTACAACATTTTGATGACACTCAATAAAGAGTGAACAGCCATTTATATTCTATAAAAAAGGTTTGGCTTGAAAATAAAGTGAATAAAATAAAAAACTAACAATCGTTAATAACCAATTTATATACATCGACAACCTAGAAACATCCTACAAAATTTGATTACACCCAATAAAGAGTGAACAGCCATTTATATTCTATAAAAAAATTTTGGCTAGAAAATAAAGTGAATAAAATAAAAATTCATAATTTGCCTATTAAATTGGCAGATTATTCAGTTATCTTTAATCAGACAAGTTAACTTCAGCTTTTCTTCTGGCAAGGTAGATAGCTTTATGATTATCATTCGCCCACTTGATAAGCGTATTCATTGGTTTTAAAAACGATCGTCCCAAATCGGACAAAGCATATTCAACACGTGGTGGGGCTTCGGCATAGATGGTTCTAACAATATAACCATCTTTTTCTAGTTTTTTTAATGTGCGCGAAAGCATTTGCCGAGAAATGTCACCAATTTCTTTATGTAATGCAGTAAAACGTATCGTTCGGTTTTCAAGTGTTTTTAAAATTAATAAACTCCATTGGTCACCGATTCTATCAAGCACATCACGAATTGGACAGGGATGATCAAATTGGATCGACGTATCATCAAATAGTTTGGTCATTTTAACTCTATTTTCTAGTAATAATTAGATAAGTCACACCGATGTGACCTAGTTACATTTAGGTTACTTATTGTTTTAGTTCAATTTTATTGCTACCATTTAATCAGTCTACATTATAGACTAATATAAATTGATTGCACGGATTTTTGAGTTTAATTGACTATTTAGGAGTGGATATGAGTATATTAAAAAACAGTATTGTAGCAATATCATTATTATTTATAACAACTGGTGCAATTGCCAATGAAAAACCAACTCGTGATATTGCCCAAGAAGAAAAGAATAAAACATTGGTCGTTAATTTTTATAATGATTTCTTTAATAACCATCAAATTAACGAAGCGTTAAACATTCTTACTGAAGATTATAAACAGCATAATCCATATGTACCGGATGGTCGAGCACCGTTTATTACCTACTTTTCCGCATTTTTTAAAGAACATCCTCAATCCAGTGCGCAAATTGTTCGTACTGCTGTAGATGGAGATCTTGTTTGGCTTCATGTTCACTCTAAAGAAAATGAAAAAGATCTGGGTAAAGCGGTACTGGATATATTTCGAGTCAAAGACGGTAAAATTGTTGAACACTGGGATATCATTCAAAATGTGCCAGCAACTGCTGCAAATTCTAATACCATGTTTTAATGAGTATTCGCCTTTAACCAATATTATTTTAAAAGATAGGATATGGTAATTAATACGGCGTCTTAGCAAATGTCTAATTTAAATAAAAGCACTTAATGAGTGCTTTTATTTATTATTCTTTCAATATTTAATTGTTTCAACTACCTCAATTTTCACTGCTCAACATTTTTAGCGTATACAGATAATACAATTTATTGGCTGGATTTATAAAAACATTATCCCTACTCATGTTGAAATAACAATAGTGAAAGCCTCTATATTTTTCTTTTCATTTTCTACTAAACCCAATATACTTGCCAACCTATTAATTGATAATAATTATCATTATTAATTGCGTGGTTGATATTCAATAATTATCTATCACTTAATATATTGATTAATATTATGGAAGGAATCAGATATGAAACATAAAAAGACAGGCCTATTATTACTCTTTATGAGTTGCTCTCTCCACGCTGAATCATTGATAGGTGAAAACCTCACATCTGATAAGGATGATAAGCAACAAAAAGTCGCCGATAAATCTAACTCACCGAATTCAGTGAAAAATAACGCTCAAAATGATGATATTGATGATGTTATAACTGTTATTGCTCGATCGACGTCTCAAGATGAACTTAAAAAGATTAATAGTGTTATTGCAGGCCGTTCCACACTTTCTTCAAGGCTAATTGAACAAAAACAAGCCGACAATGTCGCCGAATTACTCAATACATTACCCGGGGTCAGTTCTACGGGATCAGTAAGACCAGGCGGGCAAACTTTAAATATATGGGGATTTGGCAAAGTTGAAGATGTCAAAATTATTGTTGATGGTGCGCAAAAAGGCTTCCAAAAATATCAACAAGGTTCAGTATTTGTTGAGCCTGAATTATTAAAACAAGTGGAAGTTAATAAGGGTCCACACGATGTAAAGTTTGGTAATGGTGGCTTTGGTGGTGTGGTCAAAATGGAAACGAAAGATGCAATAGATTTGCTTGATCCTGACCAATATGTAGGTGCTTTGGTGAAATACAGTTTCCATTCTAATAATCATCAAAATATGATGACAAGTGCCGTTTATGGGCGAACACAAGATGATATGTTTGATGGGCTGGTTTATTACACCAATCGCAATAGTGGTAATTTTAAGCGACCAGACGGCTCCAGATTTGTCTTTTCAGAAGATGATATGTATACCTACATGGCTAAGTTAAATTTTAGACCCAATGAAGAACATACATTCACTGTTTCAGGTATTCGTTCTAAACGTGATTCATGGCAACCATGGGCAGCTAAATATGTCGAAAAAATGACGCCCCCAACGGCTGCTCAAATTAAAAAATATGGTTATAAAGCTGCGTGGTTAAGAAAGTTAGTCAAACGCGATCAAACCGATGAATCAGCCCAATTTAAATGGAACTATCAACCAACTTATAATCCATTTATTAATTTTACTTTGCATACCACTTATTCTAAAACCAAACAGCATGATACGCGTCCGAGTAAATATAATCCCGTTTCATCATTGGGCACAATGGGTAACGAAAGTTGGGTTAGCTATACGGATAAAACAGTTGAACTTGAAAATATCAGTATTTTTTCTACAGGACCGATTGATAATGCTTTAAAAATCGGTGCACAAGTACATTTACACGACCGTGATACCTTGATGTATTATAAGGGTTATGAAAAGAAACCTAACTATAATCATGGTTATTTTCAACCTGCTTATATGCCATCTGGTAAACAACAGAATTATAGTTTTTATATCCAAGATGAGCTTTCTATTGATACTTTTGTTCTAACACCATCACTTCGTTATGATTATGTTCGTAATCATGGTAAGCAAAATTATGCTTCAGCTTACAACGATCCAGATCCTCGTTTTGGTCATGACTATTCACCCGTGAATTATTCTGGTTGGACACCAAGATTTGGAGCTTATTGGCAGACAACACAAAATATCGGATTTTTTAGCGATATTAGTTATGCTTGGCAAGCTCCGACAATTGATGAAACCTATGAAGTGCAATTTACCCCTAAAAATGGTGGTTCAGGTAAAATCAGTGCCACAAGTCGTAATTTAAAAAAAGAGCGTAACTTGTCAATTCGGGCAGGTAATATTCTCGATTTCAGTAATATATTATTAGAAAATGATAAATTACAAATCAGAAATACGTTATTCAGACAGCAAGTTAAAAACGAAATTTTTATTACGCGTGGCTTTAATGGTTCAATTTGTGGACCCGGTAACTCATGCCCGCTTGGTCAATCCAATTATCATAATGTTCCGGGTAAACTTGTGATACAAGGTTTTGAATTAGAAGCTTTCTATGATAGTCGATATTGGTTTGCCAGTGCCACTTACTCTATCCAAAAAGGGGAACGTGATTCAACACCGCAGGCAATATGGATGCATAACAAAACTTATGTGGCAACGATTGCTCCGCGCACAGCAACCTTAACCTCTGGTTTTAAAATTCCACAATGGAATGTTCGGGCAGGTTGGAATGCTCAATTTGTGAGAAAACAAGATCGCACAGGTCTTGAAGATAGAAATCATGATGGTATAAAAGATCTGGGCGCTTACGGTTTAGGGCGTTCATCAGGCTATTCAATCCATAATTTATTTGCAACATGGCAACCAACCTTTTTACCGAAAGCGGAAGTTAAGTTAGCTGTTGATAATCTATTTAATAAAGATTATAGACTTTATTTAGGTGAAAATACCTATGGATTAGCGCGTAACTTTAAAGCCAGTTTTTCATATCGATTCTAGTGTGTATATTCAAATTCTGCTAAATAATGGGCAGAATTTGAAAATTGCAATTCATTTTATTGCTATCACATTATGCTTTTAAAAATTCCGTTCTCATTTAGAAAGGAATTTTTTATTATGGATGAGATTTATTTTAATCGTTGAAATAGCCGAAGTTTGACTTTTTTGCACTTAAAAAAAGCTGCGATCTGATGACTTATTTTTTCAGTTATCTTGATGTGATCAAAGAAGTGTCGAATTAAAACGAAGTTAAGCAATAAAATTGGGTAATTTATTTTTTTATGTCACAATGGGATGAATTGACGCAGTTTATCTTCAAAAATCTTTTTTATAAAATGCATGAAATAAGCCATATAAAAGTGTTTATTCATTAACTATTTTATAAAAACAGGTTTTTTATATCGTAAAATCGATTTAACTCAAGTCAAATTATCTGCCAACTAAAAATATCAAGAGGAAAAAGTAAATGACTCAATCAAGACACACAAAAGGTCTGGAAAATATCGAATCTTTATATGGTGAAATGGGGGTCAATGGTTTAAAAACTAACGCAAAATTAGCGCCGAAATTCGATGAATATATTTGTGATTTTGCTTATGGTGATATTTATAGTCGTCAAAGTTTGTCCTTGTTACAAAAACAGATTGTCACCATATCTTCGCTTATTACTCAAGGTTGTGTGCCAAAAGAGTTAAAAATGCATATTCATGGTGGCTTAAATGCTGGATTAACGGAGGAACAAATTTTAGATATTTGTGTTCATTGCTTACCTTATGTAGGCTTTCCTCGTGTAACTAATGCATTAGAAATTGCCCACCAAGCTTTTGAAGAAAAAAAAACGAAATAAACCATTCAAAACAGCACACATTAATTTTAATATCACACGTCAATGTGAATGAAATGCCATAAAAATTCCATAAAAATAGTTTTTATGGCATCCACAAGGATAATGATTAATAAATAATCCTAACGATTTCCTGATGAGTTAAAGTAAAACATAGCGTTTGGATTGTTTAATCCATATAACCAAAAACAGGGTTCGGCCAAAACTAAATAAAATATAAGAAAACCATAAGCCATTATTTCCAAAGACGGGCACAGCAAAGTATTGTGCTATAAACCAAACTAACAACGCCAATAACATTGAGTCGCGTATAGATGAGGTGTAGCTAATACCTGAAAACACGCCATAATAGATTAATCCACCTGCTGCAACAATAGGGAATACCATTAACCAAGATTGATACTGTAGCGATAGGGTGATAATCTCAATTTGATTCGTTAATAGTTTTATAATTGCAGTATCAAAGGCTAACCAAATTGCAATCAAAATTATTGGGCAAATAATGCAGGCTTGTAGTGACCATCGTAAAGTTTGATTATAAAGTTGAATATTTTTATTACCTTTAGCTCGACCACTAAAGACGCTTGAAGCATTAGCAAAACCGTCAAATAGATAAGCCATCATGTAATGAATCTGAAATAGAACGGCATTGGCGGCTAATACTTCAGTATTGAATGTTGAGCCAATCGAAATAAAGTGGTTAGTTACCGTTAATAAACAGATGGTGCGAATCATTAAATTAGTATTAACTAAAATGACCCCTTTTAATGATTGCCATGACAAAATAGATTTTACATCCATTTTTTGCTTAGTTTTGGGTAAGTACTGGTAGATAAACCAAATACCGACCAAAGTACAACATATTTGAGCAATCAATGTTGCAAAAGCTACTCCTTGAATGTCCCAATGCATCCACCAAACAAAAAGCATCGCCATTATAATATTTAGTAGATTGATAAAGACTTGTAAAAACAGCACGGCTTTTACTTTGGATATCCCCATTAACCAGCCAACTAGGACATAATTAATCAGAACAAAAGGCGCCCCCCAAATTAAAATCGAAAAATAGAGATCCGCATAATGCTGTACATCTTGATTAGGTTGGATGATGTGCATTGAGGCACTAAAAATTAACTTTTGAAAAATAATAAATATCAAACCTAAAAAAAGAGCAATAAACAGAGGTCGGATAAGAGACGATCTTAATAATAAACAATCATCCAAAGCTTGCGCAGCAAAACCAGTGGTACTGACCCTTAAAAATCCAAATAGCCAATAAATGGTATTAAATATTACTGTTCCTATGGCAATACCAGCAATAAAGGCAGGATTAGGCAAATGACCAACTAAAGCCGTATCGACTACACCCAGTAGTGGAGTGGTGATGGTTGAGAGAATAAACGGAATAACTAATTTGAGATAATCTTTAAACTGATATTGATGATTCGAAGTTGATGAATGGGTCATTTTTAAAAACCTAAAATTGATTCAAGTAACTGTTTAGAATAAGGATTTTTAACTTGACTTAATTGTTCTATTTTATCAATGTATTCAATGATTTCACCTTTATAAAAAAAGGCAATTTTATCACAAAGGTAAGTGATTGTGGTTAGATCATGGGTAATAAAAATACTGGTTAGATTAAGCTCTTTTTGTAAGTCGGCAAGTAGTGCTAAAATTTGAGTTTGGACTGAAATGTCTAATGAGCTAACTGCTTCATCAAATAAAATAAATTGAGGAGAGCAGGCTATCGCTCTTGCAATGCAGACGCGCTGCAATTGACCACCACTCATTTCATGTGAAAACCGCTCATAAAAAGAGCTGTCTAATCCTACTTGTTCTAACAAAGCATTGATACGCCGCTTTCGATCATTTTTAGCTAACTTTTCATAAATATCAAGTGGTTCAGCAATAATCTGTGCAGCAGTAAAATAGGGGTTAACAGAAGCATTATAATCTTGAAATACCGTGCTGATATTTTTACGCATGGCTGATTTTTTCCATGCACGAGTACTAATATCTTGCCCATTAAAATAGATTCTGCCACTGTCAGGTTTTTCTAAGCCTAAAATTAGCTTTCCTAATGTACTTTTCCCACTACCACTTTCACCAATGATACCGAGACACTCTCCTTGCTTTAAATCAAACGATACTCCTTTAATAACCGTCGTTTTTTTATTACTAAACAAACGTTGGTTAGGTTGTAGAAAAGATTTTTTAACATTAGCAACTTGTAATAACGGTGGCATTAAATTGTCTCCAATATTAAATTTGGATGATTGGCATAAGTAACCGCATTAAATTTATTTAATAATTGTTTGCGAGTATCGATTAGATAACGAGTATATTCATGTTTAGGGTGATAAAAAATCTGATCACGACTCCCCGATTCAACAATCTTTCCTTTATTCATCACAATAATCTCATCGGCAATATGATGAATGACACCTAGATCGTGAGAAATAAAAATCATGGTCGTTTTGGCTTTGATCTTTTCAAGCATTTTTAAAATATAAAACTGGCTAATCGAATCTAATGCCGTTGTGGGTTCATCAGCAATAATAAGTTCAGGCTCTAGCATTAACGCCATACCAATCATTATGCGTTGTAACATGCCACCACTTAACTGATGAGGGTACTTTTTATAAATCTCTTTGGAATTATCAAGACCTATATTATCAATCATCGCTAACGTTTTAGCGATTGCGTCGTTTTTGTTAATAGTGAGATGTGCTTGCAAGGTTTCGACCACTTGCTTACCAATGCAATAAAGTGGATCAAAAGCACTCATTGGGTGTTGTAAAATTATCGAAATGACACTACCACGCATTTGATTCAACGTCTTTTTATTCTGTTTTAATAGATCGAACGCTAAATTAGCATTTTGGGGTTTAAACAGGATTTGCCCAGTCACGCTAAAGTAGGATTCTAATAAGCCGATGATCGCTTTACATGTCAAACTTTTGCCACTGCCACTTTCCCCAACAATGCCTAAGCATTGATGATGATTGACCGTAAACGATATATCATCGAGTAGCTTGTTACCCTTATCAAGGGAAACGGTCAGTTGTTTTACGGTTAACAATGGGCTACTCATGCAGTTTTTTCCTTTGGATCTAAAATATCTCGTAAACAATCACCCAACATATTAAATGCTGCCACAACGATTAAAATGGCTATACCCGGAAAGACCATTTGCATCGGGTGCTGTGTCATAACGTTTTTTGCTTCACTTAACATTAACCCCCATTCAGCAGTAGGAGCTTGGACACCTAATCCAATGAAAGATAAAGCCGAGATATTTAAGATTACCCAACCCGTATCTAACGTTGCTAATACAACCAGTTCTGACAGTATATTAGGCAATAAATGACGACAAATGATAAAGGAATGCGGTGCACCAATGGCTCGTGAAAAAAGAATATAATTTTTTCGACTGTACTTGATCACTGAACTACGAATCATCCGACTGTACCAAGCCCATTTAACGACAATATTAGCAATAATGACGTTTTCAATACCTACGCCTAATACCCCAACAATCGCCAAAATCATCACTTGGCTTGGAAATGAGAGCATAATGTCACAAAGGCGCATTATACATTCGTCAAGTTTACCTCGCTGATAACCAGAAATAAGGCCGATAACACTACCAACGATTATGGTAATGATCATGGTTAATAGTGATAAGAATAGGGTTGAGCGAATACCATACAGTAGTCGAGAAAAAATATCTCGACCAAGATGATCACAACCAAGCCAATGTTCGCTCGATATCGCAGCATATTTACGAACGATGCGAACTTTATTGGGATCAAACGGTGCAATATAAGGGGCTAATATGCCTAAAATAATCATTGTGGTGATGATGATCAGGCAAATTAAAGCCGTTTTATTGTTAATCAGTTTCTTAATTAGATTCATATCGCACCACCATTATCACGTAATCGAGGATCTAGCCATTGATGAATAACATCTACAATAAAGTTACATACCACAAATAAAATAGCCATAATCAATATATAAGCTTGAATGACGGGATAATCGCGATTCATAATAGCTGCGATACACAAACGACCCAATCCCGGCCAAGAAAATATATATTCGACAACAAAAGAGCCAGCGATTAATTGCGGAATAGTCATGCCTAAGGCGGTGATGGTGGTGTGCAGTGAATTAACAAGCACATGTTTAAGTATAATCGTTTTCTCTTTCAAACCTCGACAGCGAGCATAAAAGACCGAATAATTATGCATGTTTTCTAACATATTATTACGAATAAAACGGATATATGTTGAGATATAAACAAACGATAAAGTTAAGGTTGGTAGAATCAGATTTCGCCATGTTCCATAACCATTGGTGGGCAATAAATCTAAATAATTGGCAAACAGCCAAATAAAGAGTAAACCTAACCAATAACTCGGCATTGCCGTGCCAAGAAAAATAATAATACGAACAATATGATCGAAAGCTGAATTAGCAAAAATTGCACATAATACGCCTAAAATCAAACTGATGATGAGTGTAAATGCAAATGATGACATTGCTAAAATTAAGGTCGGTATTAAGCTGCGAATTATCTCATCCCAAACGAGTCTGTCTCGATGAATAAAAGAACGACCAAAATCAAGATGTAAAACATCATAGAGCCAAATAAAATATCGTTCCAAAAAAGGCTTATTTAATCCGAGTTCTTGGCGCATACTTTCAATAGCATCTGGGGTTGGCATGATTTCGTTTAAGCGTAATGCAACTTCAGCAGGATCAGAAGGTGCTAGATTGATAAGTAAAAAAGCGATAAAAGAGATACCGAATAATATCGGTATCATCATCGTTAAACGTTTAATAATATAATTTAACATTATTGGTCAATAATATTAGTCTTTTAAAAATGCATTTTCTCAAACGGAATATCAAATTGAGAAGGGGCGAACTCAATTCCTTTTAAAGATTTAACCGCAATCGCACGATTACGCTCATAAGTCAGCGGAATATAGACTGCTTCATTATGTAAAGTTTCTAACACATAACGGAATAGATCTTGTCGCTCTTTTTCATCCGTTGAAATTAATGCTTTACTGATACTTGCATCAATTTGTGGTTTTTCTTTTAAACCTTGTTGTGCCATGTAATCACCATATACAGGTAATTTCATCCCTGATAAAAATGATTGTGGATCATATGGCGTACCCCATGAAATATCAAACACCATATCAAAATCACCGGCTTTTTGGCGATCACGATAACCTTGTTCTTCTTCACCATGAATATTAAGTTTTAATCCGACTTGCTCAAATTCATCTTGCATATATTGAGCAATGGTTTTTTGAGATGCGGTATTACTGTCGTAATATAAGGTAATTTCAAAAGGTTTACCGTCTTTTTGACGATAATCTTGACCTTTAACTTTCACCCAGCCAGCTTTATCAAGTAAGGTTTCAGCTAGTTTAGTGTCATAGACATAAGGTTTTAAACCAAGATTAGCATAAGGAATATTGGTTGCCATTAATGTATCAGCAGGCGCTTCACTGTTATTGAAAATACCCTCTGAGATATCTTTTTTACTGATGATATGTTCAATTGCTTGGCGCACATTCACATCGCTAAGTTGGCTTCGAGTTGTATTCATTAGAACAATTCGGCTTGAAACTGGTTTAGACATTAAGGTTTGAAACTTATCCATGGTAGAAAAACGTTCAAACGAATCAGCATCAACCATATTTTTACCATAAATCAGATCGATTTCGCCTTTTTCCAATGCCATTAGTCGACTTTGATTATCCGCGATAACTTTCATCGTCACTCTTTTTAGGATTGGTTTTGTTCCCCAATAAGTTGGATTTGCGTTAAATACTGCATATTGATCTTTCTTATGATCACCTAAAACATACGGGCCGGTACCAATGTAAGACTTAACCCCATTTTTAGTTTCACCGTCGATCATAGAGTTAGGTGAAATAAAACGCATTGGGCGAGTTACAGCAATTTCAATCATAAAAGGGTAGTAAGGTTCGGAAAGATTTACTTGTAACGTATAATCATCTATCGCTTTGACTTCGGTAATCAAACGCACCATTTCTAACCAAGTATGACGGACTTTATTTGATAATACCGCATCCCAGTTTAGTTTTGCACTGTGCGCATCAAATTTTGCGCCGTCACTAAATGTAACGTCTTTTCTAAGTTTGAATGTATATGTTTTACCGTCGTTAGTGATAGTCCAGCTTTCTGCAAGCCAAGGCGAAAAAGTACCGTCTTCGTTATAGTGAACTAATGATTCATACAACATATTTTGCGCCCACATTTCACCTGAGTATAAATGCGGATTTAAATCACGAATATCACGAAAATTGGCGAAAGTAATATCATCTTTAGCAAAACAGTTAAGACTAAAGCTGCTTAAAATTAGAATGATGAGTATTTTTTTTAAATGAGGGAAATTAAAAGACATACCTATTCCATGAAATAATTATTGTCAGGGGAGGCGGATGATACAACAAATGAGAATGATAATCAATATCATTTAAGTGGGATGATTTAAAAACAGACAGAATGCGGATATTTATATTCAATTAACAAATAATACCACATTTTATGGGGTTAATCTTACTAAATATTAACATTTATTAATACTCGCGTTGAAAAGGTAAAATAATAAAACAATTATTATCAAATTACTTTATAATGCCTATGATTATTCATCTTTCGTTTATTTTAGGAATCAATACATGTCATTTGACTCTCTTGGCTTAGATGCCGAGATTTTAAAAGCAATCCACGAACAAAACTACACCCAACCCACACCCATTCAACAACAAGCTATCCCCGTTATTTTATCCGGTAAAGATTTAATGGCCAGTGCTCAAACAGGTACAGGCAAGACAGCTGGCTTTGGCTTACCCATTTTGCAGAAGTTAGTTGAACAGCAAGCAAAGGCAAGCAATCAGTCTCAACCTAAAAAAGGTAAACGTCGATTATATGCTTTGATCTTAGCCCCAACACGCGAATTGGCTGCTCAAATTGGAGAAAATATTCGTGACTACAGCCGATATTTACCGATTCGGTCTTTAGTGGTGTTTGGTGGCGTAAGCATTAATCCTCAAATGATGAAACTACGTGGAGGGGTCGATATTTTAATTGCAACTCCGGGTCGTTTACTCGATTTGGTGCATCAAAACGCAGTGGATCTGTCGTCGGTTAAAGTGTTAGTATTGGATGAAGCCGATCGTATGTTAGATATGGGTTTTATTCATGATATTCGGCGTGTGATTGCTAAATTACCTAAAAAACGTCAAAATTTAATGTTTTCGGCGACTTTTTCAGATGAGATAAAAGCGTTAGCACAAACCATTTTAAACTCACCTGAATCTGTTGCTGTGGCAAAAACGAATAGTGCATCAGAACAAATTACCCAGTATGTGCATCGGGTAGATAAGCGTCGTAAACGTGAATTGCTCTCTTATTTGATTGGTAAAAACCAATGGCAACAGGTATTAATTTTTACGCGAACCAAATATGGAGCCAACCATCTTGCTGAACAACTGACCAAAGATGGCATTAAAGCTTCGGCGATTCATGGTAATAAAAGTCAAGGCGCTAGAACTAAAGCTTTGGCGGACTTTAAAAATGGTCAAATTAGAGCGTTGGTGGCAACCGATATTGCGGCCAGAGGTTTAGATATTGAACTATTGCCTTACGTTGTCAATTATGAACTACCACAAGTGGCAGAAGATTATGTGCATCGTATTGGTAGAACAGGGCGAGCACAAAATCAAGGGCAAGCAATATCTTTAGTTTGTATTGATGAACTGGCTCAATTAAAATCAATTGAAAAATTGATTAAAAAATCGATTCCAGAAATTTTTACTCCGGGATTCGAAGTTGATCCTAGAATTAAAGCGGAGCCTGTAAAAAAAGCGACAGCAAAGCGTGCTCCAGCAAAAAGAAGACGTGTTGATAAAACGCGAACTTCTAAAAATAACCAGAATAGTATGAAGCAATCTAGTCATCATACATATTCTAAAACGAACTAAATTATCTACAGTAGAAGGATATTATTATGGCTAAGGTTAATCGCAGTCGTCGTTTAAGAAAAAAATTACATATTGAAGAATTTAAAGAGTTAGGTTTCACGGTAAGTTGGTCATTTGACGAAGGGACCAGTGAAGAAACCATTGATAATGTCGTTGATCAATTTATTGTTGAAGCAATACAAGCAAATGGTTTGGCCTATGAAGGAAGTGGTTATTTAAGCTGGAAAGGCATCATCTGCACTCAAAAATTGGGTAATTGCAGCGAAGAAAATCGTGATGTTGTCACTAAATGGCTTGAAAGTCACGGCTTAAAAAATGTCAAAACCAGCGAATTAATTGATATTTGGTGGGATGAATTAGATTTCTAATTTCTAAATATTAAATAAAAATAGCCACCAATGTGGCTATTTTTATTAAAGATATCTTTGCGTTACTCAATTCCTTGACTACGCAGGTAATCTTCATAATTACCGGTATAATCAATCACTTTTTCTGGGGTGATTTCGACAATTCGAGTAGCAAGTGAGCTAACAAATTCACGGTCATGTGATACAAAAAATAGCGTTCCTTGATAAAGCTCTAATGCCATATTCAATGATTCAATCGACTCCATATCCAAATGGTTGGTCGGTTCATCCATCACAATAATATTTGGACGTTGCATCATTAATTTACCAAATAACATACGTCCTTTTTCACCACCTGAGAGGACTTTAACTTGTTTTTTAATGTCATCTTGTGAAAATAATAAGCGACCTAAAATACTGCGTACAGCTTGCTCATCATCGGTTGGCTGTTTCCATTGACTCATCCAATCAAACACAGTTAGATCTTGTTCAAATTCATATTCGTGATCTTGGGCATAATAACCAATATTGGCATTTTCAGACCATTTAATATCACCTTGTTCTGGCGTTAGTTCGCCCATTAAGGTTTTTAATAAAGTTGTTTTACCAATACCATTCGTCCCTAAAATAGCCACTTTTTCGCCAACTTCGACCATTAAATTTAGATTTTTAAATAGTGGTCCGTTATCAAAACCTTTAGTTAAGTTTTCAACAACTAGAGCATTACGAAATAATTTTTTGTCCTGCTCAAAACGAATAAATGGATTTTGTCGGCTCGATGCTTTAACTTCTTCAAGTTTAATTTTTTCAATTTGTCTTGCACGAGAAGTCGCTTGTTTTGATTTAGATGCATTCGCACTAAAACGACTGACAAAAGATTGCAGTTCACTAATTTGAGCTTTTTTCTTGGCATTGTCGGCTAATAAACGTTCTCTGGCTTGCGTGGATGCAGTCATATAGTCATCGTAGTTACCTGGATAGATTCGAAGCTCGCCATAATCCATATCCGCCATATGAGTACAGACCATATTTAAAAAGTGTCTGTCATGCGAAATGATGATCATGGTGCTTTCGCGTTCATTTAAGGTATCTTCCAACCAACGAATGGTATCAATATCCAAGTTATTGGTCGGTTCATCTAATAATAAGATGTCCGGATTAGAAAACAGAGCTTGAGCTAAAAGTACTCGCAATTTCCAACCGGGCGCGATTTCGCTCATTAATCCATAATGTTGCTCAATTGGAATACCGACTCCTAGCAATAATTCACCCGCACGAGCTTCGGCACTGTAACCATCTATTTCGGCGTATTGAGTTTCTAAATCGGCGACTTTAAACCCATCTTCTTCGCTCATTTCTGGAAGTCCATAAATGCGATCACGTTCTTGCTTGATTTGCCATAATTCAGTATGTCCCATAATCACAGTATCAAGAACAGTATATTCTTCAAAAGCAAATTGGTCTTGGCGTAATTTACCTAATCTCTCATGTGGATCTAATGCAACATTTCCTGATGTTGGCACTAAATCACCCCCAAGAATCTTCATAAAAGTTGATTTGCCACTTCCATTGGCGCCAATTAATCCATAACGATTACCATTGCCAAATTTAACAGATATGTTTTCAAATAAAGGTTTACTGCCAAATTGCATCGTGATGTTATTTGTACTTAACACTAAACTTTTCTCTCGCTTTAAATACATTTTGCTTTAAAGATATCTATCTCTTTAAGCAAAACCGTTGAAATGTGATTTGGCGCACATTATGCCATAAAATGCCTTTTTTGAGGATCTTTGATTTTTTTAACTGTATCAGTTATCCGTTAGGCGATTATGTCTTAAGATAGGATTTATTGATATTACAAATTATTAATATCTATATTTAAAAAAATAATGAATAAATAGATGGATAGAGTGATTAAACCTTTTAACCATTGTAATCAATTTATAATTCAAAAGGTTTACAACTGATAGATGAATTGTTACGATGCGTGCCTATTTATTACTATTTAACTCATTTTATTATGTTTTATCTTATCTTTGTGACTTTGGTTTGGTCATTCTCGTTTAGTTTTATCGCGGTCTATTTAAGTGGACAGGTTGATACTTGGTTTGCGGTTGTAATGCGTGTTTTACTGGCGTTTATTACTTTTCTACCTTTTTTACGCTTTAGAAACATTCAACTAAACACGATGTTACTTTTAATGGGCGTTGGGGCTTGTCAATTAGGTATCATGTACTTTTTTTATTATAACTCATTCCAATATATTTCAGTGCCTGAAGTGTTGCTGTTTACTATTTTTACACCGATTTACGTCACGGTTATTTATGATTTATTGCAACATCATCCGTTACGTTTGAGTTATCTTTTTACCGCCATTATAGCCGTAATCGGAGCGGCTATTATTCGTTATGACCATATTAGTACAAATTTTATCATTGGATTTTTATTAATTCAGGGAGCCAATATTGTTTTTGCTTTAGGGCAGGTTGGTTATAAAAGAATTATGGAAGTTTCCCCATTACCACAACATCAAGCTTTTGCATGGGTCTATTTAGGTGCAGTCATTGTCGCAACAATTGGTTGGCTATTATTTGGTGATGCATCCAAATTGCCAACTACTAATGTACAATGGGGCATTATTATTTGGCTTGGCGTAATTGCTTCGGGATTATGTTATTTTTTATGGAACTATGGTGCGACTAAAGTCGATTCTGGAACATTAGCAATTATGAATAATGTCGTCATTCCGACTGGCATTATTGTTAATGTGGTGATTTGGCATCAGTCACTTGATTGGGGGCGTTTTATATTAGGTAGTGTAGTCATTATTTTAGCATTAATCCTACACTACAAAATTAAAAATCGTTCTTCTAACTAAGGTAAATGGGTCATGATGGATAATATCAATGGTGTTGTCACAGATGATAATGCCGTTGATATTAGTAAACTTGATGCAATAGGACCTTGCAATACCTCAAATTGTCTTGCCATCATATAACAATTGATGGCAATAGATACCGAACTTAATAATACGACAACTTGTAACTCTAAAGTCGGTAATCCTAAAAGTTTGCCAACTATATAGGTTACAATCGGTAAAATCGCTAATTTTAAAATACAGATCGAACCCGTAATTAGAAACTGGTCGCGGATTTTATACTCCGCAAGTCCCATACCTAATACAATAAGTGATAAAGGTGCGGTCATATCACTGACCATTTTCGTTGACTGATTAATAAAATTGGGTATTGGTAAACCGATATAATTGACGGCAATTCCTGTGAAAATACCAATAATAATCGGGTTTTTTGATACATTTTTTAGTGCCTTTATAAAGCTACGCCCCGAGAGTTTACCCATTTGTACAAACTCAATTGATACGGTTGCTAACGTCCACAATATTAATGCATTAAATATAACAATGATGGCGACAATGGGAATAGCTTGATCGCCGAGTAACATTTTTATAATTGGGATACCAACAAAGACAGTATTGGTGTAGATGCCTCCCATTGCAAATAAAGTGCTTTGAGAACCATTTAATTTGAATATTTTCGATGCAATTAAGCAACCAAAAGCAAATACGATAAACGAACCACCAAAAAATACCAATAACAGTTTGATATCAATTTCTGACTGCTCAGAAAAGTGACTCATTATCTGAAATAGCATTATTGGAAATGCAATATAAAAGGTAAATTTAGTTAAACTATCCGTGACCGTTTTTTGCCATCGACCTAACTTTACAGCTAAAAATCCAAGCAATATTAAAATAAATAAAGGCAGAGTAGATAAAAACTGTGCCCATAATGTTATCAAAAAATTCATAAAGATTATGTTATTGGTGATTACGAATAAAGTACCAATCTAATTCAGTTGACCGTTTCGAGTCAAATTGATAACCAGAGAGATTAAAATCTTTAATATCATTACTCTTATCAATGCCATTTTTTATAATATAGCGACTCATAAGTCCACGTGCTTTTTTGGCGTAAAAGCTAATAACTTTATATTCGCCTTTGCTTTGATCTAAAAAAATGGGCTGAATAATTGTCGCTTTCAACTGTTTAGCTTTAATGACTTTAAAATATTCATTTGACGCTAAATTGATCAAAGTCGGATGAGTGGATTTGCTGAGTTCTTTATTGAGATGATCGGTTAGATGATCGCTCCAAAATTGATAAAGATTACTGTTATTGCCATTTTTTAAACGTATGCCCATTTCTAAACGGTAAGGTTGTATTAGGTCAAGCGGTCTTAATACACCATACAGTCCAGACAGGATTCGTAAATGTGATTGAGCAAATTGAAGATCATTATCATTAAAATCTTCTACATTAAGCCCCTCATAAACATCCCCTTTAAAAGCTAATATCGCTTGTCTTGCATTATTTAAATTAAAATCAGAATGCCAATTTTGGAAACGTTCATGATTTATCTCAGCTAATTTAGGACTGATGGACATCAGTTTAGCCAAATCATCAACCGTTAATTTTTTACAATCTGTGATGAGTTTTTCTGAATACGAAATAAATTGTGGCAAAGTATGTTTTTTAGTTATTAATGGGCTTTGATAATCAAGCGTTTTAGAAGGAGAAATAATCGTTAGCATAAGCGATTGCCTATTGTAATTTGCATAGTTTGGGGTTATTTTACACCTAATCAACCAAAAGAGGAGTGATAAAATGAATCCAACCAAAAAAGATATACATGATATTCGTTCTTGGGCTAGTGTTCGTGAAACTTCTATTGAGATTGCCGAAGCTATTTTTGAATTAGCTAATGATGATGAAAAACTAGCAGAACAGATTTGGGAAGAAGGAAGCGATGAAGTATTAAAACTCGCTTTTGCTAAAACCAAAGCCGATAAGCTCTTTTGGGGTGAGCAAACTATCGAACGTAAAAACGTTTGACTTATGACATAAATCACGATTTTAAATAAATTTTTTGTGATCTACAGGATGTTTAAGTTTTATGAAAATAATAAAATTAATGACTATATTTATTATTTCTATGCCACTATTCGTTTATGCTAATTCGAAATACGCTGATTTAAACCAAAGACAATTACGCAATTATTGTAGTAATAATACTCTTTCAGAAGCAGAACTGACTGAATGTTTAGAAAAAATTTTTCATACCAGTCAAGCTGAGTTAGATAAATCGCAGCAGAATTTTTTTAATGCTCTTTCAAATTGGGATGAATACAAAGAGTACATCGTAATTGCAAAAAATAAACTTAAAAAAGCTAATAAAGAATTTATTAAATATCGTGATTTACAATGCAACTTTGCTTATTCGTTAGGGGGCGGAGCAATTGATAATGCTCTAAATATGTATAAATTCTCTTGTCTAGCCGAACTAAATTTTCAACGAGTAAAACTACTTGATCTTTATCGTTCAACATTAAGCATTGTTATAACTGAATGATTAAAAATTATGTATTTTTATTCTCGCTATTTACTGAGACATGTAACGAAAGATTGATTTAGTTATAAAATTAATTTTTTAAGGATTAAATAAATTTTTTGTTACCTATAGGATATTAAGGTTTTATGAAAATAATAAAATTAATGATTATATTTATTATTATTACACCATTATCTGTTTTTGCTAATTTAAAATATGCTAATTTAAATCAATCTGAATTACGTAGATACTGTGGTGAAAAAGTTTTTTCACAAGTAGACTTAGCTTATTGTTTAGAAAAAATTTTTTATATCAGTGAAGCTGAGTTAGATAAATCGCAATGGAAACTTTTTAATGTACTTTCAAAATGGGATGAAAGCCAAAATTACATTGTACGTGCTAAAAATAAACTTAAAAAATCTCACAAAGAATTTATTAAATATCGTGATAGAGAGTGTGATTTTGCTCATTCGTTAGGGGGAGGAGCAATTGGTTTAAATAAAATTACATATTCTTGTCTAGCTGAACTAAATTTTCAACGAGCAAAACAACTTGATCTATATCGGTCTGAGTCAATCATTATTAAAACTCAATGACCTAAGCTTAGGTAGCTTATTCTCGCTATAGTGAAGCATGTAACAAAAGATTAATATAATTATGAAATTAACTTTTTTAGGAACAAGCGCAGGTTTACCAACCGCTGAGCGCAATGTAAGTAGTATTATGCTCGATCTCCGACAAGAGAGAGGACGATTATGGCTTTTTGATTGTGGTGAGGCAACTCAAATGCAAATGCATAAAGCAAAATTTAGCTTAGCCAAATTAGAGATAATTTTTATAACACATTTGCATGGTGATCATCTGTTTGGTTTACCGGGTGTTTTAACTACACGTTCATTAATCCAAAATCAATCGGAACTAACTTTGGTTGGCCCCAAAGGCATCAAACAATTTATTCAAACTATGATTGATATTAGCTATTCTTGGCTAACTTATCCTTTAAACATTATTGAACTTGAGCAAGATGGTTTAGTATTTGAAGATACTAAATTTCGGGTTGAAGCCAAATTATTAGCGCATCGAGTACCTTGTTTTGGTTATCGTGTTATGGAAAAGGATTTGCCACCTGTCTTAGATATCGACAAATTACAGCAAGATAATATTAATGCGGGTTCACATTATGCCTATTTAAAAGAAGGCAAAACAGTAACACTAGCCGATGGTCGTATCATTGATGGTCGTAATTATCTTGGTGATTTTAAGCAAGGGAAAAAATTGGCTATTTTAGGTGATACAATACCTTGTGATGCTTCAATTGAATTAGCTAAAGATGTTGATGTACTTGTCCATGAAGCAACGCAAGAAGATGCATTAGAACAAAAAGCAATTGAGCGTGGTCATTCTACCACTGTTCATGCGGCGATGATTGCTAAACAAGCCAATGTTAAAAGATTAATTATGACGCATATAAGCCCTCGATATTCCCTTAATGACAATGCCAAATTAGTTAATGAAGCTAAGAGCATTTTTAACCATACTGAAATCGCAACTGATTTTGCCACGTTCCAAATATAGAAAAATATGCCGACATTATCGACTAGTTTGCTGATATTTCAGTCAGTAATAAAATTTTGCAAGAAAAGCTAATTGAGCCTAAAAATTATCGATATTTGTGAAAAATATTCAGGAGTCTATATCGTTTCATCCTTTATTCAGAATAAAATCATTAAATACCAATTACATTAGAAAAAATTAATAAATATGCCGTATATTTATTAATTTTTTAGTTCACAGTAGATTTATTTAGTAATAAGCATGGATGAATTTTAATGACCTATTTTAAATTAGTATTCCTAATTTTTTCATCCAATTCACATAATCATCTGCACTTTTATCGATATCTTTTTGTGTAATTTTATCTGGATAGTCTGGCTCATTATTTGCGCCATAAATTGCAAAAATGGGCTGATAATCAGCCTGAACGTAATTTATTGTTAATTCAAAAGGGCTGAGAAGTTGCTCAAGTGTATATTTATAATGTCCTGTTTGCGAATAGTCTGCTTTCTTTATACCTGCCGAAACTGCTAAACCTACTTTTTTACTTCTTAATTTATCGCCCATGGCACCAAATGCCCATCCATAGGTGAAAACTTCATCCAACCATTGTTTTAATAATGGTGGACAATTAAACCAATATATCGGAAATTGAATTACCAAATTTTGATGATTTTCAATTAAGTTTTGTTCGAAACTAGAATCTATTTTATAAGAGGGATAATAAGAATATAAATCATGTATGGTTACTTGTTCATGATACTGATTTAATCTATTAATCCAACATCGGTTAACACTTGAAGAGGCTAAGTGAGGATGAGCAACAATCACTAAAGTGCGTTTCATTGTTAAATATTCCTTCTATATTATTATCAATAATTAAGTCATACTAATATTAATACGATTAATTTTGAAGTACGGTAATTACCGTTATGTACTATCTTTATGGAAAGTGTCAACATGGAAAATCATCATTGTGCCGAAGAGCATTTTGAGAATAGTGGATTTAATTACACACTCTCAATGATTCGAGGTAAGTATAAAATTGTGATTCTTTATTGGTTAAACGAGAATCAGCCAACAATGCGATTTAATCAACTTAAACGAAGCATTAATAATATTTCTTTTAAAACACTGAGTAATACCCTAAAAGAGATGGAAAAAGATAAATTAATTTTTAGAAAAGAATATCCGCAAATTCCACCTAAAGTGGAATATGGGTTATTAGAACGAGGTAAATCTTTAGCTCCTATTTTAGATATGCTTTGCCAATGGGGAAATAATCATAAAGATGACCCATTATCATAATCTGAAAAAACTTTATCCGCCGACATGGTCGGCGTATTTATATGACTAAAGGCAGAAATCTTTAATTAAATTTTCAATAGTTAATTTTGTCGGTTTTATAAAATCCATCGAAATAAATTCGTCAGGTTGATGAGCTTGTTCAATCGATCCTGGTCCTAAAACAATGGTTGGAGCAATTTGATTTAAATAGGGGGCTTCAGTACTGTAATTAACGGTTTGTGCTTGATGACCGACTAATTTTTCAATATGTTGTAATGCTGGATGATCTTTTTTACACTCATAGCCTGGAATTGGTGAGACTTCATATTCTACTGCTATACGATTAGGGTACTTATCCATCACAGGTTGCAATGCTTCACATAATGCATTATAGAGCGAATCAACATCATTATCTGGTAATACCCGTATATCAATAATTAATTCACAACAGCCGCATATACGGTTTGCTGCATCGCCTCCATGAATTACACCTAAATTTAGCGTTGGATAGGGCACGCTAAAGCCTTCATTATGATATTGTTCTTTAAATTTTTGTTTAAGGAGCAATAAACGTTCAATGACTAAATGCATAATTTCGATAGCGTTAATACCTTTGTCTGGATCGCTTGAGTGACCAGATTTACCGATAACTTTAATTGAATTAGATAAAAATCCTTTGTGAGCACGGATGGGGATTAATGAGGTGGGTTCTCCAATGATGGTACAATCGGGTTGTAATTGTGTTTGTCGGGCAAAAAACGATGCGCCCGCCATTGAAGTTTCTTCATCGGCAGTGGCAAGTACATAGATTGGTTTAGTTAGTTTTTTTAGGTCTATATCTCGTAATGCATCTAAAATAAAAGCAAAAAATCCTTTCATATCAGCAGTACCAAGTCCATATAAATTGTTATTTTCTTCGGTTAATTTGAAAGGATCTTTTGTCCATTGTCCTTCGTCAAAAGGGACAGTGTCACTATGGCCACTAAGTAATAATCCACCTTGTGTGCTATTTTCATCATTGGTATATGTTGCCAGCATATTATATTTATCGCGAGTATTTGGAACGGATTGTATATCGATAGTAAAGCCTAGATCCGAAAACCACGATGCTAATTTTTCGATGAGAATTTTATTGGAGTAATCTAATTTTTCATTAGTAACATTGCTAATTGTTGGGGTTGAGATAAGTTCATTATATAGTGTTAAAAAAGATGGAAGAGCCATAGAAATCACCTTAAAAAAATAGTCAATATGTCCTTTTACAAGGTGATAAGAATAGCACTTAGATGATTATTTGCATATCGAGGTATTTAAAATAATAATTTAAATTCATATTTTTAACATTTCTTGCTGTTAACTATTGTGTTTATTTTATTTATAAAGAACTTTTGTTATTATTTAAACCATATGGATAAAGTTTACAAAAATTTATTATTCATTTAGTCTTTATAAAAATTAATTATACTCAAACAAGGCATTATTCATGAAAAATATTAGCAAGAAATGGATCATTATCGCGTTTATCGTTGTTGTGCTTGGTTTTGTTTTGTGGCAACAATTCAAAACCGATGGCTATGGAGCCGATTTCATCAGTGGTAATGGGCGTATAGAAGCAACCGAAATCAACATATCTACAAAACTAGCAGGTAGAATTGAAAAAATTAATGTTGATGAAGGTGAATTTGTCACAGCAGGTCAGCCTCTGGTTATCATGCAAACTGATACTTTGCAAGCTAAATTAAATGAAGCCCAAGCACAACATCGACAAGCAATGAGTAATGAAGCTACATCTAAAGCTCAAGTTGCCTTAAAAATGAGTGATAAAGTAGCTGCGTTAGCAGGCGTTACTCAAAAAGAAAGTGATTTAGATATTGCGAATAAACATTTACAAAGAACGGCTACACTTTATCAAAAAGGTGCCATTTCAGTTCAACAATTTGATGATGATACCGCTAAAGTTAATAGCGCGAAAGCCGCTTTAGATTCCGCTAAATCCCAAGTAGCGGCTGCCGATGCTGCAATTGAAGCTGCGCAAGCAGGTGTGGAAAGTGCTCAATCAGAGATAAACGTAGCTCTAGCAAATATTAGACAAATTCAAGCTGATATCGATGACAGTACTTTAACTGCACCTGTCGATGGACGTATTCAATATCGTATCGCTCAACTTGGTGAAGTCTTACCTTCTGGTGGTAAAGTTTTGAATTTGGTCAATTTATCAGATGTTTATTTAACATTCTTTTTACCTGAAACCATTGTAGGTAAAGTGGCTATTGGTGATGAAGTTCGATTAGTTCTTGATGCTTTACCAGAAAAAGCTATTTCTGCCAAAATTTCATTTGTATCAAGTGTTGCGCAGTTTACGCCTAAAACGGTAGAAACAAAAGATGAGCGTCAAAAGTTGATGTTTAGAGTAAAAGCACAATTAAGCCCAGAACTTTTAAGATGTTATATTACCTACGTTAAAACAGGTCTTCCTGGTGTTGCTTGGGTAAGACTTGATCCTAATACGGAGTGGCCTTCAGAGTTATCTGATGTTGCAAAATGCCAAACAAAATAATTGGAGATAGCAAATGTCAGAATCGGATAAAAAGGATTTAGCTTTACTTGCTGAAGGTAAAACCCTTGATGATGCTGTAGTAAATGTTAGTAATGTAACCTTAAAATATAAAAAGACCTGTGCACTCAATGATATCAGTATTGCAATCCCACCAAGATGTATGGTGGGATTGATTGGACCTGATGGGGTAGGTAAATCCAGTCTATTATCATTGATTTCAGGGGCACATGTTATCCAAGAAGGATTAGTGTACGTTCTTGATGGTGATATGAAAGATAAATCACATCGAAAAAACGTTTGTACACGCATTGCTTATATGCCACAAGGATTAGGTAAAAATCTCTATCCTACACTTTCAGTTGAAGAAAATTTACAATTTTTTGCTCGTCTATTTGGTAATGACGCAGCGGAAAGACGGCGTCGTATTGACGAATTAACTAAAAGTACGGGCTTATATCCCTTTTTATCCCGACCAGCGGGTCGCCTTTCAGGTGGTATGAAACAAAAGGTCAGCTTATGTTCTGCCCTGATTCATGACCCTGATTTACTGATTCTTGATGAACCGACTACGGGTGTTGATCCTCTTTCTCGTGCCCAATTTTGGCAATTAATCAATAAAATTCGTGAACAACGACCGCAAATGAGCGTGATTGTCGCAACGGCTTATATGGATGAAGCGCAAAACTTTGATTGGTTGGTTGCAATGTATGGCGGTAAAATTCTTGAAACAGGCACGCCACAAGCATTATTAGCCAAAACGGGTAAAGATAATTTAGATGATGCTTTTATTCAGTTAATGCCAGAAGATGCTAGGGAAGGTTATGAAGCCGTTGAAATCCCCCCATTAGCCATAAATCAAGATTTACAAGTTGCAATTGAAGCTAAAGACTTAACCAAACAATTTGGCGATTTTATTGCAGTTGATCATGTTAATTTTTCAATAAAACAAGGTGAGATATTTGGCTTTTTAGGATCAAATGGTTGTGGTAAATCAACAACCATGAAGATGTTAACTGGATTATTACCGATATCATCAGGCGAAGCGTGGTTATTTGGTAAACCGGTCGATGCCAGTGATATCAATGTTCGACGTCATTTAGGTTATATGTCTCAGGCATTTTCGCTTTATAGTGAATTAACTGTTGAACAAAATCTCATTTTACATGCACGCCTATTTGGTATTGAAGAAAGCAAAATACCAGCAAGAGTGAATGAATTACTTAAACGTTTTGGTTTAGAAAATGACGTAAAAAGTTTGCCTGAAAGTCTACCTTTAGGTGTTAAGCAAAGGCTTTCTTTATCGGTTGCGGTGGTTCATAATCCTGAAATTCTTATCTTGGATGAACCTACCTCTGGGGTCGACCCCATTGCTCGTGATGACTTTTGGCGTTTGATTATTGAGCTTTCTCGAAAGGATAAAGTAACCGTATTTATTACCACCCATTTTATGAATGAAGCTGCTCGATGCGATAGAATTTCATTAATGCATGCAGGTAAAGTATTAGCCAGTGATACACCAGATAATATTATTCATTCTAAAAATGCGAACACTCTGGAAGAAGCGTTTATCCGTTATTTAGTTGATGCAGGAGCCGATGATACAGATATGGATGAAAAGGAGAGTGAAACACCCAAAACCGTAACGAATGAACCTGTTAAGGTAACTCAAGGAACCCATCATCTACAAGTATTTAGCTTGACTCGTATGATTGGTTGTTTGTGGCGTGAAACATTAGAGTTATCACGTGATCCTTTGCGTGCTTTATTAGCCTTTTTAGGTTCGGCAATCTTAATGCTGGTTATGGGTTATGGTATCACCATGGATGTACAGGATTTAAGATTTGCAGTGTTAGATCGTGACCAAAGTATTATCAGCCAAAATTACACTCTAAACCTTTCAGGGTCTAAGCGCTATTTTATCGAAAAACCTCCCATCCTTGATTATGATGATATGGATCAAAGAATGAGAAGTAATGAGATCTCTTTAGCTATCGAGATACCGCCTAATTTTGGACGAGATATACAACGCGGAGATCCCGTTAATATTGGTATTTGGATTGATGGTGCTATGCCATCTAGAGCAGATACGGTTAAAGGCTATGTGCAAGGTATGCATCTTGCTTGGTTAAGTGAAAAGATAAAAACAACAACTGGAACAGAATCTAGCTCATTGGCGAACATTGAGACTCGATATCGTTATAATCCTGATGTTAAAAGTTTACAAGCAATGGTTCCGGCTGTAATTCCAATTCTATTATTAATGATTCCATCTATGTTAGCAGCCTTATCCGTTGTTCGTGAAAAAGAGATGGGCTCAATCATCAATTTATATGTTACTCCTGTTACAAGAACTGAGTTTTTATTAGGTAAGCAAGTTCCTTATATTGTGATTTCGATGCTGAGCTTCTTATTACTCCTGATTATGGCCATCACCATATTTGATGTGCCGATAAAAGGAAGCTTCCTGACTTTATGTTTAGCAGGATTAGCTTATTGTATTATTGCAACAGGATTTGGATTGCTTGCCTCGACAGTAACACGCAGTCAAGTCGCGGTTATATTTTTAACTACGGTTGGTACGATGTTACCTGCAATACAATTCTCAGGATTACTTAATCCAGTCGCATCTTTAGAGGGTATTGGGCGATATATTGGTGAAGTTTATCCAACAAGTCATATGCTTGTTATTGCGCGAGGCGTTTTTAATAAAGCATTAGGACTTGTTGATTTACATAATTCGATATTTATATTACTCATTACCATTCCGATTATACTTGGTGCAAGTATATTTCTTCTCAAGAAACAAGAAGGATAGATATTATGCAAGGTTTTATTAATATTTATCGCTTAGGTGTTAAAGAATTATGGGGATTAATTCGTGATCCAATCATGTTAATTTTAATCGCCTACTGTTTTACAATTGATATTTATTCTGCTGCAACAGCAACTTCTGATTCGCTTCATCACGCTTCGATTGCCGTGGTTGATGAAGATGATTCACCTTTATCAAGGCAAATTATTGCGGCATTTTATCCACCAATGTTTAATAAACCCGTTAAATTACATTCAATGGATGTTGTCGATCGTGGAATGGATACAGACACTTATACCTTTGCATTAAATATACCGCCTAATTTTCAACGCGATGTCTTAAATAATCAAAGTCCTGAAATTCAACTTAATGTTGATGCAACGCGAATGGGGCAGGCGTTTGTTGGAAATGGCTATATTACTCAAATTGTGAATAACGAAATAACAAAATATTTTAATCAAATTGATAAACCAACCAGTTTGCCAGTTAACATTGAAGTTCATGCTGCATTTAATCCAAATTTAACTCGGTCTTGGTTTGGTTCGGTTGTTGAAATTATTAATATTGTTACTACTTTGTCGATTATTTTGACTGGTGCTGCTTTAATGAAAGAACGTGAACATGGCACGATCGATCACTTGCTTTCAATGCCAGTTACACCATTTCAAATTATGATCTCAAAAGTTTGGTCTATGGGGCTTGTCGTTCTGGTTTCAACATGGGGAGCACTTTTACTGGTTGTTCAAGGTTGGCTTAATGTACCGATTGAGGGGTCGATTACTCTATTTTTGATTGGTGCTGCTCTGCACTTATTCGTGACAACGTCACTTGGTATCTTTATGGCTACCGTTGCTAAATCAACAGCACAGTTTGCAATGTTATTCATTTTAATTCTTTTGCCGTTACAGATGCTTTCTGGGGGGAGTACACCACGAGAAAGTATGCCTGAAGTGGTTCAAAATATTATGTTATTTGCTCCTACTACTCACTTTGTTGAATTAGGACAAGCCATTTTATATCGTGGCGCGGGTTTAAGTGTGGTTTGGACTTCCTATGCTTGGCTGTTAGCCATTGGTTGTGTGTTCTTTCTCATTGCCCTTAAGCGTTTCCGTAGTTCAATTGTCAATATGGGATCATAAGATCCCATATCTTCATAATATGACAAAATGATTTATTTTGTCTCTTTTTGACTTGTTATTCTTTTTCATCACTCTTACTGCAATAGACACATTTTTTTATGCATACAAAAGGTATCTACACAGAATAAGATATTCGGTAATATTAAATCAGTACATCTAATTTATAACCATAATAAGATATGCCATTGATTTCATAATGCGAAAAAAATCATATTAAATTAATCAGTTATTTCAAAATCACTCAAATAGTTTACATAACAAAACGTACAATATCTTTAATAAAAAATCTAAATATCATTTTTTAGAACTAGGCAATAATATTCAATATAAATAGATCATTTGAGTCCATTTCAAAAAACAATGAATCATGATTTTGAATAGAAATGTTACTTATTGGTACAAATTTGAAATAAAAAGGTACAATATTTGTCTCCTCTCAAATAGATAGATATGTATATTTTCTCATTAATTATCAATTAGTAAGCATTAAGAAATCGTGCAAATCTCATCATGTCATGCGACTTGTAAATCTCAATCTTAAGGTTATGTAAACAAATTGAAAGATTTTGTTAATAAAATGAATTTAATTGTTATTTTTTTTACAAAATTACTTGTTATAATTTAGCACATATCGCAAATGAGGTTGGGTATTAAATCATACCAACATTGTAGTTTGGGATAGGGTATTTATAGAAATACTGTCATTTTATGGATATTTTGATAGTGTAAAAAAATCAGTATTAATCCTTTTAGTTTAAAAGGAATTAGTTCTAAAAGGAGTTAGTTCTAAAGGGAAATAGTTCTAAGGAAAAATATCTGATTTAATTGATATCAAAGTAAAGGTCATTTTTGGCTTATTACCCATGGATGATTGGTATCACTAAAAACCTTTGCAATTTTGCCATGGAAGGCATTATTGCAAACTCCAATCTAGTTTTTTAACGTTTATTAACTCTTTTTGTGCAAATTCGAACGCCACTGATACTATTTAACTTTGATATTAATTGTTTTTAAGATAAATAATTATAATTCTACATGAATAGGGTAATTTGTTGATAACTGATTTGCCGTTATCTATTTGTATTTAAAAATTTATCTTAAAAAAATACTGATATTTTAAAATGATAAAAACGTTTACTTGGACTAACTTTATCCAACAAATATTGTATATTAAAAAAAATCCCAATTTAATGGGATTTTTTATATTAAAAAACGATTAAATTCGTTTGGTATTTTTTAATTCTTTTGGTGATAATCCAAAATAAGCTCTAAATCGTTGAGAAAATCGAGCAGTAGATGAATAGCCAACCATTGTGGCAATGTGTTCTGTTGAAAAGCTCGATGTTTGTAATAAGTGAAGTGCTCGTCCCATTAACACCTTTTCTTTTATTTTTTGGATATTTTCCCCTTCAAACTTTAATTTGCGATATAACGTCGCTTTACTCATGCAAATTTCTTTACTCACATCATCTATTGTAATTTTTTTATTGTCGTTTCTTTTAAATATTTCGATAACTTTTAGGGTAGTTTCTTTTTGACTAGGAAGGCAAGCTAAATTCGGATATCCTGAACTAGCCAATAAATTGATGATCTCTTTTCTTCGGTTTTCTATTATATCTTCTGTTGCCCAATCTAAACATTCAACAAGTTGAGATATACATTTGTATAAAGCGCTATTAGCTTTACCGAATGTATATGTTTCAGATTTGTTAGCATTATTATTTATTAAATTATTATCAAAATCAGAAAATTCAAACTCAACGAGTACTGCAAGATAATTGGTATTGGCAGGAATATTTCGCATATTCATTGTTTGTACATCGGTAAAAAAAACAAAATTACCTACGTTACACGCAACTTTAGTTTCGTTACCAACGATTTTACAACCATTTAATACAACAACAAGCAATGGTTTTAATATAGGTATATTAGAAAGATCCTGTTGTTGCTTTGATTTATAAGTTGAAACACATTTTTTATGATTCAATGTAGTACTTAACGTTTTGAGTCTTTCTATTTCTAATTCTGTATCTTTCATCCTAATCAATCCGTTTTTATGTTATGGTCAATTATTGAGGATATTTAATATCCATCGCTAGAATAAATGTTACCCTTGAGCTTATTATATATAATAATGATTACTATTTTTAGTTATTTATTTCACTAATGGTAATTCATTCCAATGAGTTGTATAACGTTTGCTTAATAATTGACGTTTTATTTGCCAAGGCGCAGACTTTTGTATTCCTCCTAATTGGATCGTATTTTTACCCATTTTTTGATTAATGCTATCAATTGTTTTCATAAGTTTGTCGTTTTTATGCAGCGATGGGTTTGTTAAAGGTGTAGTGAAAAAGTCTGGTTGTGAATGGCTGTTTTTAATTTTTAGGTCCAATAACATTATCCCTGATTTCATAAATAAAACATCTTGCTTATATATTGCTAGCAAACCTTTTTGTGCTGCGTGAATAATTAATCGTGAGTCATCTGTTGGAAAAGAGAGTGGTACTACGATTGATGGGTGATATTGATTTGAATTGTCACAAAAGCGATTCGTTTTTAAAAAGACTAGAATAGCGCTAGCGACAGATTGTTGTTGTCTAAGCTTTTCAGTTGCACGGCTTGCATGCAGACGAATCGCTTCTTGTAAATCAAATAGTGTACTCGTTAAACGACCAAAACTACGTGATATCATGATATTTTTCTTCGGAGTGGATAGGTCATCTAACTCAATACAGTTAATACCTTGTAATTCTAATACGGTTCGTTCTAGAGTTACCGAAAAGTTCTTTCTAATATATTTTAGATTAGCTTGACGCAGATCCCATGCAGTATGAATATTAATTCTATTTAGTTTGTTTGCGATATGTCGACCTACGCCCCAAATATTATTAATTGAAAAAGTTTCTAATATATTTTTTAGTGATTTTTCATCTGTGGGTAAACAATAAACATTTTGATAAATGGCTTGTTTTTTGGCTATATGATTAGCTAACTTTGCCAATGTTCGCGTTGGAGCAATACCGATACTAACAGGAATACCCGTATCTCGTTTTACAACATTTTTTATTTTTAAACAATGTGCTGTTATATCTGTAAATCCATCTAGTTGAATAAAAGCTTCATCAATAGAATAAAGCTCAATACTCGGGGTATGGTTTTGTACAGTATCAAAGACCCGCTGACTCATATCACCATAAAGTTCATAATTTGAACTTAGCAAAATTATTTGTTTACGAATTTTAGATGGGATCTGATAAGCCGGCATCCCCATAGGTACTAATGGTTTTAATTCATTTGAACGCGCGATAACGCAGCCATCATTATTGGACAAGATCCCAATTGGTTTTCCTTCTAATTTAGGATTAAAAACGCGTTCACACGAAGCATAGAAATTATTGCAATCAATTAGACCGATCATACATGTGCTCTTTTTCGTAATGAATGGATGGTATGTATGACAATTCCCCAAATATGAACATCTTTCCCCACTAAGGGAATTGGCGGATAAAGAGAATTACCTGACAATAAATGATGCTGGTTATCGAATATTCCAAGACATTTGCATGTTAACTCACCATCAACAGCGGCAACTACAATATCACCGATTTTAGGCTCCAAAGAACGATCAACAACTAACAAATCACCACTAAAAATACCATAATCGATCATAGAATCGCCCACGGCTTTAATATAATAGGTTGCGCTAGGATGCTTTACTAAATGTTCAGTCAAATTAAGTTTCGTTTCCAAATAATCATCTGCAGGGGATGGAAATCCAGCTCTTACTGGCGTATCAATTAAAGTTAAATAATTTTTATCGGCAGTATTAACCATGCCAAGTATAATACAATTATTACGCAAGTACGTTCTCCTTAAAATTAACATATAAATCTACTTCATTGTGTTATGGACATAAAGTTATAGACATATTAAAAAAACGAATATATGTATAAATATACAGTATAAAATAGCTGATACAAAAATTTTTGACTGTAAAAAAATAGAAATTGAGCAAAAAAACGCAATTGATATTAAGCAACAGCTAACATTTTTGGGCTTTCCAATTCTTGTGGAATTAAAAATAGTAGGGCAAAGATAAGCAATTTTTAACTTAAAAATAGTCCAAATGACATTATTGATTTTCTCATGTCACATAAATCGCTTACATTGTATTAATTATTCATTGATAGTTTAAAAACATAATTCACTATCTGTTATGTTAATTATTTATCTTGATAATATAAAGATAAATAATCATGTGTTGTTGCCATGCTTTTATATAAACAAATTAAATCAGTTTTTTAACTATAAAATCAGTCGCTTTTTATTGTTAATAAAGTGCTATAAAAAGCAGCAAAACGAAAGGGTTAATGGACAAATTAACTTTTACCATAATTTAACACGCGTTTTCTCTGTGATCTTATTTATTGATTTTTATGAAATAAAACTTTGCTATTTAGTGGTGTCAAATCAAAATTGAATGATTTTTTATTCTTTTTAAGATAGGTTGCAGACCTTGCTTAACACAAGTTAAAAAAGAATAAGTATAATACCGCGCAATTTACAGAATTTTCCATTTGATATAACAAAGGTTGACATATTAACAATGTATTTAGTTAAGCTTACATCATGTAAAACAACATTAAGCAATATAGAATTTCAAAAAACAAACATGCACTTTTACATGTAATAAATACATTCAACTTTGTTATCCGCTTTAGCTCGGTCTAAAAAAAATCTAATCAAAAGTTACCGAACAATTACCGAATTTGTATTTCAAGTAATATTATTTTAGGAGTTTTTAAAAAATGAATCTAATCTGGTCTGCAGTTGGACAAGTTGTAAGTTCTTGTCTTCCGGTTTTTTTACTTATTTTTCTTGGTTGGTTGTGTGTACAGCAAGGAATATTTACGAAAGATTCTAAAAAATTATTATCTGGACTTGTATCTAACTTTGTATTCCCAGCATTACTATTTGTGCATACATCACACGCTAAGCCATCGCAAATATTCAATGGTATTTGGATGATTGCCTTTTTCTGCACTATGTCATTTTTATGGATCGTTTGTTTCTTAGTGAATAAATACGTTCTACATAAAGATCTCAAATCAACAGCCATGAGTTCAATGTTATGCTGCTTCCCAAATATGGGGGGAATGGGGGTTCCGTTCTTAACGTTAATGTTAGGCGCCTCATCTACCATTTCTGTTGCAGTCGCTAACTTTGTTGTGGCATTGTCATTAATTCCTATGACTATTTTTCTATTAGAATTATGTGACACCAAAATATCAGGTGGTAAAGTAACGGGTGCAATGGTTTTTAGTGCAGTAAAAAGTTCACTGATGAAACCAATGTTCTTAGGTGTTATTCTTGGTTTAGTGGTGAGTGTGACTGATGGTACAACTTGGATGCCACACTTTATATTTAACACTTTCGATATCATGTCTAATGCTTGTAACTTCATCTCGTTAATTGCGGTAGGTGTGGGTATCTACGGTGTTAAATTAAAAATGTCAAAACCACTTATGATCAACGTAGTTTTGAAAAGCTTCTTTACACCAGTTGTTGCGTTAATTGCTGTACATCTATTTGGTATCACAGGAATGGAAGCAGAAGAGTTAGTTTTCTTACTTGCAATGCCAACGGCATCAACAGCGGTTATTTTGGCTTATAACTGGAATGTTGAACAAGAGCATGCATCAAGCATTTTCTTTGCTTCAACCGTTTTATCAATCTTTATTTTACCAACATTATTACTCATCATGGAATATACCATTCCAGGTGTGCAATAAGCATTTATAATCGATCCGAACCGCCTCATTTAGCTCGTCTAAATGGGGCTTTTTTATTGGTTTTATTTTTTATTATCATGTTTTCAATATTAATAAAAATTGCCATTCCTTAGTTTTCTTTGTGTTTTTATTTATGTTTTAACTTCTTAATTAAAAATAAAATCCATCTGAAAGTAATCAGAATTTTTTATCTTTTTATAATTAAAACTAAAAGAGCAACACCAAATAACAAAACATCAATATCATCATTTTATTATTTAAAATTACGAAATAATTGTCTAACTATAAATGGATGAAGAATAGAAACTGGCATCATATATAATTTTCCCCAAAAGTTATGATTATTAACTGAAGCAATAAGATACATTATATTAGTCTTCTCCGTATTATTAGTAATCCGTAAGCATAGGCAAACATCAAGATGCGAGTCTTTTACCTGTAATGTGAGTTTATCTGGGGTCTGTTCAATAACTGTAAAAAAATGGAGGGTATTTGAAGTTTCAAGATTGTGATGGTGTGGCTCAGGCTTATTAAATCCATGAACAGGTTTAATTCCAACTAATCTAACTAAAAAATCTCTTATTTTAAATAGAAACTCTAACCATTTAGGCTGATAAGATGTCATTATCTTATAAGCATCAAGCGCCGTAATATTTTTTGCTATGGCTATTGTTTGATAATCTAAATAATCTATTTTTTCGCTAACTAAGGTAGTACCGTTAGGCAAAACAGCTAATATTTGTTGAATATGCTTTTTTTTCATTTTTCTATATTGGATACGTTAATTTAAATTTATAGCAAAATAACTCAAGTTAAACAGTAAGTTAATTTAAGAAAAATGCCTAATATGGATTATGTGATATTGTTATTATGGCACTATACCGTTACTTTTCCTAGCAAATGATAAATATCTTTCATTGAATTATTTCTATTCAAAAAATTCTTTTTTTTCTTAATTTTGCTAATAATAACGTTAAACCGTAAATGAACAAAAAAGACTGGTTTCCACAATGTTTTTAAACTCAGTAGCTATTTATTAACATGATTTATGAGTATAAATTAAATTTTATGAATTTTATTTAATGAAATGGTATAGACTCCTGAATATTTTTTACAAAATTAATTTTAACTTATTAATATAATTAAATTATTTTGAATAACTTCAACTC
>NZ_JACFQU010000057.1:0-377 GCF_016101285.1 Gilliamella sp. W8136
AGCAAGGTTATCAGCAGGTGGCTGATATTGTGTACAAACAACCGAGTGGCACACTGGATAATGGCGTTGAAAGTGTCTGGGATATGACCTTACACAGTCAGATGGTGGAATCTTCGGTACAAGTACAGGATTATAACTACCGCGATGCGCAGGCCAATTTACTCGGTGAAGTTAACAGCCAACAAAAAGATAACACCACTTATGGCACTGATTACCGTTATGATGAGCACTATAAAGGCTTAAATAGCAATAGTAGTAATACCAATAACAATGATATAAATAATTACAACAGTAATGATGATGAAAACAGTGGTGATATTGATACCGACGACAGTAACGGCAATAATAACGATAATAGCAGTGATATTAGCACTCAT
>NZ_JACFQU010000058.1:0-364 GCF_016101285.1 Gilliamella sp. W8136
TAGGTGTTACCTGAAACTTTTTTACAAAGTCACTTTTATTCAGTCAAAAAAGAAGATCTTTTACTATGTCTGATTTTACTGATATTTGCGGGCATTTAACGTTAAATCACTACAACTCATATTATCCTAACCATTTTTTACTGAAACGTAGGTGTTACCTGAAACTTTTTTACAAACCTACTTTTATTCAGTCAAAAAAGAAGATCTTTTACTATGTCTGATTTTACTGATAAATGCGGATATTTAACGTTAAATCATTACAACTCATATTATCCTAATCATTTTTTACTGAAACGTAGGTGTTACCTGAAACTTTTTTACAAAGTCACTTTTATTCAGTCAAAAAAGAAGATCTTTTACTATG
>NZ_JACFQU010000059.1:0-355 GCF_016101285.1 Gilliamella sp. W8136
TTGTTAATTGGTTAACTGTTTAATTATTTTAATATTTATATAGATTATAGATTAATTAATATCGACTTTTGTTTGACCAATTCTTGTTGTCTCAATTAGCCAAACATTACTTTTATTGTTATTCGTCAAACAGTTAACCAAAAATATTATTAATTAGTTAACTATTTAATTATTATAGTATTTATATAGATTATAGATTATAGATTAATTAATATTAACTTTTGTTTGACCAATTCTTATTGTCTCAATTAGCCAAACATTCTTTCATTAATATTCGTCAAACAATTAACCAAAAATATTGTTAATTGGTTAACTGTTTAATTATTTTAATATTTATATAGATTATAGATTAATT